>NZ_JAUBRC010000109.1:0-2007 GCF_036701635.1 Microcoleus sp. N9_B4 | reverse complement strand
GCAATCATTTGAGGCTTTTTTAAGATATAATAATTGGTGCAAGTAGAGCAACCCTTAAAACCATGAAAAAGCCATCTGAAGCTATAAATATCGTAAATTTAGATCATTTGGGAATAGTAGCGGGGATAATAGATGAAATGGAATTGGTAGAAGAAGTCAACAAAAAAGTGGGAATAAGAATTAAAGAAACTCTCAGTCCCGGACAAGTAATGAAAGCAATGATTTTGAACGGATTGGGATTTTTGAGCGCCCCAATCTACCTATTTGACACATTTTTTGTGGGAAAAGCAACAGAACATCTAATTGGCAAAGGAGTAACACCCGAACACTTAAATGATGACAGAATTGGGAGAGCATTAGACAAATATCATCAAGCTGGAACGACAAAGTTATTCACGGCAATTGCCATAAAAGCGGCTCTAAAATTTCAAGTATCAATGAAAAGCGTTCACCTAGATAGTAGTTCAATATCAGTAGAAGGAGCCTACAAAAACTGTCAGGGAAAGAGCCAGGAAGTTGAGACAGAATCTGAGGATACAGAATCTTCCATGAAAACCATAAAAATCGTTCACGGTTATTCAAGAGATAAAAGACCAGACCTCAAACAATTTATGATTGAAACGATCGTAACTGGAGATGGAGACGTGCCATTGTATCTCAAAATAGATGACGGAAACGCCGATGATAAAAGTGTCTTTGTTGCGAGATTGAAAGAATTTAAAAATCAATGGACATTTGACGGAATTTGTGTAGCAGACAGTGCCTTATACACAGCAGAAAATTTGTCAGCAATGGCAGGAATGAAATGGATAACTAGAGTGCCATTAAGCATAAAATCAGCTCAAAATAAAATCTGCAACATAGAAGATAGTGAGTGGGAAGATTCTCAAATAAAAGGCTATAAAATAGCAACTAGAACCAGTGAGTATGGCAACATCAAGCAAAGATGGCTAGTAATAGAAAGTGAAATCAGAAAGCAAGCAGATCTTAAAAAAATAGTCAAGGGAGTAGAGAAACAGTTAGAATCAGCAAAAGCCACACTGCGTAAGCTATCCACACAAGATTTTGCTTGTATTGCCGATGCAGAAGTTGCAATAAAAAAGTTATCAAACTCATGGAAATATCACCAAATAACAGAAATCAAATCCCAAGAAAAGCCAGTTAAAACAACAAAAAAAAAGCTCGAAGAATCGAGCGAGACACAGACAATAGTCTATCAAGTTACGGGTAAAATAGAACCCCGAAATTCAGCAATCGAAGCGGAAAAAGTCAAAGCTGGGAGATTTATATTAGCCACAAATATCTTAGATATTAAAGCAGTGAGTAATTCAGAGGTATTATCGGAATACAAAGCGCAGCAAAGTAATGAGAGAGGATTTAGATTTGTCAAAGATCCTTTATTTTTTACTTCTAGTGTATTCGTGAAAAAGCCGGAGCGAGTTGAAGCAATCGGAATGATAATGGGACTGTGTTTGTTAGTATATAACCTGGCGCAAAGAAAATTGAGACAACAATTATCAGCTACCAACGAGCGAGTTAAAAATCAGGTAAAGAAATTGACCGATAAGCCCACAATTCGCTGGATATTTCAGATGTTTCAGGCGGTACATTTAGTGACTATAAATGGAGCGAAGCAGGTCAGTAATTTAACCGAAGAGCGTCAAGATATCTTGCGGCATTTAGGAGAGTATTGCTGTCAATACTATTTAATATTTTCAAGTGAATAACGATTGAGATCGAGGTGTAGATATTTGTGAATAATTTTCATTAATTAGTCAAGATAATTTGCTCTTGGCATAAATTGCCTTGCTTAAAAAAAATGATTGACCACGATAAAAAGCAATGTGAATATGTGAGAAAAAGTCAAGTATTTCAACTTACTTAATTTAGCTGAATTTAACAAGCTTCTGTAACGCTAACACTGCATAATTTCAGCCCAAAAGCGTTCGGATTCCAAGTTTTCACAACTGATAAAAAAATCCGACCCACATCTGCGGAATGTGGGTT
>NZ_JAUBRC010000108.1:0-2082 GCF_036701635.1 Microcoleus sp. N9_B4 | reverse complement strand
AACCCACATTCCGCAGATGTGGGTGGAATTTTTTTATCAGTTGTAAAAAGTGGGAACCCCAAAGTTTTTCCGTTGAACTTATGCGATTTTAACGTCACGGGAGTCGCTCAAATCTCCCGAAATTAAATAAAGTGAAATAATTGACTTTTTTTAATAGCTTGATGGCGCTGTTTTCGCGAAATAACTCAGCTTTTTAGCCAAGCAAAATCCTGCCAAGAGCTAATTATCTTGACTAATAAATGTGGATTATTCACCAATATCTACAGCTTAATAACGAGCGTCATCCACCTAAAAACATTAAATAGTACCTACTGCAATACTGTCCTAAATGCTTTAATACATCTTGACGGTCTTGGGTTAAATTGCTCACTTGTTTAGAGCCATTGACCGTCACTAAATGTACCGCTTGAAACATCTGAAATATCCATCGCATTGTCGGTTTATTGGTGAGCTTCTTTACCTGATTTCTGACTCCCTCATTGGTAGCTGATAATTGTTGTCTCAATTTCCTTTGTGCCAGGGTATAAACTAACAAGCACAGTCCCATTATCATTCCTATTGCTTCGACTCGCTCGGGATTTTTCACAAAGACGCTTGATGTAAAAAACAATGGATCTTTGATAAATCTAAATCCTCTCTCGTTGCTTTGCTGCGCTTTGTACTCTAATAGTATCTGTTCGTCGCTCACCTCTTGAGTGTCTAAGATGTTGGTGGCTAATATAAATCTCCCGGCTGCGATTTGTTCGGCTTCTATTACTGATAACCTGGTTTCTATTTGACCGGTAACTTGATAAACTGTTGAATTTGTTTGGTTCTCTAGTTTCTGCTTGCTTGTCGATTTTTTGACGGGTTTTTCTCGGCATTCAATTTCTGTGATTTGGTGATACTTCCAGGTATCTGATAATCTTTTTATCGCGATTTCTGCGTCGGCTATACACGCAAACTCTTGTCTGAATAGCTTGCGTAGTGAGTCAGAAGCTGATTCTAATTGTTTCTCTACTTGCTGGGCTATTTTTTTGAGGGCTGCTTGTTTTCTGATATCGCTTTCTACTACTATCCATCTTTGTTTTATGTTGGCATACTCGCTGGTTATGGCTGCTATTTTGTAGCCTTTTATTTGAGCTGATTCCCAGTCTTTATCTTCGATAGCTGAGATTTTTTGTCTGGCTGATTTGATACTTAATGGCACTCTGGTTATCCATTTCATTCCTGCCATGGCTGATAAGTTTTCTGCTGTGTATAAGGCACTGTCTGCTACACAGATTCCGTCGAAAGTCCATTGGTTTTTAAATTCTTTGAGTCGGGCGACAAAAACGCTTTTGTCATCGGCATTTCCGTCATCTATTTTGAGATACAATGGTACGTCTCCATCACCGCTAACTATGGTGTCAATGATAAATTGTTTGAGGTCGGGTCTTTTGTCTCTTGAATATCCGTGAACGATTTTTATGGCTTTCATTTCATCGGGTGGGTCTGATGAGTCTGTTTCAATGTCTTGACTCTTTTCCTGACAAGTTTTGTATGCTCCTTCTACTGATATTGAACTGCTGTCTAGATGAACGCTGTTCATTTCTACTTGAAATTTATGAGCTGCTTTCAGGGCGATCGCTGTGAATAATTGTGTCGTTCCAGCTTGATGGTATTTGTCTAATGCTCTCCCGATTCTGTCATCATTTAATTGTTTGGGGGTCACTCCTTCTCCGATTAAATGTTCTGTTGCTTTTCCTACAAAAAATGTGTCGAATAGGTAGATTGGGGCGCTCAAAAACCCTAATCCGTTCAAAATCATCGCTTTCATGACTTGTCCTGGGCTGAGGGTTTCTTTGTTGCTTATCCCCACTTTTTTGTTGACTTCTTCTACCAATTCCATTTCATCTATTATCCCGGCTACTATTCCCAAGTGGTCTAAATTTACGATATTTATCCCCGATAATGGCTGGTTCATGATTTTTAGAGTTGCTTTACTGCAGAAATCTATTATACACTAAAAACTCCCAAACGATTGCTGTGCAATCGTTTGGGAGTTTTGTGTTTCCGAATCTATCTTCCTTTCCTTCTGCTTGAATATCTGCGGAATGTGGG
>NZ_JAUBRC010000107.1:0-2146 GCF_036701635.1 Microcoleus sp. N9_B4 | reverse complement strand
TTGGTTGAGTCGATGGAAGGTATTATCCTTCGCACCTCTCAGTTAGATCCGGACGTGCTGGTTTCCCCGCATCCGGCTCCCGATGTTCTTGGCTTGCGCCTTTTGCTCATGTGGATATAATCGTGGCAGCTTTCGTGAACCGCTAGAAGGTTGTTTATTTTCGAGTTACTATGGTTTCCATCTACATGATGCAGATGTACCTTTTCATCGCCTAGCATTTTTAGACCACATTTCCCACATTTATGGTTTTGCCGTTTTAAAGCTTTAGAGGTTTCGCCGTTATAGAGCTTGCTGTTACGCTCACCCCAGTAGGCTATGTCTCCGTCGTAGGGAGATTTCTCTCCTTTGACATTGACAAATTTGTTTTCGGAGTAAGGAACCGTCGGGAACGCTTTTTCCATCAATTTCTTGACAGTATTACGATTCTTTTTTGCTTCCTTGTTGAATACCTTGAAGGCTCTATTTTTGATGAACCACAGTGAAAACCGTGAGCCATCCAATTTACAGTAGCGGTGGTAATTTCTCCAACCTCTAACTACAGGGGCTAATTTCTCAGCTTTGACCGTAGCACCATAATTCGAGTTGTTAACGATGTGTTTTACCTTCTGACGAAACGCTTTAAAATTGTCCGCTGATGGAACGCATCTAAATTTCCCGTTGTTTTGCACTTTGAACTGCCAACCGAGGAAGTCAAATCCATCTGTCGTAGCCGTTAGCTTTGTTTTCTTTTCACTAACCTTCATCCCTCGTTCTGCTAGAAATTCGCTGACTTTATCAAGTATTGCCGTCGCATCATCTTTAGGCTTGAGAATTATTACCATATCATCCGCATAGCGGACTGATTGGTGTATTTCCTCAATCCCATTGAGTGCAATATTGGCTAATAACGGACTTACCACACCCCCTTGCGGGGTTCCTTGTTCTGGAAATCCTGGATTAACTCCTGATTTTAGACAGCGGAATATTCCGGTCTTGATGCCTTTTGGGGCGATGAGTCGTTCCATAATGCTATTGTGGCTTATCCTGTCGAAGCATTTTTCGATATCAAGCTCGATAACCCGTTTCTCTATTCCGTTGCAGGAAGAGCGTAGATTATGAAACAGTTTTTTCTGCGCGTCGTGCGCCGATCTTCCTGTTCTGAACCCATAACTCTGAGCGTGAAAAGTTGCTTCGTGTGCTGGCTCTAGCGCGTATTTTGCGAGGCATTGCCACGCTCTATCGGCGATAGTTGGTATCTTAAGAAGGCGGGTACTCCCATCCTTTTTAGGGATTGGTATTGAACGTAACTTCTGATGTTTCCAGTTGTTACTTTTGGCTCTGAGTTCTTCACTCAGGGCAAACCTTTCCTCAAATGTGAGTGAGGCTTTTCCGTCGATTCCCGCAGTCTTTTTGCCAGCATTTAGTTGAGTTACTTGACGTATCGCCAACATTCTTGCAGCCCGAGATTTCAGAATTAGCTTTTGAAGGGACTTCGCTTTGGGCTTGTCTCCAACCTGAATCGCTTTAAACACTCGTTTTTGTAGGCGAAATAAGTCCCTTCGGAATTTCTTCCAAGGTAACATCTTCCAAGATTCACTAACATTGCTGCTGTGTCTAATCATGCTCTGCTCTAACTTATGTTTTCTGAACACCTCAGACCAATTACGGTCTGTCCTAACCGAATTAAGGGGGTTCCGCTGCTCGTCTAGCCTACTAGGGGTTCGACTTCCCCTTGACCCTCAATTCGTTTTTCTTCGTTCCCTTGGTTAGATTGATTGTTCCTTTAGGTGGAGCCAATTTAACTACTGGATTCCCTAGACTCTTGCCGATATTCGATCAATAATTCGGCGGGAATGAACTCCAGTGGAGTCGGGAGGTTGGTCTGTGTCCCGCTCTCGGATAAGTTACTTTTCTAGGCTCTGTTGCACCATTGGAACTCCCCATTAGCGCCATTGTCATCTCACAGTAGATGTCTGATTGCGCCCTGTTCCCAGCTTCACTCTCCGAAAATCGAGCTCGGTCGGTGTGGGCAGGTAAGGAGTCATGCCTGAGTCTGGCAGAAGGGACTTGCACCCTTATCACACCGAGAGTTCAGCCTTGTGGCTGGAAACGCTATGTACGGGCTTTCACCGTGATTTACGTTTCAACGAATCGCACTAATCATTCC
>NZ_JAUBRC010000106.1:1196-2457 GCF_036701635.1 Microcoleus sp. N9_B4 | reverse complement strand
GCCGGAAAATTCGACCAATTTCAACGAAATATCCCTTACGCCGCAGTTGTCAAAGCCTTTCAATCATTAGTCAAGCAACTCTTAACAGAAAGCGAAAATCAACTTAATACCTGGAAAGAAAAACTTTTAGCAGCTATTGGTACTAATAGTCAAATCATTGTAGATGTCATTCCCGAAGTAGAATTAATCATTGGCAAACAGCCTACCGTACAAGAATTAGGCGCTACCGAAGCACAAAACCGCTTTAATTTAGTATTTCAAAAATTCATCCGCGTCTTTTGTTCATTTGACCATCCCTTAGTCATCTTTCTCGACGATTTACAATGGGCTGATTCCGCCACATTGAAATTGCTACAAGTAATGATAGCAGATGAGCAAACCAACTATCTATTTCTAATTGGTGCTTATCGAGACAACGAAGTTAACCCATCTCATCCTTTAATGATGACTTTGGACGAGCTGCAAAATCAAGGTGCAAGAATCGAGCGAATTACTTTAGCTCCCCTACACCTTCAGCAGATAGGTAACTTAATTGCTGATACAGTTCGTAAAGACACAGAATCAGCGCTCCCCCTAGCAGAGTTAGTTATTAATAAAACTCAAGGTAATCCTTTTTTTGTCAATCAGTTTCTCAAAACTCTCTATCAAGAAAACCTGCTAAAATTCAATTTTCCCAAAAGAAACTGGGATTGGAATATTTCAGAAATCGAATCAGTAGGTATTACTGATAACGTCATTGAATTGATGCTTGGCAAATTGAAAAGACTGCCCGCATCAACTCAGCAAGTTTTGCGGTTGGCTGCTTGCGTGGGTAATAGTTTTGACTTGAACACTCTTTCAATTATTAATGAGAAATCTTGGGTATCCACCTTTCAAGAACTATTGCCAGCCATCCAAGAGGGATTGATTCTAGCTACTTCTGAGTTAGGTGCTACCGAATCAGAAATAATTAATTCAGACTTAGTAATTACTACTTATAAATTTTTGCATGACCGCGTGCAGCAGTCAGGTTACGCTTTAATTGACTCACAACTCCAAACAGCAATTCACCTACAAATTGGTCGCCTATTACTAGCAAATATTTCTCCAGAGCGACGCGCCGAAAGAATTTTTGAAATTGCCGACCATTTGAATTCGGGTCGGAATTTAATCATTGATGATACCGAGAAAACTGAACTAGCTATTTTAAATTTAACAGCCGCTCGCAAAGCCAAAGATGCCACGGCTTATGCTGCTGCCAGAGACTACTTAAAATTCGGTC
>NZ_JAUBRC010000106.1:0-1096 GCF_036701635.1 Microcoleus sp. N9_B4 | reverse complement strand
GCCGAATATTTAAACGGCAATTTTGAAGAATCAGAAGCTTTAATAGAAGTGGCATTTGCCCGGGCAAAATCTGAGCTAGAACAAGCCGAAGTTTACAACATTTTGATCGTGCAGTACACTCTGCTGAGTAAATATGAAGCAGCAGTTCAATCTGGATTAAAAGCGCTTCACTTGCTGGGCATAGACTTGGCTGAAGATAGTTTAAGTGAGGCGATTAATGCGGAAATGGCGACAGCTACAGCCTACTTGGATAACCAAGAAATTGCTTCATTAATTCATGCAGAAAAGATGAAAGATCCGGCTCAACTAATTGCCATGAAGTTATTGGGAAATATGGGGCCACTAACGTTCTTTTCATCTCAAGAACTGTGGAAGTTGACTGTGATTAAAGCGATTAATCTTTCTCTCAAGTACGGTTTTGTAGCGGGAGGCTCTTATTGCTATTCGTGTTATGGAATTATTCTGAATTCAATTTTAGGGGATTACCAATCGGCTTATGAGTTTGGCAGACTTGCTCTAACTCTCAGCGAAAATTCAAATAACTTGTCTCAAAATTGCCAAGATAGTGTGATTTTTGCCAATTACTTAAACTGCTGGGTGAGACCGCTCAAAACTACGGCGGAAATTAATAACGAAGGGTATAAAGTTGGCTTGCAATCTGGCAACTTGCAATGGACAGGTTATAACCGGATGTTTCAAACTATTACCTATTTCTTCCAGGGCATGAATTTGAATAACCTTTTGGAAGATATTGGCAAGTCGCTCCATTTTTGCGAGCAAACTAAAAACTTGTGGGCTATTGATATTATTATTGCTAATAAGATAGCCATTTTAAATTTGATGGGCGAAGAGGATGAAGTTAGCGAAGAACAGCATTTAGAGAATTTCCACAGTCGTAAAAGTATGGCGGCGCTGTGTGAGTTTTATGTTTTAAAAGCGCAGACTTTCTATCTTTACGAACAGTATAGTGAGGCACTAGAAGCCTCTGAACGCGCGGCAGAGCTGATCGATTATTTGATGGGTCATATTTCTAGTGCTCACCATTATTTTTACCGTTGTCTGATTTTAACGGCTCTGTATTCAGAGGTTTCTGAAT
>NZ_JAUBRC010000105.1:0-2488 GCF_036701635.1 Microcoleus sp. N9_B4 | reverse complement strand
CCAAGTTCCAGCACTTTGTAAGTTTCGGAGTCTGAATTAAACAGGTTTTGCAATTGTCGCGCTGTGTCGATCGCAATTTTGGTAAAGATATCGTCTCCTATTCTGGGGTGACGAGTTGCTAACTGGATATGACTGATGATGGCGATCGCTGCCAGCGGTGGAAGTTCTACAGTTGCTGGCGGCAAGTCTTGCATTTCATTCACTTCATCGGCGTATTTTTTCAAGTCGGGGTGCTTCATGATTGCTTGTCTAGTGTTTGTCTAGTGGTTTAGCCGATCGCACTTCACGACGATCGGCAAATTGTCTACGCTTGCCGGCTCACAGCATCCTTAAACATCTTCCCTGGGGAAAATGCAGGAACTACAGTTGCCGGGATGTCCATCTTGTCGCCAGTTTTGGGATTGCGACCTTCGCGGGCTTTCCGCTCCCTCGCTTCAAAGGAGCCAAATCCGACTAGCGTTACTTTTTCGCCGTCGGCAACGGCCTTGGTGATGGAATCTATCAGGGCGTCCAGCAGTGCATTTGCTACTTTCTTGGTGGTGTCTGCTTTGGTTGCCAGCAAGTCCACCAGTTCTCCTTTGTTCATAAGTGTGATCGCCCTTTAGTCATTAATTATTAGTCATTAGTAACGCAAAACCAGCCCCCCCGTAAGGAGTGCTGGCTTCTGATGCGATTATTCTGCGGGGGTTTCCCCTATGTGGTTGGATGACTCTTGCTGTTGCTGCTGCATTAACTGCTGCTGCATCAATTGCTGCTGGATCTGCTGTTGTTGCTGCAGTAACATCTGTTGCTGTTGCTGCATCTCTTGATATTGCTGTTCTTGTAGCTCTTTGAGCTTGATTAAATTGTTGAGTTTTTCCTGATACTCCTTAACCTCTTCTTTGTACCAAACGATGCACTCATTCGACTTGATCAACTGCTTGCGTGCGTCATCTATGAGCTGATCAAGAATTCCCCCAAAGGGGTTGAAATTTCCACCTCCCGCCGCGCTATCTTCTCGATTAAGTCCGAGGAGCTGAGTCCGAAATCCTCCGCTATTTGCCGAAAGAGCTTCGCCGCTGTCGGCGTGAGAGTGAACATCGTGTTCTTCTTCAGTTCCCCGTACTCTAAGTGTTTCGCCTTCCTGGATTTGACCATGCTCTTGAGAGTTCATAACGTCTTCCTTAAAAGATTACCAAAATCACATATGTGATGTTGACATTATTGCATATGTAATTCTATGATAGTAGAAAGTTCACATATGTGAAAGATTCCACTGCATACCCCAAACGTTGGCGGGTGGGCAACACCCACCCTTTCCCCTAACCTATGTACACCCTGGAAAACCTGCAACAGAAGAATTTAAAGGAATTGAAGGAAATTGGCTGGCAGCTCAACGTGATGCCCGACGGCGACAGACGGTGCCGCCAAAACTGGATTGATGCCCTAGTCGGCACTGTGCCCCCGCTGCTGCAACTGCTGGAAGTTCCCCCCGCGGCCCAAGTCGAACCGGTTGAGGCGATCGAACCAGTAATTGATAATGCCTTTGACGCGGAGGAATTTCGGCAGACTCACGATGCTGAGATTGAAAGCTATTTTCAAAGTCTCATCGAAGTTCAAGCCCAGGAGCCGATCGAAGTTCAACGCCAAGAGACACGTTTCAACCTTGATATCTGTTGGGTAGTGGACGCTGAGGATCACTTTGTTGGTTTTCTCCCGGTTCCCGCTGATGAGTATCTCAGTGGGCGTAGAAGTTTTGCGGCTAGACCTGGCGATCGAGTTGTCGAGCCTGGCTCAGTGATTATCAAGCCGATCGAAACTCCCCCCGGTGTCGAGTCCAAGTTTGGCCGCATCGTTTACCCGAAATCGGCCGTTAAGCTGATCGCAATTCAAGCCCTAGACTCTTTCGAGATTGGCGATTTAGTCGAGTCCGTTCACGAGCGTTGGGGGATTGAAGAAGAATCCCTAGTCGGCAAGGTTACGCACATCTCCCCGTCTGGTAGGGTGCGCGTCGATTTCGGGCCCGGTGGAACTTTTGATTACTCACGCCCTGGAAAGGATTTGATTAAAGCGTCAATACAAGAAGTTCAAGTCCAGGAGCCGATCGCACAAAATGCAGAAACTAGACCCCAACTCGACAGAACAGAAAGTGCTGATGTACATAACTGGCGCTCTCATCCCGCCGAATCAGTTCGAGATAGCAGCAGCGCTAAAGCTGAAGCACTGGGAAGCAAAGAAGGCGATCGAGTATTGGTGCTGGCTGGGAATAGTGAAGCAGTTCGAGGGGGAGTTTTACCCCATCAGCCAATTGAACTAGCGGCCAAGTTCAACGACGAACAGCCCCCCAACCGTGGCGATGGCAAGGGACGGATTGAGCCGAAATTGAGCCAAAGTGCGATCGTACCAGCGGCCAAAAATTCCCCCGGTGTCAGTCGCAAAACTTCAACAGCCCATCAACTTCTGGAGTTGTTCAAATCCTCGGCAGTCATACTTGATGATTCCCCCGTTG
>NZ_JAUBRC010000104.1:0-2775 GCF_036701635.1 Microcoleus sp. N9_B4 | reverse complement strand
TTTTCAAGCTCGCTCAGTAATGACTTTTTTCCGTGAGGCTATTTCTGCCCATTCTTGTGACTTGGCTATGCCTGAGCTCATTCCCCTTTTTCAGACCTGAATCCTTACAAATATTTTTAACTGGTTTACACACTGCTGTTATTGTACCTCATCTTTCTGAGAAAGGCTATAGAAAAAGTCAATGATTTCAACTTACTTAGTTTAGGTAAATTTGACAAGTATCTGTAACCCTAAAACCGCATAGGTTCAACCCAAAAGTTTTTGGGTTCCCAGTTTTCACAACTGGTAAAAAAAATCCAACCCACATCTGCGGAATGTGGGTCACAAGCAAATTCAATATTTGATCCCACATTCCGCAGGTCTTTAAACATAATTGATGGTTATAAAATTGAAAAATGTAAGCTTGAAGTGATTGCTGGGCAACCACTTCAAGCTTTTTTAAGTTAAGATGAACGGGTTAGGGTCAAAGAGGGAAAAACCATGAATGAGCATCAAGAAGCCATAAAAGTGCTAAATTTGGATCATCTAGGAATAGTAGCAGGCATAATAGACGAGATGGAATTAGTAGAAGAAGTCAATAAAATAGTAGGAATAACAACCCAAGAAAAACTCAGCCCAGGACAAGTCATGAAAGCAATGATTTTGAATGGATTAGGCTTTTTAAGCGCCCCATTATACATATTCGAGGAATTTTTTGCAGGAAAAGCAACTGAACATTTAATCGGAAAGGGAATACTACCCGAACATTTAAACGACGACAGACTCGGAAGAGTATTAGACAAATATTATCAAACAGGAACCACAAAAATCTTCACAGAAATCGCCATAAAAGCTGCCCATAAATCCCAAGTAAAAATGAACAGCATCCATTTAGATGGAAGTTCAATGTACGTACAAGGAGAATATAAAAACGAAGTCAAAAAGACCAATCAAACAGAAAAAGAAGCAGAACCAGAAACATCCGAAATGAAACCAATAGAAATAGTACACGGATACTCCCGAGACCATCGACCCGACCTCAAACAATTTATCATAGACATGATTGTAACAGGAGACGGAGACATACCACTATATTTAAAAATAGATTCAGGAAACATCGACGACAAAAGCGTATTCGTATCAAGACTAAAATAATTCAAAAAACAGTGGACATTTGAAGGAATCTGCGTAGCAGACAGCGCCTTATACACCAAAGATAACCTATCAGCAATGACAGGAATCAAATGGATAACAAGAGTTCCACTCAGCATAAAATCAGCCCAAGATAAAATCTCAGACATCAAAGAAAGTGAATGGAAAGCAAGCTCAAAAAAAGGATATAAAATAGCAGAAAGAAGCAGCGAATATGGAAACATTCAACAAAGATGGTTAGTCATAGAAAGTGAACTCAGAAAAAAAGCAAGCATCAAACAGATAGACAAACAAGTAAATAAACAACAAGAAAGCGCCAAAACGTCACTACGCAAGCTTTCCCAGCAAGGGTTTGCCTGTAAAGCCGACGCAGAAACCGCCATAAAAAAATTATCAGATACATGGAAATATTACCAAATTACAGAAATAGAATGCCAAGAAAAAGGCAGGAAGAAATTAAAAAGACAGACTAATACAGCTAGTAAAGCAGACAAAATAGAATATCAAATAACCGGGAAAATAGAAACCAGACCAGAAGTAATATCAGCCGAAAAAATCAAAGCAGGGAGATTTATATTAGCCACAAATATTTTAGACAAAAACGAAATAACCAACGAGCAAATATTAGAAGAATACAAAAATCAACAAAGTAACGAAAGAGGATTTAGATTTTTAAAAGACCCATTGTTTTTCACATCAAGCGTATTCGTGAAAAAGCCGGAGAGAGTAGAAGCAATTGCCATGATAATGGGAGTATGTTTGCTAGTATATAACCTAGCGCAAAGAAAGTTGAGGCAAGAATTAGCATCAGCAAATGCCAGCATCAGGAACCAGGTCAAGAAATTAACAAATAAACCGACAATGCGGTGGGTATTTCAGATGTTTCAGGCCGTACACTTAGTCAGTCTAAATGGAGCCGAACAGGTGAGCAATTTAACAAAAGAACGTCAGGATATATTAAATTATTTAGGAAAGGTTTGCGGTCAATATTATTTAATAGTTGAAGATGGATAAAGACCCAAATAAACCTGAGAATATTGTTGAATAAATCCAAAAAATTAGCAAGACAACAATCAGGTTTTCATAATTTTAATGTCTAATTTATGGGAAATTGGTTCAGAAGTTCCAAAATCAATGTATTAGGAAATATTTGTAAATTCAAATTTTTTATGTATCGGCAAAATCCGACAATAATGATACTCAAAATAGAAAACGTAGGCACAGATATTTTTCATACGGTGAATGTATGAAAAACCTTAGTCATCAAAGCCAGAAGTGCGGAATGTGGGTTTTAAGGCAAATTGTACGCTATCCGGTAGTGGTCTCGATTTTCTGGTTAACCATTTTCGTCGAAGATGAGGTAGTAATTCTTTAAATACTTTTTCAAATAAAATTGCGGGAAAAGTTAAAAATATGAGTGATAATGCTTGTTGACTAATTTCAGACGGCTCACACCATAAAAATCCTTCTCTATTTAATAGACCTCTTGCAAAAAAGATATATGTTATAATTAGAGGTTTTAAATTTGTAAGGATTCAGGTCTGAAAAAGGGGAATGAGCTCAGGCACATTTGTGACAAGTTAAGAAAAAGTGCAAATTGTCAAGGGGTATAAAAAAGAAAGGTAAAATAGAATGAAACCTTTG
>NZ_JAUBRC010000103.1:0-2890 GCF_036701635.1 Microcoleus sp. N9_B4 | reverse complement strand
AAGGATCAGCGCGGCGTGACTCGCCCTCAAGATGGCGACAGCATTCCAGGTGCGATCGTGGATAGCGGATCTTTTGAATTTGGAGGTAGTGTCGTCCCTGTGCCAACACCAACTCCCGCGCCGACTCCTACTCCGACACCGACTCCGACGCCTACTCCGACGCCCGCCCCCACTCCTACTCCGACACCGACTCCGGCGCCTACTCCGACGCCCGCCCCCACTCCTACTCCGACACCGACTCCGGCGCCCACTCCGACGCCCGCGCCAACTCCTACTCCGACACCACCGACGCCTACTCCGACGCCCGCCCCCACTCCTACTCCGACACCACCGACGCCTACTCCGACGCCCGCGCCAACTCCTATTCCGACTGAGACTCCGACACCGACGCCCGCGCCGACACCGACTCCGGCGCCTACTCCGGCGCCTACTCCAACGCCCGCGCCGACACCGACTCCGGCGCCTACTCCGACGCCCGCGCCCACTCCTACTCCGACACCGACTCCGGCGCCTACTCCGACGCCCGCGCCCACTCCTACTCCGACACCACCGGCGCCTACTCCGACACCCGCCCCCACTCCTACTCCCGACACAGATGATTGCCTGCTGGATGACCTCAACGCCCCGCAACTCGACGTTGCTGCCATCACCGCGAACCCCGTCCAACAAACTCTCAACGGCGGTGAAGGTTCCGATTTCATCATGGGCGGTGGCATCAACGAGTCAATTAACGGGCTTGCTGGTAACGACACTCTTTACGGCATGGGCGGCAATGACAACATTGACGGCGGTGCAGATAACGACTCGCTTTTCGGCAATGAAGGCAGCGATTTCATCTCTGGTGGCGCTGGCAACGATACCATCTACGGCGGCAAAGATAATGACACTGTTGTTGGCGGAGATGGCGACGACTTTTTGAGGGGAGATATCGGCAAAGATACTGTTGCCGGCGGCCTTGGCAACGACACCATTTTCGGCGGCAAAGATGACGATATCTTACTCGGTGAAGATGGCGACGACTACATTTTAGGCAACTTAGGAAATGACACAATTAATGCTGGAAACGGCAACGATATTGCCTTTGGCAATGAAGGAACAGACCTGATTTTTGGCGACTTGGGAAATGACACGCTTTACGGCGGCAAAGAAAACGACAGTCTCGATGGCGGTGAGGGCAACGACTTGCTGTTAGGCGGCAATGAAAACGATGTGCTCTGCGGCGACATCGGTAACGATACCCTGTACGGCGGCAAAGGTAATGATATTCTCAGCGGCGGTGCTGGGGACGATTTCCTTTCCGGGGATGTTGGGGACGATACATTGACGGGAGGTTCGGGAAATGATGTGTTTTTCCTCAATCAAAGTTTGGGTAGCGACACCATTAATGATTTCCGCAAGGGAGAGGATTTAATTGGGTTGAATTCTGGTTTGAGTTTTAATCAACTCAGTATTACTTCCAGCAACAATCAAACTTTGATTACTGTGACGGACACCAATCAATTGTTGGCGAAGCTTAACGGTATTACTCCCGGTATTCTCACCGCTAGCGATTTCACTCAGGTAACAATCTAACTGCCTGGGGTAGGGTGCACTATAAGCAGCCAGCCCGCTTAGAAGTGGTGAAGAAAGCTCTCAAACTCCTGAAATTTGGTGGATGACGTTAGCGCCGCCCGCCCCTACGGGGGCTACGCCAACGCAGAGGAGCGATCGATCTGATTCTTTTCAACAGCGATCGGTAATAATACCAATTTTAAAAAAGAATGCAACAGTATTCTTGTCCCCCCCGCAATGCAGCGGGGGGGCTAGGGGGGGTCGAAGAGTGTTGCACGATTTTAGATAAATGGTATAAATCTTGTTTATTGCCGATCGCCCACACCTAGAATGAGGCACATCCGTCTATTGCAATCCTGAGCTGGCTAGCCATAAGTAGCGCCCGAATCAAGCCAGCTTTCTCAACCACTAAATTTCAGATTTTTGGGAACTTTTTTCCAGGTAGCAAAAAAGTTAAATTAATCAAAATTTTAGGGAATTTTCCTGGTTTTATCTAATGTGAATGTATCAGGTACTAGCTAGAGCAATTCTCAGGAATTCGGAACCACAGAAAATCTTTTTTGAATTTTAGCTGACAAGGCTTCCCAATGGTTTAATGCACTACTTATCAGGCTAAGGATCTGCATGGCAAATCTACATATAGAGGTTCCCCGTACCCAACTATTTACATTACATCCTCTGCTGCATTTAATTGCTAAAATTATCGCAATTTTCACACAGCTTAAGCTGATTAGGGAGACAAGTCTCGGATTTCATTTAGGGAGATTAAAATTTTTCCCTAAATTTTAATCTCCCCGATGGATTACCGAGGTTTTAATTCTGCCTTCTGCCTTTTGTATCTCTAGCCTTCTGCTTTCAAGGTGAATCTACCAGCAAATAGCAAACATTCTCATAGGGTATGCGAAATGAACTCAACTTTTGCCAGTATTGATTCACAATCTGCGAGCCGCAATTCTCGTTCTAAATCTATTGTCTTCATTGATTCCGAGTTAGATGACTATCAAACTCTTGCCGATGGCGTGCTTCCAGGCGCAGAGATTATCATTTTAAATAAAAATGGCAACGGAGTCGAGCAAATTACTGCGAAACTGCAAACACTTTCTGCTGCGGGGGAAACTGTAGACCAAGTTCACATTATTTCTCACGGTAATTCTGGCAGCTTGCAGCTAGGTTCTACGACGTTGAATTCGGATAATTTATCACAATATGAAAGCCAGTTGCAAGGGTGGCGAAATGCGCTAAGCGACAAAGCAGATATTGTGCTTTATGGTTGCGATGTTGCTGCGGGTTCGGGAAGCGATTTTGTCGATCGCCTGGGCGAGTTAACCGGGGCTGATAT
>NZ_JAUBRC010000102.1:0-3501 GCF_036701635.1 Microcoleus sp. N9_B4 | reverse complement strand
TTCGGATTCAAAGTCTAAAAGTGGCTGATATTCGGTCTCAGGCGGTTCCCAGTAAATATCGTTGAAGTCGGCGGTGAGTTGCATTAAAAGTAGGGGGTAATAGTGTCGTCTTCGCTTACGAGATAAGTTTGTTGTCAGTAATCGTCATCGTCATCGTCATCGTCGGGATTCCACCGGGTGTCGTCATAATCATCCGATGTGTCGCGTTCCCCGAATGCCAATTCGGCGCTATCATCTGCTACATATTTGGCAAGAGGAACAACTGAGTGATCGGCTCTAGTCGCAGCGAAATTTTCAATCTTCAGCGTGACCGGATCGACGCCGTGAGCTGTGAGAAACTCTGCGAAGTTATCCCAAGCCTCCTCGGCTTTAGCTAACTGAATTTTCTTAGATTCGATTATGGAATTGAATGTTTCTATGGATGCCTGCTGCTTCGCCAACTGGTGTTTAAGTTCGTGCCATTTGTAGGGCAATTCCAGTTCTTCGGCCACTCTAGTGCGAAGGATATCAAGGCTTTCTGAAGGATCTTCCCAATCTTCTAGATGGGCTTCTAGCCACACTTTGCAATTTTCGTAGTTGCCTAAATTTTTGGTGTATCCAAAGCCGATTTGGGTGATTTTCATGAGTTTGCTCGAAATTGTTTAAGGGTTATGTGGGAGGAAGCGATCGCCCTAACGTCCAAGACGATCGCGCAAACGAGATATGGGAGATAAGTTCTTCATGTCTAAAGCTCTATGCAAGCAATCGCTAGTGCATCGCATCACCTCCCGGTGGAGCTCGCCCGATCGCACATATTGCACCGCGGGCAAACTTCCTGATACTGTTTGCCCGATCGCACTTGGCAACACTCATCGGCGGAAACTTGGGGGGTTTGGGCCCCGGCAGTTTAGCAAAACTCCCTGTGTCGGGCGGTTCGTCGGTGTCAGTTTGTCGCGCAGCGCGATCGCACCAAGCGTCAAAAGTGGGGATTGAAAAGTTCCAGCACTTGCGACCTTCGTAATGATCGGAGCTGCTAAGCAAATGATCGGAGCTCGGCGCAACCTCCATCACTTCGGATGGTTCCGGCTCGTACCATTCTGCCGGACACGGGGCCCACTCGCACATCGAATCCATAGACACCATAAGCGCTTCAGAGTTTTCGGCATCCCAGCGAGCCATCGCTTCGTTGAAAGCATCGATGCTGGGAAAGTCATCTGGGTCTGGCGGCTCGTCCACCGATTCCACTTCAAAGTTAAGCAGGCTCAGTTGCCCGTCGGGATCGGATTGATAGTGGATAATCTCAGGCTGAGGCGGGGAATAGCGAGCGAGAAACGTATCAGACAGACGAATCCCCGTCAAGATCGGATTTGGATCGGATTCAGATCGGGGGAGATTTTCGGTCGCTGGTACGATCGCACTTTCGAGCAATTCTGCCTCAGTTTCACCAACGGGGGAATCATCAAGTATGACTGCCGAGGATTTGAACAACTCCAGAAGTTGATGGGCTGTTGAAGTTTTGCGAGTGACACCGGGGGAATTTTTGGCCGCTGGTACGATCGCACTTTGGCTCAATTTTGGCTCAATCCGTCCCTTGCCATCGCCACGGTTCGGCGGTTGTTCATCGTTTAAGGCTGTTAATTCAAGCGACTGATCGGGTAAAGCCGGCCGCCAATCTCTTTCACTATCCCCGGATATCGCCAGAAATTGGTCGCGTATTTGGCATCTATCCACCTCACTTTTAAAGCTGTTGCTACTTGCATCTGGTTCGGCGGTATCAATGCGTGAGTGATGTAGTCCAGGGCTTGCAGTTCCAATTCTGTCGGTATCAGTTTTGTCAGTTTTATTTCCATCTGGCTTTTGTGCGATCGGGCGGGGATAAACCATGCGGCCGAATTTGGACTCGACACCGGGGGGAGTTTCGATCGGCTCCTGGGCTTGAACTTCGATCGGCTTGATAATCACTGAGCCAGGCTCGACAACTCGATCGCCAGGTCTAGCCGCAAAACTTCTACGCCCACTGAGATACTCATCAGCGGGAACCGGGAGAAAACCAACAAAGTGATCCTCAGCGTCCACTACCCAACAGATATCAAGGTTGAAACGTGTCTCTTGGCGTTGAACTTCGATCGGCTCCTGGGCTTGAACTTCGATGAGACTTTGAAAATAGCTTTCAATCTCAGCATCGTGAGTCTGCCGAAATTCCTCCGCGTCAAAGGCATTATCAATTACTGGTTCGATCGCCTCAACCGGTTCGACTTGGGCCGCGGGGGGAACTTCCAGCAGTTGCAGCAGCGGGGGCTGCACGCCAATGAGTGCATCTATCCAGTTTTGGCGGCATCGTCTGTCGCCTTCTGGTACCACATTCAGTTGCCAGCCGATTTCCTTTAATTCCTTGAGATTTTTCTGTTGAAGCTGTTCCAGGGTGTACATAGGTTTTGGGGAAAGGGTGAGGGGCGCTCACCCGCCAACATTAAGGGTATGCAGGGTTGCAAGCATCTTAACTAAGATGTTATAACAATATTACTATTTCAATTGAAATGCTGTCAACATCTTAGTTAAGATTCTGCTACTTTAAGAGGGACGTTATGACTGAAACCTATGCGGAAAGCCAAGCACAAGCCCCACGGGGAACTAAAAACAACAAAGACTTACGGATTGACACCGACAGCAATCAAAATGCTGGACGACTTAGCACGGGAACTGGGACTCAGCGCATCTCACCTAATAGAAAAGGTAGCGAGGAGGGAAATATCCTTAGTTACGCCGTTGGGGGAATGCTTGACCAACTCATAGACGATGCTGAGAAACAACTGGTCAAGTCGAATGAGTGCATCGTCTGGTATCGAGAAGAGGTCAAAGAATATGAGCACAAGCTGAACAATTTCCGCAGGCTCAAAGAGTTGCATCAGCAGCAAATGGCAGCAGCAGAAGCAGAAGCTAGTAACCTACTAGACGAAGCAACAGAATCATCCAACGATAGCAACGGCGGGGAAGACCTCGCAGAATAACCGCAACAGAAACCAGCATCGCCGTCGGGTGCTGGTTTTGCGCTACTAATAACTAATGACTAACAACTAATGACTAAAGGGCGATCGCACTTATGAACAAAGGAGAACTGGTGGACTTGCTGGCAACTAAGGCCGACACCACCAAGAAAGTAGCAAATGCACTGCTGGACGCTTTTATTGATTCAGTCACCGCCGCGGTGGCGGACGGTGAGAAAGTAACGCTAGTAGGTTTTGGCTCTTTCGAGGCGAGGGAACGCAAAGCTCGCGACGGTCGAAACCCTAAAACTATGGAACCTTTGAGAATCCCAGCTACTACTGTGCCAGCCTTTTCTCCAGGCAAGCAGTTTAAGGATGCTGTGAGCGGTAAGACCGTGTAAGACAGATTGCCGATCGTCGTGAAGTGCGATCGGCCACCACTAGACAACCACTAGACAAGTAATCATGAAGCACCCCGACTTGAAAAAATACGCCGATGAAGTGAATGAAATGCAAGACTTGCCGCCAGCAACTGTAG
>NZ_JAUBRC010000101.1:0-4831 GCF_036701635.1 Microcoleus sp. N9_B4 | reverse complement strand
GATGCGGGGAAACCAGCACGTCCGGATCTAACTGAGAGGTGCGAAGGATAATACCTTCCATCGACTCAACCAACCGCGAAGGCGCGAAGGACGCGAAGGAAGAGAAAGAAGAAGATGCCGTTCTTCCTTCGCGCTCTTGGCGTCTTCGCGGTTCATTTAATCTTACTACCTCACAGAACTCGATCTAATACAAGTCCCAATCAAACGGAATTGATATCAATCATCTATTTCTGGACGCAGAACGTAATTATGTAGGCTGCACCTGAAGCACTTTACCGCTAGAAGTTGGGTTGGGGCTGGTTTATAAGTACCTAGTATGTGAATTGCAGATAGGGTGAACTCGCCCGTACAGAATTTTAAGAATTGGCTAGGGGCAGAACTAAACGAGCCACAATTAAATTATTTTCTAACATTTCTAAAAAAAACTTTCCTCCCATTAAGCGTATTGCTCGCTGACAAACTAAGAGATTTTGCACGATCGACCTATTGGAACTAGAAACCGCTAATATGTCCGGCCCGGAACCGCCGTTGAAGGCAGCAATTAACTGTCGATCGCACGCGCCGCTATCGACCACAGACAATTCTAACAAATCTTCCCCCAACAACTCAGAGCGAATCTCAATCTTGGCGCCAACAGCAGAGCGCCTGCAAGCCGTCGCCAGCAATTCGCACAGAATCAAATCCAGCTTGATGCTGTCCCCGCGAACGCTCAAAGTCTGGCCTGCAGGCATGGACACAGCAGTTTCTCTGTGCACTTCCAGCAAGACTTTCGACTGTTTGACCAGGGGGGCCGTTCGATCGATCGAGCGCCTCAGCCAAGCGCTCACAGGCACCGCATCTTGTGCGAATTGCAGCCGCCACTGTTCCTGTTTCAGCAGCAAATGAGTTGACCCCACAGCATTGCCAATGTGTCGCAAAACCTGTTGGTAGCGCAAAGTTTTCAGAGCATCCTTTTGTTCCTTCGCGGACTGCAAAATCGACTGACTCAAATCCCCCAACTCCTTCACCCCCGCTCCCACAGTGCGGTAAAAGTCCTCAAAACGGCGCTGTTTGTACCAGTTGAGCAACTCCAGATCCAATCGCTGCGACTCCTGGATCGATTGCACCGCCAAATACCTGCGCCACCAAGCCAACTGAGACGCCATCGAGCTGAGTAAACTCACCGACAACTCCGACCACTGGCGGCCCGGAGCGTCTGCAGCCACCACAATGCCCGCCGGAGCGTGTTCTGGGGCCGTCCGCAGTGCCACCGTCAGAATCTCGCCAATTCCCGGACTGCGGAGCCACCGCTTCGTCGCCAGTTGCAGTTGGCTCGTGCTCTGTTGCAGCACCCCGCTAGCAGCCAGGGTTTGTTGGATCAACGCATCTGTTTTGACAGGAATCACCGCCTCGGGATTGAGGGCAAATACGGGATTGGCAGCTAGCGCCGTCGCAATTGAACCTTCCTCCTCACCGGGATTCCAAGTAATTACGGCTACTAAAGGACAGGAAATTGTCTGGGAAACCTGTTGAGCAAAGTTACGATCGAGCTTTTGTAGCGGCAACTCTGGGAACATCGTCGGTGAAGCAGCAGATATCTGTTGCTCAGATTGCTCATCAGGAGAATGGTGCAAAACCGCCAAACCCGATTTGAGCGATCGCTCAAATTGCTGATATTTGTCAATTGCCGAACTCTGCTGCCACGAGTGCAGGATCAATCCGAGTTGTTGGCTTACTAGCCGAACTAATTCTTGTTCAGATCGCCTCCAAGTGCGAGTTGCACTGTGCCCGATCACCAGCAAACCCTCGATCGATTGGCGATTGGCGATTTTCGATTTTCGATTGGGGTTTTCTCCCTCTGCCTTTTTCCCCCGAGTGCTCGATGCCAAAAGCGATCGCACCCCCGCTTCCCCCAACACATCCCGCCAAGCGCCCAACCGCCCATCTTCCTCCCAATTTTCAATAGCTAGAGGTTCGCGCATCAGCAACAGCCCCACGTCAGCCACATCGAGGGCGTTGAGTGGCGACGGCACTGGCCTGCGATTGCGGGGCTGATTTTGGCAGACAATTTCAAAGCGATTTTGTTCTTCGCCGTACAGCAGCAGCAAAAAGTATTCGCATTTGAGCCGATCGCACAACTGTTCGGCGGTCTTTTTCAAAGTCGCCTCCCAGTCAGCATCGCTGTAGATGGCGTGAGCTATTCCGGCAGTTAAATCTCGATCGATCTCAATTTGCTGAATTTTCTCCTCCATCTCCGACACAGGAGCCGTCAGAGCCACTAACTGCGCCACTCCCCGCAGGTAATGTTTTTCATTGTCTTGCCAAATCCGGGGTTCGCTGGCTTCGACTGCCAAAAATCCTAACAATTCCCCTTCTGAAATAATCGGCGCAGCCAACAGAGAGCGAGCGCGGATTTGCTGCATCAACCGCCCCGTCAGCTCAGTTTTCAGAGAACTTTGAGATTCACCGATCCAAACCATTTCTTCCCTGCCCAAAGCCTGATAAAATTCGCCCAAGTCTTGAACGGTGATGCCCGAAGCCGCTCGGCCGGGCCCGCCCAAACCCGGAGCAACTTCGCGGTTGCTGACTCGGCGCCAAAAATAGCGCCGCTCTCGCTCGAACCAATAAACATTGGTGCGTGTCGGCTCAGTAAATTCATGAGTTTGTTCGACAACCGCTTGCAAGTATTGGTCGAGCGATCGCAATTCCCCCAACTGCGAAATCAGCGCTAAAAGAGACTCGTCTGGGTGTTTAACTTGTTGTCGCTGCCAGTCTTTTTCTATTTGGTAAAGAGCAGTTGCCAGCGCTCCAAATACGATCGCCAACTGCGTTTTTTCCCCCGACTTTGGCGACGCTCCCCACACGTCTGTGCCGAGCAAAATCACACCGTAGCAGCGGTCTTTGTAGCGGAGCGGAAACAGAGTCGTGCCTTGAATATTGAAAGTTTGAGCTGCTTTGCGCCATTCTCCTGCTCTGTTTTCCGATCGCAAATCCGGGACTCCCACCGGGCGGAGCTGAATCACCACTTGTTCCAGCAAATCCCCAGGGCTGAGGGCAAACCGCTGTTTGAGAAAAGACTGGTCGCCGTTAGGAGTTATGCCACCTTTGCCGAACAATCTGTGGGCCTGTCGATCGTACAACCCGATCCAAATCAACCCCCAGTCAAATTCTGTTTGCAAGTAACCGAGAGTGGTCGAAAGTAGCACTTCCACATTCTCCTCTTCTCGGAGAGTCTGGAGAACGCGCTCTAGGGTCGCGATTTGTTCGTCTAAATCCTTTGGTCTTTGCTGCTGCCCCATTTCCAAGCTTCCCCGCACCTTGTCTAATTTAAAATTACTAACTTAAAAATTCAAAAAAATAAAATGCAAAAGAGTCAACTTATAATATAATCGTCTCACTTATCCTTCAATCTCAAACATTGGATAAAGTCGATCGAAGTTGAAGTAAAAACTTCGCCTTCACTGTCTGCTCCTGAATATTTTTATTTCCCTTCTCATTTCTAATTTGTAAATTGCCCCAGTACAAATCATTGGATATTTATCAATCAAGTGTACGCCCGCTGTTGTTTTCCGTATTGAAAACCGATGCCGAGTGGCTGCACAACCGCACTCTCCAAGTTCTCGAACTCGCAGCCAGAACCCAGTCAAACCCCGCAACCAGCCAAATGCTCTCTCGATTGCAGAAATCTTTGGGAGTCCAAGATTCTCGCCTCGAACAATCTTTGTGGGGACTGAGCTTTAACAATCCTGTCGGCTTGGCCGCCGGATTTGATAAAAACGGCGTAGCTGCTGACATTTGGGCAAATTTTGGCTTTGGCTTTGCCGAACTCGGCACTGTCACTTGTCAACCACAGCCGGGAAACCCCCAACCTCGCTTGTTTCGCTTGACGGAGGACAGTGCAGCCCTCAACCGCATGGGATTTAACAATCAAGGAGCCGCGGCAATGGCAGCCCGGTTTCAGGCAGCACAGAAACAGTCAAAATTCGATGCCCAGCGCCCCATGCCTCAGTCTCCCTTCCCCTTGGGCATCAATCTCGGTAAATCTAAGGTAACACCGTTAGAGCAGGCAGCAGCCGACTATTTGGAGAGTTTTAAGCTGCTGAAAGATTGGGGCGACTATTTTGTAGTCAACGTTTCGTCTCCGAATACGCCTGGGTTGCGATCGCTCCAAGATGCTGCTGGGCTTAGCACAATTTTGGAAATTTTGCAACAAGAAAATCAGGGAATCAAGCCAATTTTAGTCAAGATTGCGCCGGATTTGGAGTCAGAGGCGATCGTATCAATCCTCGACTTAGCAAAAACCTACCAACTAGCAGGAATTATCGCCACAAATACCACCATCCGCCGCGACGGATTGAAAACACAAATATTGCGAGAAACAGGCAAACCCATCGCCGAAGAAGCCGGCGGAATTAGCGGGCTTCCAGTGCGGGAGCGATCGACAGAAGTAATCCGATTTATCTGGCAATATACAAAAGGCGAATTGCCGATAATTGGAGTTGGTGGCATTTTCACCGCCGAAGATGCTTGGGAAAAAATAGCCGCCGGTGCGAGTTTAATTCAAGTTTACACCGGTTGGGTTTACGAAGGGCCTTGGATGGTGCGTCGGATTCTTCAAGGTTTGCTGCAAAAGTTAGAAGAAAAAGGATTTAATTCGATTTGTGAGGCAGTAGGTTCGGAAAATATTAAGTAGCAGATCCGGACACAAAAATATTGTGTCTTTGGGGCGGATTTATAGCAACCGCCAAAACGGTTGATATAAATAAAAGTTTGATCCCACATTCCGCAGATATTCAAGCAGAAGGAAAGGAAGATAGATTCGGAAACACAAAACTCCCAAACGATTGCACAG
>NZ_JAUBRC010000100.1:0-5200 GCF_036701635.1 Microcoleus sp. N9_B4 | reverse complement strand
AGATGGCTTTTTCATGGTTTTAAGGGTTGCTCTACTTGCACCAATTATTATATCTTAAAAAAGCCTCAAATGATTGCAGAGCAATCATTTGAGGCTTTGAGAATTCTGAATTCTTTTGAAATTAAATCCGATCGAATATCTGCGGAATGTGGGTAGTAAGACACAATTAATTACACAAAAGTTTTGCGACAAGCCTTGTCTAGTAAAAAATCAGTGTGTAATTAATTCTGTCCAATTACTTATATGGCCGAGACATAACTACATAGCAGTCACTAATTTATCACTCCTGACAACCATCGCTCTTAATCTTTACCGATTTTTAGGTTTTTCATCATTAACTTGCGGTCAAAGATGGCTAAACTACGAACTAGAAAAGCTGATATTTTTACTTAATTAACAAGGTATATTAGCTCAATTCTCTGAGCGCCATTTAAAAAATATAATCCCCAAACCCATTCACACCAATAAAAACAGCTTATTCAACTATCAATTTTATTGATAGTTGAATTTTGAGTTCCCGAGGAGGATAGGAATTTTTTCATTCAGAATTTTAGCACACCTAAAATTCAAGAATGAAACAGCCGTGGGGTGTATCCCAGGGCAAAAATAGCATACACGCTGCCGATCAACAAACCATTCAAAAATTGTTGCAAAAACAGAGTTAAGTCCATCACCTGTTAAAAATTGAGCATCACACCAAAATCATTAGACCTCTTGCAAAATAATTTTGTGCTATTGTCGAAAGTTTAGACAATTTTATTGTCTAGCAGGCTGGACAAGTTTAAGGAGATGCCAATCAACCCAATAATTCAAAGTTTGACCTAAACGTGAGCAAACTTTTAAGTGAAACACATATTTTTTTTGCAAGAGGTCTATTATTCATGACAGGGAAGTTACGGAAATACGGATAACTGTTGTTTTCCTTAGTCCTTCTTCTTCCTTGCTTCTTCCTCCTTCTTTCAACGTCCCCATTCCTAATTACTAATTCCCAAATGACTCGCTTAGCCACAACAATAGAAGCCATACTTTACCTAAAAGGTCAGCCAGTGTCGATCGCAGAAATTGCCGAGATTGCCAAGTGCGATCGAGCCGAAGCCGAAGACGCCATCATCGAACTCATGTCTGACTCGTCCCACCGCGACAGTGCATTAGAAGTCGTCGAAACCCCCACAGGATACAGCCTGCAACTCAGAGAAGAGTTTGCCAGTTTAATGCAAACTTTAATACCTCCAGAATTAGGTGTGGGAGCTTTGCGGACGCTGGCTGCGATCGCCCTCAAAGGCGGCATCGCTCAGCCAGATTTAGTTAACTTGCGAGGTTCAGGAGCTTACCAACAAGTGCAGGAACTGGTAGAAATGGGTTTCGTCCGCAAACGGCGGCCCACTGAGGGGCGGTCGTATTGGTTACAAGTTACCGAGAAATTTCATCGGTACTTTCAAGTAGACCAACTGCCAAAACAATTGCAACTTGACTTTCAGGCAAATTTGTACCCAAGCAATGACGAGTAGTTTGAAGTAGAATGTAACCAGCCAGAAATTAAGAATCGCCAAATGGTTTTTCACCCTGACTTTGACACATCCAATGCCCAACAAACCGCAGTCAATCCACTGCTGAAGTACCTCCAACACCAATCCCCGGAGGTTCTAGCCCGCGTCGCCAAGTCCGTCAGCCCCGACATCAGAGAAATAATCTCTCATAACGTTCAAGGACTTGTCGGCGTTTTGCCTTCAGAAAATTTTAACGTCGAAATTACCACCGATCGCGAAAACTTAGCAGGTTTGCTAGCTTCAGCGATGATGACAGGCTATTTTTTGAGGCAAATGGAGCAAAGGATGCACCTAGAAGAAAATTTAGCAAGCACCAGCTCGATTAAACCAAACTCACCCAAAGACAAGTAAAAAGATCAACGGGTTGGGGAAGCAAGAAAGATGAAAGTTGTTCAGAAAAATCCATAATCCTGAATCGTGGAGGCACAGGGAATTAAGAAACCGGGCTGTTAACCGGGTATCCCTCGCGCTACACCGAGGATTTTGGTGAAAAAACCCGGTTACTGCTTCCAGGACTATAAAGCATCAGATTCATCTTCCATCCTCCACCCTTGCAACTAATACCAATTTCCAAAAAGAATGCAACTGTAGGTAAGCTCCAAATCCTTATCCCGTAAGTTATTCCCTATTCTTTAATCGAACCTCGAAAATTGTATTACCCACCGGCGGAGCTACCCGATAGGGGAAAAGCACCCGGACGTACTTTAATATTCTGAACTTGACCCAAACGGTTAATTTCAACTTCGAGTTCTTTGCCCACAACAGTGTTTTCCACCCGTTCTTGCACGTCCCCGGGAGTGTTAACCGCAATTCCGTCAACTTTTTGAATGACATCTCCGGGGCGCAAGTCGGCTTTTTGAGCGGGGGAATTTTCCACGACTCGCGTCACGGCAACGCCTTGATCGAGGGTAATTTTATTATTATCGAGCTGTTTGTTGAGTTCTGCCTTGGTGGCGGCAGTCAAGCTGACCATTTGAATGCCGAGATAGGGATGTTCGGCTTTACCTTTGGCGAATAGCTGATCGGAAACTCGTTTGGCGGTTTCGATCGGAATTGCAAATCCCAAGCCCTGAGCGTCCGCGCGAATGGCGGTATTGATGCCAATTACTTCGCCTTGGTCATTGAGCAGCGGGCCACCAGAATTGCCGGGGTTGATGGCGGCGTCGGTTTGGATGAAGCGGACTCGCTTGTCGGGGATGCCGACTTGGGAACTCGATCGACCCGTAGCGCTGATAATGCCCACAGTCACGGTATTGTCGAGACCTAAAGGATTGCCGATCGCGATCGCCCACTGTCCCGGTACAATATTGTCCGATCGACCCAAAGCCACCTGCGGCAGTTCCTTAGCATTAATCTTAACCACAGCCACATCCGTCAGCGGATCGACTCCCTGCACCTTACCCTCAAACTCGCGGCCGTCTTTGAGCGTTACCTTGACAGTATCCGTCCCGGAGACAACGTGAGCATTAGTAACGATGCGGCCGTCAGAAGTGAGAATAAACCCGGAGCCCGTACCTCTCTTGACTCGTTCTTCCGGCTGTGGCAAATTCTCCCCAAAAAACCGACGAAACAAAGGATTTTTGAATGCTTCGGGCACTTGATTCGCCACCTTGCTTGAGGCGTCAATCCGCACTACAGCCGGGCCGACTTTTTCGGCTGCTTCAGCAATAAAATTGGGATTGCTGCGATCGACTGCCCGATTTTCCTGAACTGAAGGAGAGGGATAGGGGGGGATTTGCTGGCGTACTACTGGCAAAACCAATCCGGTTTCCAGATTGTTTGAGCCTTGCAGATAGCGATTTCCCAACCATCCCATACCTCCGCCGATTGACAGCAAAGTCACATAAAGGGTCGCTTGCTTAAAAGATAAACTCATTTAATAACTCCCGCTAAATACCTCATCCCCGCAGACAGGTTCCGAATCAAGCATTTTTGTCTTGGCGACGGGAAGGAAGCGGGGCGGGGCGTACCGCTTCCTCAAGAACATAGCTGTTAACAGGCAGGCGCCCATCGGCATCACAGGCAATTTTGCCGGATTTGCCAAGAGCGAATCAAAGTAATAATTCTCATCCTAACTTGGCTTAGCCTGGGATTTACAGTCTGGGGGGTGGCTAGAGCTTGTAAATATGCAATTTTACAGGATTTTAAAATTGTCAACTGTCCGAAATGAATACTTTTTTATGTACATAATGACTTTGAAACGCTTATTTCCGCTGATTTTTGCATTAATTTGGTCGATCGCACCCGTTGAGAAAACGGCGGCAAATACCGAGCTCCCACCTGCAAATCTTCCTTTAGGTACACCTGTGGAAAACCCCGACCCGGCCCGCGATTGCCCGAGTCCGGCTATGTCTCGGTTGCGTCGCCACACTGTGGCCCAGGGCGAAACAATAGAAAGCATCGCGCGGCAGTACAATGTGAGCCCTGCGGCGCTGATCGGGATAAATCCGATGTTGGGGGGCGGTGGAGTATCTGCTGGAAGTGCGATCGTCATTCCTCCGTACAGTGGCATCGAGGTAGAAGTGCCTGCGGGCTGGAATTGGCAAAAACTGGCAGAAGCTTACAAAGTGCCCGCAGATTTGCTATTTGAGGCGAATGGGTGCAGGCCTTTGGGGAAAACGGTGTTTGTGCCAGCGGTGAATAGGTCGATCGGGCCTTCTATCAATCCCGATGCAACGCAATCGGTGCAAGGATTTCCGCTGCCCGCCCCAGCAGTGCAAGCTTTGCGTTACGGGCGGCAATTGCATCCGGCGCGGCGCGAATTTTTTTTCCACAGCGGGGTAGATTTTTTGGCATCGGAGGGTACGCAGGTTTTGGCTGCGGGCGAAGGGACTGTCGCCTTTGCCGGGCCGCAGGGGGATTACGGGAATTTAGTGGTGGTGAACCATGAAGCGGGGAAGCAAACGCGCTACGCTCATTTGAAAGATATTGTGGTAAAAGTCGGTCAAAAAGTGCAGTCTGGAGAAGTTTTGGGAACTGTGGGGACGACGGGAAAACGGGACATTCCGCCATCTCATTTGCATTTTGAAGTTCGGTACAATTCGGGTTTGGGTTGGGTTGCTGAAGACCCGCTGCTTTATTTGCAAGCGACTATTAAAAAATAGGATTGTTAGTGTGCTGGGGGGTGACAACCCGCCCCAAATCCAGACGGTGTAAGGATTGATCTGTGTTGTGGTAAAAAAAGATAGGCAGCAGAATTATTACACGATTGCCTATTCCAAAAAATATGTTACCAACATTTTACTAGACTCATTTACAAAAACAACTGACGCAAACCCCGTTTATTTTACTCACAATCTTTTTGAACCTGATAGAATCCGAGAAACAAGTAACGATCGCACTAATCGGGTTTCCATTAATCACTTATTGGTGAACAACTTATTGCCCGATCGCCCGTTTCCCAAAAAGTCGATCGCCCCATCCACAAAAAACCCGATCGCCCATCCACCCAAAAACCCGATCGCACATTTCTCTCAAATTCGATCGCCCCATCAACAAAAAACCCGATCGCCCATCCACCAAAAAACCTGATCGCGAGGCCCCAGAAACCGGGTTTTTTCCGAAATACTTCGTTTTAACTGAGATCTTGCACCATTCTCAATTAGCCATATTGCCAACCACTAACAGTGATGTCAAAACCCTGCTGACGAGCT
>NZ_JAUBRC010000099.1:0-5560 GCF_036701635.1 Microcoleus sp. N9_B4 | reverse complement strand
CTATCCTTGCTCTTCGCTGTGCCTATCTCAACGGTCAACTTTCAATTTGATGTATTTGCCAAAGTGAGATGCACCCATGAATTATTATAAATTCTCTAAAATTCTTTAGGTATTTTTGGTCAACTTGTTTAAGTTTATATATTTTGATAAGCGAATTTGATGAGAGTCTCGCTAATTTTTTACATCCTATAATATAGGGATCAGCTAAAATAAAAGGGGAACTGTATCATACTTTTCCCCTTTTACAAAATTGGGATGCTCCCCCAAAAACAGGCATTCTTTCGGAGTCGCATTAAGCAATCAGCTTGAATGGAAGCTTGCGCTAGTACCCAACAAGCATTGCCATATTCTCGATCTAAAACTGCTAAGACTGGATTGATGCTCTGTTCACAAACAAGTTTGAGTTGGGAAGCTGCTTTTTCTATTGGCGAAGACCAACTACTAATTCGTTCATGTAGTAGGGGTAATGCCCAACTTCCTTCTGCTTCGGGTATCCACGCAATTGTACTGTACCCCTGTCCAATAATTACGCCTTTGTGATATTCATGGGTTCTGTCTTGTAATGTTTTGGCATGACTGTCTGCCCCATGCAGTATGATCGATTGCCACTAAAACGTGTTCCGTTGAGGGTGCTTCCTTCTGTAATTGCTCCAGATACAGCAGCATCAGTTTTTTCCGGTCTGGTCTACAGTCTTGCAATGCCTCGTAGACGCTTGACCATTGACGATGGAATAATGGATTGAGCGAAAATTCCGCCAAACAGGCTGCATTCCTGGTCGTCATCACTGCATCCATCAGCTCGAATGTCGCATCTTTTGCTTTTACTAATAACTCGTATGCTGCTTGACGGAATTCCTTTAATCGTTCACTGTTCATTTAGGGAGTGGATAGGTTTTCTTTTTCACCCTTATTCTCTCTCGGCGCGGTGGCTCTAGTTCTTCTAAAAGCCACCGTTCTCATCTTTATTTAGTCTAAAGTACAGTTATTTAGCAGAAGGATTCAATTTGCCCGCACTAGAAGCAATTGGTTGTGGCTTGCCGCTTATTTGCACTAAAGGCGGCCCGACGGATGATTTTACAACTCCAGATTTTGCTTGGCACGTCGAAAGTACGTTTCAAGAAGGTACTTCTAACGGTCAGCCGATATTTCGCCTGATGCCAGATTTAGAACATTCGATCGCCTTAATGAAAAATATTATAGAACAGCCGGAGTTGTGCGATCGCTCTCGCGAAGCAGGCCCCAAATTTGTAGCGGATGGGTTTACCTGGAAACACGTTGCAGACCAACTCCTAGAGGTACTTTTACCAACAATTCGATCGCCAAATTAAACATGGTGGGATCGAATTGTTGGCAACTTCCGATAATTAGCGCTGGTAACGCGCTGTTCGGAATTCAGATAAGATACAATAAGAACAACAAGTTTAAGCTTCAGACCTTATTTGACATTCAAGCTATGCAATCTACAACTCAGTCCGAGACAGAACTGGCGATGGACGCTCCCAAACACGGCTTACCCGTTACCATCATAACAGGATTTCTCGGCAGCGGCAAAACAACCCTGCTCAACCACATCCTGACCAACCAGCAGGGTTTGAAAACAGCAGTTTTGGTCAATGAATTTGGCGAAATTGGCATTGACAACGAACTGATTGTCACCACCGACGACAACATGGTTGAGCTGAACAACGGCTGCATCTGCTGCACAATTAATGAAGATTTAGTTAATGCAGTTTACAAAGTTTTAGAACGTCAAGAAAATCTCGATTATCTAGTAGTCGAAACAACCGGACTCGCCGATCCGCTACCAGTAGCTCTAACTTTTTTAGGCACAGAACTGCGCGATCTGACTCGTCTAGATTCGATAGTTACAGTAGTAGACGCAGCCAACTACAGCTTAGATTTGTTCAACTCTCAAGCAGCTTACAGTCAAATAGCTTACGGCGATATAATTATCCTCAACAAAACTGATTTGGTTGAAGAAGCAGAGTTAGATTTGTTGGAAGTTAAGATTCGCGATGTCAAAGAAGGTGCTCGAATTCTGCGAACGGTAAAATCGCAAGTTCCCCTACCGCTCGTCCTCAGCGTCGGATTGTTTGAATCTGACAAATATTTCCAATCTGAGGAAACTCCTAGCAGTCACGATCATGACCATCACGACCACGACCATCACGACCATCACGACCATCACGACCACAGCCATCACGCCCACTCCGACCATTTAGAAAATGACGGATTTACCTCAATTTCTTTCCAGAGCGACAAGCCATTTTCTCTGAGAAAATTTCAATATTTCTTAGACAAACAACTGCCAACAAATGTGTTTCGCGCGAAAGGGATTATGTGGTTTGAAGAAAGTCCCAAACGGCATATTTTCCACTTGAGCGGCAAGCGATTTTCGATGGACGATGACGAGTGGAAAGGTGAGCGGAAAAACCAGCTTGTTCTTATCGGTCAGGGTTTGGATACCGAGACTTTGCGATCGCAACTCGAAAACTGTCTTTGTATGCCTTCAACCAATCGCGGCAAAGGTTTTGGGAAGAACTAACAGTAAAATATTCTTTTCACCTAAACCAAAGAGCGTCGCGGTCTCATTGTTTTCGCGAGCGTGATCGGGAGATTGATGGGGACAAGGAAGGGCGATCGCCCTCCAAGAAAAAGAGTGCTCTCCAAGAAAAAAAGCGCCCTCGAATAAAAAGAGCGATCGACCTATTTTATTGTTGCTAACAAAAACAGAGCCCCACACTTATACTGTCCGCCGATCCCAAAAGCACGATCGCCAGTGCTTTCAAAGGTGCAGAATTACGTTTGTTTTACGTAATCTCTGCACCTTTATGCTGTTCGCACCCTGACGGGGTGACAACAAGAGTCAAAACCCCGATTGAATCAAGGACATAGCCCTCAAACTCCTCTGAAAAAATGGCAGTTGGTTAGGTCTAGCTCTCATTAATTCAGCAACTATTTTTTGACAAAACTCTATTCCAATCACCCAATATTGACCGTATAAACCAATCCAAAAGCTACTATAGCAATTCTAAATGATTTTCTAGACCTAGAGCAATCCTAATTAATTTTTTCCGTGCAATTATATTTATGTATTTTGGGGAAATCAAATTTATGTTCCTTAGTAAAAAATTCAAACAAAAATTTTACAATCTTAAAAGACCTACATAAATACCAATACTTTCTTAAAAAGTTTTTAGGTATCGGCTCAATAAGTAGGGGAAGCAGTTATTCTAGTTGCCAAGACAAGCCCAAGGGATGAAGAGAAGACTTGGAGCGAATAATAGTAGATAGAGAGGGAATAATTCCAAGTTGAGAAATTCGGTCACGCACATAACCCTTAAAAACTGATTCCCAACTGACGAGTAGTAGCCACAAGAGACATAAAAGTATCCCAAGCCCTCGTACCCTCAATCGTCTGAGTTGCATAGCTAATATTACGTCGCTGCACCATAGTTCTGGCAGCGAACTCAGCCGGATTATTGTGTAAAGGTAATTCAGGATGTTCTAAAACCCTGAGCAACTCCGATACTTTTATCGCAGTTAATTGTTTGCGTTTTTCCAACAATTCATAGCCGCTTGGAGTTTCAAAAAGCAGCCGAAATTTAGACCTTAAAAGCAGTGCAGCTTCGGGACTTGGAGCATCTTTATAAGCTAATAATTCCCGATAATAATCCCAAAAATCATCGAGAAACTGCCCTAAAATTACTTGATGGCAAGCGAATACCGGGCTTAACTTCTTGTAATGTCTTCCCTCATGCACCCAACATAAAGCTCGCTCAGCACTGATTAACTTGAATTGGGGGGCATCATCACAACAGAGAGTTTGTACGACTGGACAATCTGTTTGCTGATGGTAGAAAGCAATAGCTGCTGCTTCCCTAATCCGGGTAACTTGTTGAGCGCCCAGTTTGGGTAGATACTTATTGAGTAGGTGATTAAACTGTGCCTCACTCAACACAGTTCCTTGAGGTAATAGCTTGAGAGCATTCTGCCATTTAATCGGGATTTTGAAGTCCTGAATTAGTGAGAATGTCAGTGGATTCAGCATAAATTTTAGTTCTCGTCCTGGCTGTAATCCTTTGATTACCGTCAGTCTATCTTTATTAGCTGTTGTAAAGTAGACTGTATATAAAGGGTTGCAGATGATATTAGTGGTATGGTTTACTCCACCTACACGCGCACCAGTTTGGTCGAAGTGTTGCCAAGGGCTACTCGCTAGTCCTGAATCATAAACTTCTTTTTTCTCGGTTTCAAAACTGGAGTGGTTTTTGATTAACAGGTTGGATAAATAACCGGCTGAGATGGAAATACCTAAATCTGCTAAAAAATCTAGTAGTTTGCCTTGCGTCATATTGCCACCTAGCGTACAAACTGATGATTAAGGCTTTGATTCCTGGTCCAAATTCTCCTTCGTAACCTAATGGTAATTCTGCTACATAAGTTTTTCCGACTGAGGGTGAATAATATTTCTGTTTCCGGAATAATATGTTGTCGGTTGCCAAGCTGATATCTTGGATGATTACTTGTTCGTACCCTTTAAATTCTGCATCTGCTGGCAGTTTGTCTGTGGGATATTCTAGTATTTCTTCTCGATCTATTTTAATCGTGGCGTTCTTACTGCCTTTTTTGTGCTTTTTTGGCGTTTTTCGTTCTTTTTCTGAAGAGTGCTGGCTTTTGAATCCTTTGGACTTGGCTTTGATGTCTGGTTTTCCTTGCTCTCCCTTCAATCGGTTGTTTTCATCTTTTAACCGTTGATTCTCTGACTCCAAGTCTTTGACTTTTAATTGTAATTGTTCTATGAGGTTCAGTAAAAGCTCTACTTTATGACGCATGGATTCGTCTGCAATCCCTGGGGGGTCGATGGTTTGCAGTATATTGGAGGATGACTTGTCTGGTGAAATAATCTTTGGCGTCATGTGTCTTATTTTATGACACTTTGTGCACTCTGCTTACTTTTTTTTCTCTGCTACCCCTACTTATTGAGCGGATACCATTTTTCCTACACTGAATGTATGAAAATCCTTAGTCATCAAAGCCAGAACTGCGGAATGTGGGTTTTACTTTTCCTAAGTTATCCGATGCTTTTTTTAAACTTCAAATGCTTGTCAATAATTTAACTCGTTCAATTTTTCCTGACGGGGTGACAGGTTGCCTGAAAAACAGACAGGGAGGCAATCCTAGACAAATCGCCTCAAAAAAGATAGGGTAAGAAAGCTTCTTACCCAAAAACAATTAAATGATACCAGAATTATATCATGCCCATTTGTCAGAAAAGCTGACACGTTCTAATTACTTATTGACAATTTTATTGATTCAAGTAGTGCAATCGATTAAAGAAGTCACATTGGAAAGCATAGCGACAAAACTAGCGATACCCATTAAATTTGAAAGTAGAAGAAAAAAACTTCAGAGATTTTTATCAGAGGATAAATGGGTTCTAGATGATATTTGGCTGTCACTGGTAATTGGTTGGATTAAAGGGGTGCATCTCACTTTGGCAAATACATCAAATTGAAAGTTGACCGTTGAGATAGGCACAGCGAAGAGCAAGGATAGA
>NZ_JAUBRC010000098.1:2500-5600 GCF_036701635.1 Microcoleus sp. N9_B4 | reverse complement strand
GGAGGTCGGAGAGCGACTTAATAGCCGAAACCCTTGGTGTGTATAGGTTCAAAAATAACTCAAAAATATTTTCACAAAACGCTTGACAACTCTGGGGAGAGTTGATACATTAATAAAGCGCCAGAAGGGAAGCGGTTCACTGAACCACGAACAAAAGGCAAAAAACTGAACCTAGAAAAAAGAATAGTTTGAAAGCTTAAAGCACTATTAACCTCGTCAAAAAAATCAAGATAGAGAGTAAAAGCGAGAGCTGATATTCAATATCGCAAACAACGAGAAAAAAGTCAAGGGAAAAAAACCAGCATTTGTGCTGAGTGGAAAGAACTTGACTCAAGCCAAAAAAACTCAACAACACGGAGAGTTTGATCCTGGCTCAGGATGAACGCTGGCGGTCTGCTTAACACATGCAAGTCGAACGGAGTAGAAATACTTAGTGGCGGACGGGTGAGTAACGCGTGAGAATCTGCCTTCAGGACGGAGACAACAGTTGGAAACGACTGCTAAGCCCCGATGTACCGAAAGGGAAAATATTTATAGCCTGAAGATGAGCTCGCGTCCGATTAGCTAGTTGGCGGAGTAAAAGCCCACCAAGGCGACGATCGGTAGCTGGTCTGAGAGGACGATCAGCCACACTGGGACTGAGACACGGCCCAGACTCCTACGGGAGGCAGCAGTGGGGAATTTTCCGCAATGGGCGAAAGCCTGACGGAGCAAGACCGCGTGGGGGAAGAAGGCTCTTGGGTTGTAAACCCCTTTTCTCTGGGAAGAAAGTTGTGAAAGCAACCTGACGGTACCAGAGGAATCAGCATCGGCTAACTCCGTGCCAGCAGCCGCGGTAAGACGGAGGATGCAAGCGTTATCCGGAATGATTGGGCGTAAAGCGTCCGCAGGTGGCAGTTCAAGTCTGCTGTCAAAGACCGGGGCTTAACTTCGGAAAGGCAGTGGAAACTGAACAGCTAGAGTATGGTAGGGGCAGAGGGAATTCCTGGTGTAGCGGTGAAATGCGTAGAGATCAGGAAGAACATCGGTGGCGAAGGCGCTCTGCTGGACCATAACTGACACTCAGGGACGAAAGCTAGGGGAGCGAATGGGATTAGATACCCCAGTAGTCCTAGCCGTAAACGATGGATACTAGGTGTTGTCTGTATCGACCCGGACAGTGCCGTAGCTAACGCGTTAAGTATCCCGCCTGGGGAGTACGCACGCAAGTGTGAAACTCAAAGGAATTGACGGGGGCCCGCACAAGCGGTGGAGTATGTGGTTTAATTCGATGCAACGCGAAGAACCTTACCAGGACTTGACATGTCGCGAATCTTTTGGAAACAGAAGAGTGCCTTCGGGAGCGCGAACACAGGTGGTGCATGGCTGTCGTCAGCTCGTGTCGTGAGATGTTGGGTTAAGTCCCGCAACGAGCGCAACCCTCGTGTTTAGTTGCCATCATTAAGTTGGGCACTCTAAACAGACTGCCGGTGACAAACCGGAGGAAGGTGGGGATGACGTCAAGTCAGCATGCCCCTTACGTCCTGGGCTACACACGTACTACAATGGTAGGGACAGAGGGCAGCCAACCCGCGAGGGCGAGCTAATCCCGTAAACCCTGCCTCAGTTCAGATTGCAGGCTGCAACTCGCCTGCATGAAGGCGGAATCGCTAGTAATCGCAGGTCAGCATACTGCGGTGAATCCGTTCCCGGGCCTTGTACACACCGCCCGTCACACCATGGAAGTTGGCCACGCCCGAAGTCATTACTCTAACCTGTAAAGGAGGAGGATGCCGAAGGCAGGGCTGATGACTGGGGTGAAGTCGTAACAAGGTAGCCGTACCGGAAGGTGTGGCTGGATCACCTCCTTTTAGGGAGACCATCTGATAGTCGACCGAACCTAAACAATAGGTCGTTGTCAGTCATCCCTGGTCGTTCGAGGAATAGATGTCAAAGCTTTCAAACTATTAACTGGTTCGGAACTCGCGGGCTATTAGCTCAGTTGGTTAGAGCGCACCCCTGATAAGGGTGAGGTCCCTGGTTCAAATCCAGGATGGCCCACCTGGAAAAAAGTGATGAATTGTCAGTAATGAGTAATGGATAATCAAGGATTAATTCAGGATTAATTCAGGACTCATACAATCAAAATCAGAACTTACAAGTGTGGGGGTATAGCTCAGTTGGTAGAGCGCCTGCCTTGCACGCAGGAAGTCAGCGGTTCGAGTCCGCTTACCTCCACTCTCACTAACTATTACCACCGCCAAAAAAACCCAAAAAAATAGAAATCAGCACCCAGACTAACTTGGTCAACAAAGAAGTCGGAATGCTGGAGTCTAGAACTCTAGTCAGAACCTTGAAAACTGCATAGAAATTAAGTCATCAAAGCGTGTCAGTCATCCGAGAAATCGGAGTATCTGACCAGCGACCACCATGAAAAAATCAAGTGGTCAAGTTACAAAGGGCTAACGGTGGATACCTAGGCACACAGAGGCGAAGAAGGACGTGGCGACCGACGATAAGCTCCGGGGAGCTGGAAGCAAGCATTGAGCCGGAGATGTCCGAATGGGGCAACCCAGTAAGTACCAATTGAATACATAGATTGGTGCGGCGAACCCAGCGAATTGAAACATCTTAGTAGCTGGAGGAAGAGAAAGCAATAGCGATTTCCCAAGTAGTGGTGAGCGAACGGGAAACAGCCTAAACCAGAGGTTTTTACTTCTGGGGTCGTGGGACAGTCAATTAACGTATCTTCAAGCTAGACAAAGCAGTTGAAAGCTGCACCAGAGAAGGTGAAAGTCCTGTAGTCGAAAGTAGAAAAGAGCGTGACTGTATCCCGAGTAGCACGGGGCCCGTGAAATCCCGTGTGAATCAGCGAGGACCATCTCGTAAGGCTAAATACTACTGTGTGACCGATAGTGAACCAGTACCGCGAGGGAAAGGTGAAAAGAACCCCGGAAGGGGAGTGAAATAGAACATGAAACCGTTAGCTTACAAGCAGTGGGAGGACGATTTAACGTCTGACCGCGTGCCTGTTGAAGCATGAGCCGGCGAGTTATAGGCAGTGGCAGGTTAAGGCCCTATGGGTTGAAGCCAAAGCGAAAGCGAGTTTGACAAGAGCGCC
>NZ_JAUBRC010000097.1:0-6561 GCF_036701635.1 Microcoleus sp. N9_B4 | reverse complement strand
GCGCAAAATTGTGATAGTGGGCGACAGCATCACCGAGGCCGGGAAATACCCCGGAGGTTACGTTTGGCTGCTGGAACGCTATCTGAATGCCGTTTATCCCGATCGCAAAATCGAAATCGTCAACGCGGGGATCGGCGGTAACAAATCGACTGATATGCAAGCGCGCTTCCAGAAAGATGCGATCGACCAAAAGCCAGATTTAGTGATGATTAATGTCGGAGTCAACGACGTTTGGAACGCTTTCTTCGACTTCCCAAACAATCAGTTTTATCCGGAAGGCAACTGGTCCGCGGGAGTGCCAGTGGCAGAATATCGGGAGAAAATAACTCAAATGGTGCTGGCGGCAAAAGCCGCAGGAATTCGAGTTGTACTGCTTTCTCCTACTCTGATAGGGGAAAGTATCGACGGCCCAGAAAATCGCAGGTTGCAACAGTATGTTGCCGCGATGCGAGAAATTGCGTTAGAGAATCAGTGCTTGTTTATTGATTTGAATACGCCTTTTCGGGAAGTTATCGGCACGTATCAAAAGCACGCGGGCAAGACTCTGAATTTGTTGGCTGCAGATGGAGTGCACCCAAATCAATCGGGATATCGAATTATGGCTTTTACTATCTTGCGCGGTTTGGGCGTACCCGCAAAGGATATTGAGAATTTGGAAGTCAAAAAGTGAATCTTTGAATTTTGTTAACAGTTGACGGTTGAATGTTAACTGTTGACTGTTAATTGAAAGTATCCAAGGTAAAAGCCCCCTGATTTATCTCTGGGCTAAATTCTTCAAATCTAAAATCTAAAATCTAAAATCATTCAATCGGCGGATGATACCGCTTCAACCAACAGCTACCAATAATAACTAAGGCCACCACAACTATAATCTCTGTCCAAAAAAACGACAGAAAATCGCTCGCAGTTCCCACCGGAGGCACCCCCGGTTGAGCATTGCGAATAGCGGGAAAAGCAAACAGCATCACACCAGTCCAACTCAGCATTCCCACTTCCGGCAACTTGCCCGATTTCATCACTTTTAATGCTAGCAAAAGTGCCATAATTGACAGCACCCACATGATGACAATAATCACTAACGCAAAGAATTTCACCGGGAGCGATCGAGTTGCAAAAACATCAATATAAATAAAGATAGATGAATTCTCTTCCATCGGCTGATAACTGATGTCGAACCCTGGAACATCGGCATGAAAATTAAATTCCAGCGGCACGGGATTCAGTTCAAATGGAGCAAACTTTTTACCAATTGAAGGCAGCGGGTCAATCGAAATAGCTACTTTAGCAATGTGCCTATCAAACGGGTAATTGTTGATTTTCCCTTTGACTAAGTTAAACTTTAATGCAGGGACAATCATCGGTTTGCCTTCTTTAAAGGTAATTTCCGAATCCTGTACGTTTGCGCCGTTAACTGTCATTAACAAGTCTTGAGCAGGGTAAGTTGGCCCTTTTTTATAAATACCTTTGAGTTCAAACTGCAAGCGGGCTTCTAATTCGTTTTTAATGGGATCAACGGCAATTAATGTCATTTTGACATCAACCAAACCTTTGGAAGCGACAGCGCTTTCTGGAGAGGGATTGTAAGGCTCTTGGGCGTTAGCATTGTGAGAGTAAATAGATAAGATAATTGCGAAAATTGCGAGGAAAGTGCCAATTGAAATAAGTATTTTTTTGAAATTAAATATGTTGATAGTTTGCATTTATTATGATATTTTACATCTTGAATAGTTGTTAGCACTCCCAGCAGTCCGCCAGGGGTTTAAACCCCTGGCTCATAGCTAAAGTCGGTTGAAACCGACTAAAGAAACTCGATCGATAATAAATCTTGGTTTTAGTCCTCTAAAAGAGGACTTTCGCTGTGAGCCGGGGGTTTAAACCCCCGGCGGGCTGTGGCGCTCATCGGCGCAAGAACCAGGCGAATCAACGGGCAACTACGAACCGATAGGAAGCAGTACATTTGGTGTAAAACTGCCGTGCAAGCCGTAGGGAATGTGCTGTTTTAAATGCAAGCACGCTAGGGGCCCTTTGGTAATATCGCGAGCATCTAAAATTACTAAGGTCGATCGATGATTAGCAGCATCATACATTAAAACCAGCAGCCAGCCGTCATCCTCCGCAACAGCATCGGGACGAGGAACAAACACCGGTTCCCCCGCAAAACCGCGTGGGGCTGCACTCCAAATTTGCCTTTCACCAGTCACAAAATCCATTTTGAGGATAGCTTGCAAAGGAGCATTTCCCGTGGGAGCATCAGCAGCACCGATATAAAGATATCGGTAAGGTTGTCCGACATTATTGGGATGCAGAGTCGGAAACTCGCAGCACCGAGTTTCAACAACTTGATGCTGTACCGTTTTGTCTTGCAAATTTAACTTAAACCGCCACAATTCGCCCGCTGGAACGCTATCAAAATCAATCTCGCGAAAATCGCCGTCCTCTTCTACAGTTGGAAAGGATTCGTAACAAACTGAATCTACAAAAACTGCGCCTTCTTCTTCCCAGGCGTTGCAGTGGTGGAAGACAAAACAAGGTTCCGTTTCTAATATCTTTACCTCGTCAGTGCCGTTGCGGGGAATTAAAATTGCTTGCGTTGGCTTGTTTGGCGAAAATTGAATGCACTGGGATGCACTCCGAAATCCTAACACGAAAAGCAGCGGATTGAAGCTGACGGGATTTTGGAAGAATATGCAGTAATTCGGGGTAATTACCATGTCGTGCAGGAAGGCAAAACCCGGTATTGCATGGGCGTGACGCTGCAAAAGTTTGCCGCTTTCGTCGAGTTCGTAAATCGTGATGGTACTCGACAAACCGGGCTTGACGGAAAAGTTGATTAATCTGTCTCCTTTGCCATTTTTCCCTTTTTCAATTCTCGGGTGGGCGGCGAAGGCTTCACCGGGTTGTAAAATGCCGTCTAGGGTATCTAAGCCGAGTGTTTCTAGGGTGCGGGGGTCGAGTCTGTAGGGCTGTGCGGCTTCCCAAAGTGCTAGCAGTTTGTCGCCCCAATAAATGATGTTGGTGTTGGCAATGTTTTTGATTTTGACATCAAAGATGTTGGCTAGCCAACCCCCTGGCTTTTGTGTGCCGAAAACGCCTCTGTGGAGGATTTTTCCGGCTTTTTGTTCGGCGAGATAGCCTTCTGTGTGTATGAATCGGTTGCGGAAATGGGCGCGGCCTTCGGATATTGCGATCGCACAAACCATCCCGTCACCGTCAAACGGGTGGTGGATGCGCTGGCCGTTGATATCCAATAATCCGGGCCCGTTGCGAAAGAATGTGCCTTGCAAGCCGGCGGGGATTTCGCCTTCTATGTCGTCAATCCAGTAGTCGGATTCGTTGGGTTGGGATTCGTAGCCGCGCTGCCAGTCTGTGCGATCGTATGATACGTTTTGAGCTGCGGTTTGAGATGCGGAAAGTTGTAGGTCTTGCATTGGTGTTACGGGAGCGAATTTTTTAACCGCAGAGAGTACAGAGGGCGCAGAGAGAAGGAAAATCGGAGAATTGGGAAACACAGTTAAATTCATCCGTGTATCCGTGTCAAAATCGGTGTGTGCCTGCCTTTATTTGCTGTCTGCGGTGCGGCTTTGTGACCTTACTGTTGGTACTAAGTCGGGAAAGTATTCGGGCATGAAATGCTGTCCGCCTGGTTTGGAACTGCCCATTTCTGGTTCTAATACGGGAAGAGATTTTTGATTGTTTGGATCGCCGCTTTCTGTACTATCGGCGGGCAGCCAATTTAAGAACGGTAGCGGCAGAAGTGTGGACAGGTTTGTGATGACAATTAGCAGCCAGAGGTTATCGAAATTGCGATCGGTAATTCCTAGCAAGTGGGTCAAAAGTGCACCGCCTTCGTGGGAAATAAGTCCTGCTAAGTTTGTGATTGACATCAGCAGCGCAAATAAAGTTGCTTCGACGCCGGGGGGACACAAGCGGGCGGAGAGTACCAGCACGGGCATATAAGCAATTTGTCCGATTACTGTCAGGATCAGGCTGTCTCCAATGCTGAACCATTGATCGTCAATTCCTAAAGCTCTGTTGGCATGAGTTACTAATAATAAAGTAGTCATGCCCAAAGCAGTCGCAAGGACGGTTGACCAGCCAAAAATTACTCGAAATGGAACTGTTTTGAGGAAGCGTTGAAACAGCCAGACGCCGGCGAGGGCGGCAATGCTGGTAACGAGGCGCACTCGGCCGAGAAATTCTGGTTGAAAGCCTAATTCGTTGGTGGTGAAAAAGAAGAAGGCGGAGTCTGAGCTTGGGGTGGCTTGCCAGAGGAAGAGAAAGGCGGTTGGCAGCCAAATTGTTTTTTGGGTAACAGCTTGCCGCAGTTGTTTTAGTTGGTCTTTTACCGTTTCAAAGTCTGTTATTTTGTTGGTTTTTTCTTCGGCAATTAACCAAGCTGTTGCTGATACAATTAGCGGGAAAGATGCGGTGATTAAAAAGATAGTGTGGGTGCTGAAGTGTTGCAGCAGGGAACCGCTGAGGTAGGCGGTAATTAGTCCGCCGAGGGCTGCAGCGCCCCAAGACAAGGATTGCAGGGAACCTGCGTCGGTAACGGATTCTTTTCTGGCCCTTTCGACTACCAGGGAGTCGGCGATTACGTCGCTGACGGCGAGGGAGAGGGAACTCAGGGCGATCGCGCCTGTAGCTGCAAGCGGTGTGTGTACAATTGTTGCGAGGCTCACCCATGCTGACGTTCCCAGCAGCCCGGAGAGGACGATGTAAGGGCGTCTGCGGTAGCCGAATATCGGCAAGCCGTCCGACATGAAGCCGAACACGGGTTTGATAATCCAAGGCAGGGCGACGACGCCCAGCATTGCCGAGACTTCTGCCGGACTCATGCCGAGTTCGTCTTTGAGAAAGAAGCTGACGGCTAAGCGGGCGAGTCCGAGAATACCTTGGACGAAGTAAATCAGTAAGATGGCTATGAGTTCGGGGGTTGGCTCATTCCCAAAGAATACTTTTTCTTTTAAAGATTCCTTGAGTTTGCTGACGCCGGAGGGGGAAACGAGCATTTTAGCAATATTTCTTAATGAATCTCAATATTTATAACACATTCTTAATGAGTTGCGGGAACTGTCGGAGGTGGGATGCGAAAGTGAGGGGGAGGTGGCAGCCGCTATAAAATTGTAATTAGCTGAAATAAAACTATGTTTTGTACCCATAGCAGAAATTTCAAACGAACCGCTTTCGTCGCGTATGACGCGAAGGAAGAGAATGAAGAGAGAATTCACAACTGCTACCATGACTGTTATATGATTATCGATCCTAAAAATGTGCCGGAAATTAGGGGTTCCAAGTACCCTAGGCAATTCCAATCTGCTGTTTTGGGGAGAGTTAAAAAACGCTTGGGCGATGCTGCCGGATTGCAGAACTTTGGGGTAAATTTGGTGAGACTTGCGCCGGGAAGTTGTTCTGCTCTCAGGCATTGGCACACTCGTCAAGATGAGTTAATCTATGTTCTGGAAGGGGAAGTTACTCTGATTACAAATTCGGGAGAGCAAGTGCTAAAACCGGGTATGGCGGCGGGTTTTCCGGCGGGTGATGCAGACGGGCATCATTTGGTTAACCGCTCGAATGCAGATGTTGTTTATCTCGAAATTGGCGATCGCACTCCGGGAGATAGTGCCGAATATCCCGATGACGATCTAATTGCGAAAGCTAAGGGGAATAGTTGGATTTTTACTCGCAAAAATGGCGAGGTTTATGAGAGTTGAAAATTTATGAGTCAAGTGAATCTTTGGACTTCGGCAGAACACGCTTTGTGGTATCTTGCTAAAGCTGATGGAATTCCTCACCGCACTGAAGGTGAAGCGGTTTTGTTGGAGGAAGTGCCGAAAAATGTTAAGCGAATTCTCGATGTGGGTACGGGAGACGGGCGGTTGCTGGGTCTGCTTAAGTGCGATCGACCAAATGTTGAATGTGTGGCGATCGACTTTTCGCCGACAATGCTGGAAAAAGCCAGAATTCGCTTTGCTGATGACCAGAATGTCACGGTAATTGAGCACAATTTTGACGAATCGCTACCGGATTTGGGCAAGTTTGATGCGGTTGTTTCTAGTTTTGCGATTCATCACGTAATAGACGATCGCAAACGTTCGCTTTACACCGAGATTTTCGAGCTTTTGGAGCCGGGAGGCATTTTTTGCAATTTGGAGCACGTAGCGTCAGCAACTCCGGCTTTGCACGATAAATTTCGAGAGGCCTTGGGTATTAGCGATTCGCCAGACGATCCGTCTAATAAATTGCTGGATGTGGAAACGCAATTGCGCTGGTTTAGAGAAATTGGTTTTACCGATGCAGACTGTTATTGGAAGTGGCGGGAACTTGCTTTATTGGTTGGGGTCAAACCTGTTTAGCTGCGGGTAAGGACTGCATTGTCCTGTCCTTTTAAAATTGGAAATAGTCACAATTAGTAAGGTGCGTCAGATTTTTAAACCCTCAATAATCGTTCTAGAAATTTACCTGACGCACCCTACAGATTGATTTTATACCAATTTTAAAAAAGAATGCAACAGTATTCTTGTTCCCCCCCTTAGCAAGGGGGGGCTAGGGGGGGTCGAA
>NZ_JAUBRC010000096.1:0-6830 GCF_036701635.1 Microcoleus sp. N9_B4 | reverse complement strand
AAAATATGAGTCCTCGCTAGGTAGTGACTTTGATGCCCTACTCCCCCAACACCCTACAAACAAGGATTACTGGACAAAAGAAAACCTCCTCAAAACTTGCTACTGGATTAACGACCATCCTTATGTAGGCATCACCGAGGGGCCGTGGAAAGCGATCGCCGGATGCGTCAACGACTTGCCAACAGTTGCCCTACTGGGAGTAGAGATGGGACTTTCTGGCAAAGCTGGTGATGTAGAAGGGAAGCGGCATTTAGTACCAGCCCTCAGAATGCTGGCAGAATGGGGCTTCGGGTTCATCATTATCTTTGATGCCGATGCAGCCACAAATCAAAATGTGAGAGCAGCCGAACGGAAACTAGCCCGACAATTAGCTAAATTCAATGTGCCAGTGCGTAGCGTGACAGGCGACTGGGATGCGGGGCCGAACGGAGAATTTAAAGGGATGGATGACTTTATCCAAGGAAAGGGAATCGAGGAATTCCGAGCAATCCTCAGCAGAGCCAAACTGTTTGAGGAAAAATACCAGGACAACAACGAAACTACCGAACGCAAACCGCCGACACCTCGACAAACCGCTCGACAGCTAGCCGAAGACTATGGGCATCTGTGGAAGTTTGACAACGAAACGAAAGCATGGCGCATCTGGAACCACAATTACTGGGAGCCGACCGACGACGGGAACGTGGAAACGCTGGTAAAGGCAACCATTGACGCACGGGGTATTAACTACAAAGGATTTAGCTACATTGCCGACACCATAAAGCTTTTAGCTACTGATTTACGAGTGAAGCGCTGGCAGATGTGGGAGCGAGCGCGGTACATCGCATTTAATAATCTGGTACTAGACACCGAGACAGGAAAAACACTGGAACACTCGCCGAGTATGGGTTTCACTTCCTATCTGCCTTATGTATACAAACCGTATACAGCAATGTCTACAGATATTTTGGACAACCTCAAAGGGAATTGCCCAAATATTTACCACTGGATGAACACTGCAATGCAGGGCAACCGCAAGAAAATTCTTAAACTGCTGGCAGTTGTGAACGGGTTGCTTAAATTCAAATTCTTTGACCTGCAAATGTTTGTGCATTTAATTGGAAAACCGGGCAGCGGTAAAGGTACGTTTATCCGACTGTTACAAAAAATTGTAGGGCGGGATAACTGGAAAGGTTGCAAACTCAAAGCCCTTGACGACGGCTCAACAATGGCAAGCATCATTAATAAGCAGCTAGTCAGCGCCCCAGACGAGCGCACCGCATCAGGAGTTGACTCCATTCTGTCTCTCACTGGGGGAGATGCCATAGGATACCGGGAAGTTTACAAACAAGCCTCCGATGCTTTTTTCTACGGACTGCTAATTATTGGTAGCAATCATCCAATTTTTGTAGGGGACACAACAGGACTAGACCGCCGACTGTGCCTAATTCATTTTGACAACCCCTTACCTACAGCTCAGAGAAATTCTGAGATAGAGGCCGCTATGGACGCCGAGATTTCCCAGTTAATTGCAGTGGCCCTGACACTCGCGGACTCTGAAGTTACCGAGGCAATCCAAGGGAAGGGCAACAGCCAGATTGCAGAATTCCAACTACAGGAATGGGAGATGAAAACGCAAACTAACAGTGTGGCCGCTCACTTTGACGACTGCCTGATTCTTGACCCAGCAGCCTCGACACCTACAGGCAAGATTTACGACCACTACAAAGAATGGTGCAGCAGCGGACTCAAAGCGGTATCGCACATTAAATATCCCAAGATGCTTAGCGAACTGTGCAATGACTACTTAGAATTAACCTCTGTGCAATGGGAAAAACACCGAGGCCGGAGCTTTTTTAAAGGACTGCGACTTCGAGACGAAAGCGACACGCAAACATCAACACACTCAGATTTATTGCAATCTGGTATCCCCAAACCTAAAAATGACGGGGTTTGCGAAGCAAATGACGGGGTTTGTGCGGGGTTTGTGCGGGGTTCTGAACCCTTACCAGTTGGGAATTACAGCGATTTGTCAGGGTTTGAGCCTCAAAACTTTCTAGAAAAATCTACCGAGGTGAAAGTACAGCCGGAAGCAGGGGAATCAGCAGAGCATTTTATAGAAGATGTTGAAAAAACCCCGCAAACCCCGTCAAACCCCGCAAATACCCAACCAGCAAGGAATGCAAACCCCGCACAAACCCCGCCAAACCCCGTCAAACCCCGCACTAATTCCACATCAGAAAAGCGATCGGCTCAGGAGTTTAAGGTTGGAGATAAGGTTGTTGTCGCAGGGCCAGCGGGTATCTACAAAGGTGCTTGTGGTGAAATCGTAAATATTTGCTGGACTGTGGCAGGTCAAGAATGCCGGGTGCAATTCGAGAAAGAGGTGCGTGGTAGCCTGCGAGCTGATATTCAAGCCAGGGACTTGATGAACCAGCCCACTAAAAATTGAGTAGCTGAAAAGTTACCCAAGGAATATATGTAACCGGACGGTTGCGGCTATTTTCCCAAAGTTCCGACGGAGTTTCTACACTTCGGCGGAGCTTGCTAGCGGAACTTCGGGAAAATCCCGCTAGAGGTTAGAGCGCCCTGAGTCTCTGCTTTCTAGCAGATTTCAGTTGTGCTTTCAAGCTGTCAACTTCCCGCTGCAATTGCTTTTTTTCCCATCCCAGCCTTTCGGCACAACAATGCAACCATCGGAACTCCATCTCCTTAGCACAGTCATAATCGGGGGAGTCCTCATCCTCAAAAGGTTCTAATTTCCGATAGCTGTTGTCTTGACCATCAAGGTAGCGGGCAATTTCCATGAGTTGAGGTGCTAAAGAAATTGGCACTCTAATGGTCTTAAAATCGCGTGTAGACCATTTGGAAGGTCGCCCAGCCCCTATCCGCTTTCCACCCCGCCGAGGCTGCTTTATTGATTTAATCATACAATCAAGGAAAATATTGATTAAGAGTGTGTATTCAAACATAGCTACATCTGTCTAGAGGTATAGCTTTATCTCTATTTTAATGTATATATTTTTCTTTTTTGTTTACCGGGTATCACCAAACCCGGTTGCAAGCAAGCAGCGTGGCCGGGGGGGCGGGCCATAGCCCGGCTGCTCCCCCCGGCCCACGTTCTCATATTGTGTCTAGATGTAGTTACCTATAGATTTATCTGTAACCATGTCGAGCTACCTATAAGTAATTTGTATGTAACCATTGTGTAACTGTTGTTAGTTACATACTATAATGGTTACATACAACGTTAGGTAACTGATATGACATTTTCAGTAGTGCAGGGGATTCTAGAACCCGAATATGGCAACATGATACAGATTGACACAAAGTGCTGGTTTATTTGGCTTACAGAGAATGACTCTTTCCGCTACGAATCGAATAATCATCCTTCCTTTAGAGCGCGTAAGGAGAAAAAATACTGGTACGGTTACAGAAAAATAGACGGCAAGTTATATAAACGCTACATAGGGGTCAGTAATGAAGTTACCCAAGACAGACTAGAACAAACTGCCGAAGAGTTCGTAGAAATAAGCACTCCCGACAAAACAGAGCGCAAATCAAGCAAAAAAGAAGTTACACAAACAGTCGAGAAAGAGGTTACAGATGCAGTTACACACGACCGAATAGCAGCGCTTGAGGCTCGACTGCAACTGATGGAGGAACGCTTGGGAAAATTGAAGGCTTGAGTGAAGCAGACTCCGAATCACTCAAGCCAGTTACAGAGGAAGTTACAGAACTGCAAGAAAAACTCGCTGCTGCTGACCGACTGCTAGCTAAAAAAAATCAAGAAATTGCCGAACTCAACGCACGGCTGGTAGCAGCCAATCAGAAAATTTCGGAACGAGACGAGGAGATCGAGCGACTAGAATCCGAACTTGCCAGCCGATCGGAAGAAATTTCTACCAGTTCAGCGCCGATCGCGATCGGTGTAGAATTCCCCGAAGCAGCCGACCTGCTCAATCAGTTGAAGGGCAAGCGCAAAAAATCAAAGGCAGAGCTGGCAGATGTGGCGGCCATTTTGGAAATTCTGCAACCAGACACAGATTAATTTTTCTGATGACGGGAAGTCGAGCGCGGGGAAGACTTAGACAGGTTTTTTCCCGTCGCCAACTCATCAGAAATCCTGAACTGTTGACTTTTGTATCGAGTTAAGCGCCGCTAGCAATTTGCTGTATATTCAAGGTAAGGAAGATGACGCGCGACTGCTAAGCGTACCACCGCTTAACAAGTCACGACTTCCCCAAGCCGTTGATTCAGAACGTTTGGAGCCACAAAAATCATGACACAGAAACCGCCCCCAAATGACGGGCGATCGCAATTCTTTATGGGTAGCAGTGATGCCCTAAAACTTGACTCGCTTAAACGGACGGCGGAACAGTTAGGGCTAGCTCCCTATGCTTCACTTTATGGCGATAAGCGCTGTAAGTCTACTTGGGTAAAGCTTTTAAGCAACAGTGACTTACATCCACTCACGCCACGCTACACAAAGAAATCTCAGCCAATCAATATCAAATTTGCGATCGCACTTTTTTTGGGTGCGATGGTTTTGCTATTTCTGCTCAAACCTTTACACAGTAAGGTTTTTCCAATTCAAGTAACCATTCAATTTGGAACAAAATAATGTCACTACAATTACGACTGTTTGGTGGTAAATCCGACGCGGGTAAACTTGCCAGCAGTAACGACGGCGGACACGCTATCGACAAATCAAAAGTTTTGGCCGCAACTGCACCGGGAGTAATTTCTCCGACCACCCCCGGTAACTTTGGCAGTATCCGCACTGCGCCTATAGTCCCCGCCCCGCGCCCATTCACAAAAGATGAAGCCGACGGACTAAAAGAGTTAGCACAGGAAACGGTAGAAGGTGCAAGGCAAGCCAAACGAGCCTACAAAGCACTAGGCAAAATAGAAGGAGCCGACGCGACGATACACAAAGAACACAGAAAATATGAAGGTGTGGTGGCTGAGAATGAGCTTAAAAAAGTTCGCTCGAACGCTGGTCTTGCCAAAAAGTTACACGGTATGCGACCAGGGTATGCACGGTTAGGCTTAGGGATTGATAAAGCTGAGAATGATGCCCGTACTCGGATTGATGCAATTAAAGTCAAACTAGCCGGAGGTTCCAACTGATGAGAGCGATGTACTTGGCAAATTACTTTATCGCCGGGTGCATCGCTTCCTCCCTTCTGGGATGGGTAGCAAGCTTGCATCCAATGTCATTCAGAGCGATCGCTTTTTTGCTGGCAGCACTAGGAATTATCTGGGCGAGCGCGTGGCTCCTGGACTACTCCTTAAGCCAATTTCTAAAGATATCTATTCAACAATTGCAAGCAGTGCTGGTAGGCGTTCTAGCCGTTCTGATTGTGGGTTTGGGGGTGTTTTTATGCTCTTAAAGATGATAGTTTTATCAAGTTCAGCATTGGTGCTGTGGGTGGCTCCTTTGGTTGGACTAGACAAAAGGGTTGGCTGGCATAAATCTATTCAGGGTTTAAGCCTCACCGCTGCTGTTGCGTGTGCTGTGTCCGCTGGTAATATCGGTCGCAAGTTAGCGGAGGAATCTGAAATACTGGAACTCAAGACACGCGCCATTAAAGCTGATGTCGAGGACGAGATAGCGACAGAGGTCTATGTTTCGCAAGCACAGCGCCAACAGGAAGCAGAAGCGATTCTTAATCCTGTGGAACGTCTCGAACGCGCACTAGCCTTAACTTGTGGGGATGAGGATGGTGCAGCGAACGTTCAGAACGACATACAAGCTGAGGACACGGAAGAACGGCGCGCTGAACGGGTACTAGAACTCAAAGCAAAGGGATGGGGTAAAGCTAAAATCATCCTTGAAGTTTGGGGGATATCCAAAGGGGGGAGCCAAAAGTATAAAGATGCTGAGGCTTTGTACGAGCGTTTAATCAGTGGCGAAACTTGATACTCTAAAAAGATGTGTATAACTTCCGAAATCCAATTTGTGGAGGATATGTTCTCAATCGGCACCGAGGGACCGAATGGGGTGCTGACTGCGCTGTTTATGGGAAAACTTATTCCGAGAGCAAAATGGAAGTTATACATGAGCTTTTGGCACACAGTCATCTGGAAAGCTGGAAAAAACATTAAGAAAGCAATCAAAGAGCTACTGCGGGTTTGGCTTGGAACCCACTTTTTCGAGCTGCTAGTTGATATTTTTGTGTGGTTTACAGAGGCATTGGCAGACGATACTGATACCGAACTCTGCAAAATTGAAGCTAGTCGCGACCCCCCGCTAGTCTTTGTTCCTATTCCCAAGCTTGTTGAATCTAATGGTTGCGCTCGCAGCGATTTAGACCTGTTCGCTTATTTTTAGCGAGCGATTCCAATGTAGGCTCATTTTTAAAAACTTTCATATAAATACCAAAAACCGCTGCACTCAATTGGAACCTGAATCAGCGGCTTTGGTGGTCCACACTCAAACTCGCTTAGGGCGAGAAAGTTTATGCTTCACGACTATCCTGCGACAGCCATAACCGACCATCTTGCGACAGCAGTCATGACTAATAGTACCGCAATCAACCCTACACTTTCAACAGCTAACTCCCTAACAGCTCAACACCAAGCCCACAGTGAATCACGGGGACTGCTTAACGACTGGACGAGAGCCACCAGCCGGAGTATCACCCATTCCGAAGCAAAGGTATATGTAGGAAACAACGCCCCCAGCGCTGGCATTCTCTTTATGGGAGCAAACGGGCAAATTCAGTTCAAGCCAGACACGCCCAGGAAGAACAAGAAGGGCAAACCCATAAAATATGAGTCCTCGCTAGGTAGTGACTTTGATGCCCTACTCCCCCAACACCCTACAAACAAGGATTACTGGACAA
>NZ_JAUBRC010000095.1:0-7310 GCF_036701635.1 Microcoleus sp. N9_B4 | reverse complement strand
GACAACAGGAAGCAGAACAAATTCTCAGTGGTCAACCAACAGAAAGAGAAGAAACAGTCGAGTCATTAAAGCGCGCTTGGCTTCTTGATTGTGCTGAACCGTCCGAACCATCCTCTGAACTTGCAGAACCGACAGTGCAAGCGGTTCAGCCTCCGAACCAACCAGAGGATAGCACTTTGGCAAAAGATGAGGAGCGATTTACCAGTTTGAACTTAGACCGGAACCAAGCATTAACGCTAATAAAAAAGTTACGGGTCGAACTGAACCAAACCCAGACGATCGAGAAGTTGTGGGAGTGCAAGAAGGGAGGGAGTGAAGCTTGGAAACGGGCTTATGCTCAATTCAAAAGTCTGATGGGAGAGGGCGACAAAGAGAAGTAGAGCGCGTGGTGAAAGGCCTCGGCCTTTTAAGCTTAGCGCGTACAACTAAAAATTAGCGAGTGCTAGCACAATCAGAGGGCAAAAATCAGTAGTGAGGAATAAAAGCTACGACCTATAGGTCAGAATTTTCAGTAGTGAGGAATAATTGATAAACCCTATAGGGTTCGATTCGCGATATAAGCCCAAAACCAGGGGAGAAAACACACTCTCCCCATTCTCCAAAATATAGCGCGGGATTTAGGGGTATAACTGCTTCTACACGGGCGGAAACTCAATAAGTTTCCGAAGATAACTCGTTATACCTCGCAATTCCTCGCAATTCGAGATTACCCAGGACTGCTGGAATTTTCTCCCTATCCTCAAAGTCAACCCATCGCTTAGAATATTGGACATGGATAACCGCCCCTTCACCCCACGCGAAATGATAGAGGCCCGCAGAGCTGATAGAGAAGCTAAGCGGTCATTTCTAAAGCACTATTACCAGAACCCTTTTAGGTTTGTGGCGCTAGTGCTTGAGTATCGCGCATGGATCAAAGCTAAGGTGGCGGAGAAGCGGTTCAAGCATCAGAACGAACTGCTGAACCCTTTAGTCCTAATCCCTAAATTCTGCAATGGCTTAATCGGTGTCTCGCTCACCGACAGCGTAACCGCACTCGCTAGCAATTAGCAGGGCGGTTCCACCTATGCCTTAAATCTTTTTCAAAAACTGTACACACCAAAAAACCGCTCACTGATTGGAACCCAGACCGAGCGGCTTATTGGCAATTTCACCAGAGGCAAAATCATGTCTACGGACAAGTTTAACGCGACCAACGTCAATCTTTCAAGTGGATTAATTCTACCTAATCCCGACGAAGTTTGTCAAGATTCTGAATCATCAAAAGTAGCCAAACCTACTCAAACTTATTCACCAACATTTTTTCTCAATACCCAGCACTGGGAGTCCATCGCTACACGGGGCATTTTCCCGAAGTGGGCGGGCGCGAACTGCATGAGTAGCGATATCCCTAAAGCTAAGCTGATGCTGGGTTATGAGGCGTATTCGGCGGGCATTATGCTAATGTCGGACTGTTACGGACAATGGCAATTCCGACCCGATAATCCGTGGCACAGCAAGGGGAAGGAAGATAAAGAGCCGCCAAAATACCGCACTCCAAAAGGTGAGTACGATCTATTCTTAGCCAAACATCCAGAGATAGAGGCATTTTGGGAAGATTTAGACGCGCTCAAAGCTCGCTGCTTTACGATCGACGGCAAACCCTACTTATTGACTACCGAGGGCGGGTTTAAGGCGATAATGGGTTGCCAATATGACATTCCCACTGTTGCGGGCGTTGGCGTGACAATGTTTCTGACACCAAAGGCAAAAGGTGAACCCGATTTAGTCCCCGCGTTGAAACGGGTAGCAGAGGCGGGTTTCAACTTTATCATGGCGTTTGACTCTGACAAAAAACCTGAAACCGTAAAAAATGTTCGCTACCACGAAACAAAGCTCGCTAAAGTCTTAATGGGTTACGGCTGCGATGTTCGCACAGTTACGGGTAAGTGGAACCATGAGGACGGCAAAGGGATGGATGATTTTATCCAAAATAAAGGGATTGAGGCTTTCAGAGAAATTCTGATGAAAGCTGAGAGCCACAGCGAGCCGATCGTATCGGGTGACAAGCCACCTAAATCTAAAAAGCCACCAACACCCCGCCAGATTGCCGCTGAGATTGCAGAAGAGTACGGCAGTCAGTGGAAATTTGACAACGAGCAAAAGACTTGGCGGATATGGACTGGGAAGGAATGGGAAAAAATCGAGATAGGTAATTTTGAAACACTGCTCCAAACTGTGATTGATGCCAGGAACATCGAATACGCCGGCGATGCTTTTTTGACCGACGTGCTCAAGCTTCTGACAAAACGGCTGAGAGTTGCCCGGTGGCAAACATTGGACAGAAAGCGTTACACGAACTTTAACAACTGCGTACTAGACGGCGAAACATTTGAAATCTTGAAGCACTCGCCGGGAATGGGTTTTACCTCGCACCTACCCTACGATTACAAACCGCTTGCCATCAGCGATACGACAGACCCGCTAGAAACTCTCAAGATTAATTGCCCCAGTATCTACGGTTGGATGCGATCGGCGATGCAGGACAGTCCGAAAAAAATGCTTAAATTGTTGGCAGTCTTTGCCGGCGCTCTCCGGTTCCGGTTTCACGACTTGCAGATGTTCGTTCATTTTGTCGGCAAACCGGGAAGCGGTAAGGGGACGGCTGCACGACTTTTGCAGAAAGTTGTGGGTGACGCAAACTACGCGGCTTGTAAATTAGATCATCTCAAAGATGGATCGACCGTGGCATCCATCATTGACAAGCAACTGGTAGTTTTCCCAGACGAACGCAAACCAACGGGCATCGACAGCATTTTAAGTTTCACCGGGGGCGATGCCATAAGTTATCGGGAAGTTTACCGGCCAGCTTCTCACGCTTTTTTCTACGGTCTGATGCTGATTTGTTCAAATAAGCCGATTTTTGTTGGCGACACGACGGGACTAGAGCGGCGTTTAAGCTTGCTGCATTTTGATAATCCGATCGCAACAGACAAGCGCGATTATTCGATCGAGAAAAGTTTTGACCCTGAGATTGCGTCGCTGATAGCGATCGCTTTGACAATTCCCGACGCGACAGTTACTCAACTCATCCGAGGCACTGGGGAAAATCAGATTGTAGAATTTAAGGCCAAAGAGTGGGAGATGAAATATCAATCGGATAGCATCGCCGCATTTTTCAATGACGAGCTGGTGTTAACCGAGCAAGGGGACGAACCCGTGCAGACATCAAACATCTATAGCAGCTACCGAGTTTTCTGCGAGTTGGGGGGAATGAAACCTCTTTCTGTGGTGAAATTTCCAACCATGCTCAAAGACCTTTGCACAGAGTTAGGATTCTCTGTCGAGTGGAAACGGACACGCGGCCGTAGCTTCTTTTATGGGGTGCGACAAAGAGACAACCAAGTGGATGATCAGCCGACTTACTCCGAGACTTTAGCTCAAATGACGGGGGTTGAAGGGGTAAATGACGGGGGTTTGACGGGGGTTGTGCGGGGGTTGAAACCCGCATCGGTGGGGAGTTGCGGGGGTTTTGACCAAAAAATGGCAAAACTTTCTGAGAATTTAGAAACTCCATTAAATTTTTCGGAAAAAACCGAGGATTTATCAGAAATAAATAGTTTTGACCCCCCTAAACCCCCGTCAAACGCTGTAACTCCCAACCCGCAAGGAATACAACCCCCGTCAAACCCCCGTCAAACCCCCGTCATTGATTCTCAACCCCCGTCATCTGAAACGGCGGCGAAAAAGCACAAAGAGTTTGAGGTTGACAATCGGGTAGTAATTACTGAACACGTCCATCCGAATTACAAAGGTGCGGCCGGGAAGATTCTTCGGAAAGCTTACTTGACCGATCGCATTCACACTCGATACCAAGTAGAACTCGACAAACCAGTAAGAGGCGAGCAAGTGGTGACAGTTGATGTTCCGATGTCAGATGGATTGACCTACATGATGCCAGCACCTAAGCCCAAAGCTGTTGAGCCTAAAAAACCTGTTGATGAATCGCACATCCCGTTCTAGATTCCAGCGGCTAAGCCAGTAACCAAAATTTTCTGGCTTAGCCGCCGATCGCAAAACTCGCAGCTAGAATCTAAAATCCAAAATGAAATCAGACAGACACGGGCAAGCGGCTATCCTGTCGCCAGCACAAATCGAATTACTATTTTCCGAGGGCTTGCAAACCGATCGCGATAGGACACTGTTTGGGTTTTGTCTTTATACTGCCTGTCGAATTGCTGAGGCTTGCTCTATGCAGACAGAGGACTGCTACGCTGCCACCGGGAAAGTCAGAGATTTTATCAACATCAGGAAAGCGGCAACCAAAGGCAAACTTGCGACTCGCACAATCCCAGTAAATCCAGAATTGCGATCGCTCTTAATTGTCTGGCAACCGCAAGCCGGTCCGACTTATTTATTTCCCGGTCGCCACACTTCCCAAAACTTCCGGCACATCAGCAGTGACAGCGCCGCTGTAATTCTCAGGGAAGCTTGTAAGCGCGTCGGGATTGATGGAGCATCTACCCACAGCTTCCGCCGCACTGCCTTGACCCAGATGTCAAACTCTGGCATCCCACTGCGAGTCATCCAAGAAGTTAGCGGCCATCGCACTTTGTCGGAGCTTCAGAAATATTTAGAAGTCAGCGACTCGCAGGTCAAAGGTGCGATCGCCTCTCTGTCGATGCTTTCTTACGGCGGGAAACCTAAGTTTCACGAGCTAGAGCCTACACTCCCCACTGTGCCGTTATCATAGTATTTTGAGCGCGGAAATAGTGGGCTTATTGATGGAAAGTAGGGGGTTATTGAGAATAGAGATAGTATGCTAGACAAGTGCTAGACACTTAGGCGGTAACTGCTAGACAATTAATATCTAGCTACCACTAGACAACCACTAGACAGTCTGTTATATTGTGTCTAGACAACCACTAGACAAGGTAGTGACAGATGACAGATAGATGCCAGCTTAATTTGAGATTGGATGGTAGACGCGACTTGCTTGAATCCTGCAAGGAAGTAGCAGCAGCGCAAGGTTTGAGCCTTAACGCTTGGGTAATTAAGCAGTTGGAGTTAGGGGTATCTGGTAGCACTCAATCGCCCACCGTAAGCACTACTAGACAACCACTAGACAGTGTAGTAGACACTACTAGACAACCACTAGACAAACAGGAGGCAAGTGAACTGCCGGGAAAGTTCGACGCGGGTGATTATGACCACGCTCTGACTACCCCAGAGGAAGCTCTGGCACAAGCCAAGATTTTCGGCTTCACCCCGGAGGAAGCGCTAGCCGATGCCCACTTTCAAATCGCAATGCTCCAATCTAATCATGATGAGCTTGAGGATAGGCGCGATGCGGCAAAGCGTGAGATTGAGAAGCTGACAGAGCGACTTGAGAAAGAGCGCGCCGATCGGGAGGAAATCGAGGGTGAACTTTTTGCTTTAAAACAAAAATCAGCCACTGCAGGGAAAGATTTACCCGACGCGGCCGACCTGCTAAACCAGTTGAAGGCCAAGCGCAAAAAATCAAAAACCGACTTGGCAGACATTGAGGCAATTTTAGCGATGATTGAGGAGTCCTGAGACACATCTCGACTAGGAATTATGCCCCGCGTAACTTCGGGGCTTTCCTCAAATTTCAACACCAGGGCGTGCGAAAACTTTACAATTCCGGCTTGACACTGCCGACAAATACTGCGAGATTTAAGTGAAGTGAAGATTGATGCGCTACTGGCTGACGTTGACGCGCCAACCAAGTAACGACTTCACCCGACGATTCTCTAACAACCGACGGGGCAAAAATACTATGACACAACGCGGCGGCGCTTCCTCACTGGAAGCCGCAAAGCTTAATAATGTGGCGGCTTTTGGTCAAGGCAACCGCCGCATTGACTACCTAAAATCGGTAGCTTATGCTTGCAATTTCTCTGACTCGGACGCTAAACCTTTTGGAAAGCTTTCCAGAACTGCTACATGGGAAGCACTTCTAAACCAGCACGGGCTAGAGTTTGAGCAAAAGATTCAAATCACTCCTAACACGGTAGAGACTGCTACTAATGAAAGCCCACATCAAATCAGTTTGATGCAATGGGTTGATTTTCAGCAGCTATTGGCGCTCGCACTGGCAAGCGTAACTTTTGCTGTGCTGTTTTTTTCAGTTTTTCCGAGAGTAAATCCTCTCAACTTACTCCCAGTAAAAATCACAATTCAAATCGGAGACAAATAGATGAGTCTACAATTGAGACTTTTTGGCGGCGGCAATGATGGTGGCAAACTTGCCAGTGGTGGCGCTGGCAACGACGGCAGTCATAACATCGACAAATCACGAGTGCTGCAAGCCACATCCCCTGATGCAATCTCGCCAATGAATCCTGGTAATTTTGCGGCCGGCGAGCGTTCAGTGCCGATCGTGCCAGCACCTCGCTATTTCTCCAAAGAGGAAAAGGACGCGGTAAAAAAACTTGCCAAGGAGAAAACCGAGGGTGCTCGGCATAGTAAGACGGCTTACGAGAAACTAGGCATGATCGAAGCGGCGGATGCCAAGGTGCATAAAGCCCACAGAAAATATGAGGGAGTGGTCGCCGACAACGAACTCAAGAAAATCCGCGCCAATGCTGGGTTGGCAAAGCACCTGCACTCACTCCGACCGGGTTATGCCCGACTAGGGTTAGGGATTGATAAAGCCGAAAACAATGCCCGCACTCGGATTGATGAAATCACTGCCAAACTCACAGCGGGGATGAACTAATGAGAGCGATGCAATACGGAAATTGGTTTCTGTCCGGTTGCATCGCTTCCTCCCTTCTGGGATGGATAGCGAGCTTGCACCTGATGGCATTTAAAGTAATTTCCCTTCTGTTAGTGGGCGCAAGCATAATGTGGGCGCTGGGCTGGTTGGCAGATTATTCACTTAGCAAGTTACTCAAGATTGAAGTCCCGACTTTGCAAGGGCTTTTAATGGCATCTGCTGCGATGCTGCTAGTTGGGATGGGGATATTCTTATGCAGCTAAAGCTATTTGTGCTTTCAGCATCCGCACTCACCCTCTGGTTGGTGCCCCTGGTTGGCTTAAATAAGCAAGTTAGCTGGCACAAAGCTATACAGGGTATCTCGCTAGTGAGTGCCATTGCTTGCGCTGTGTCCGCTGGGAATATTGCCAAAAGTCAAGCGGATGAGGATGAAATTGAGCTAATTAAGGCACGGGCAATTAAAGCCGATGTGATTGATGAAATCAGCACCAGCGCCTATGTTAGCCAACAAACCCGACAACAGGAAGCAGAACAAATTCTCAGTGGTCAACCAACAGAAAGAGAAGAAACAGTCGAGTCATTAAAGCGCGCT
>NZ_JAUBRC010000094.1:0-7498 GCF_036701635.1 Microcoleus sp. N9_B4 | reverse complement strand
GCAGGTAGTATCGAAGACTCGGACGCGAAGGTACACAAATATCACCGGGGCTATGAAGCGGCCGTGTCAGATGGGGAACTCAAGAAGAAGCGCGCCGATGCTCGACTCGGCAAACACTTGCACGCTCAACGCCCCGCCTATGCTCGTTTAGGGATGAGCCTCGACCAGGCTGCCAGCAATGCAGAAACCCGCATCGGTGAAATTAAAGCCAAGTTGCAAGGGGCAAAAGGATGACCAGGGCGATCGCAATCTTCAACAATTTTCTGATGGTTGCGGTTGCCTCCAGCTTCCTAAGCTGGATAGCTTCCTTGCACTCTAATGCTCTGGCATTTGTCAGGGCTTGTTACGTAATTTTCGCTTGCCTGTGGATGCTCAGTTGGATGCTCGACGACTGGTTGGTCAAAAAACTGAGCATTAAGGCGATCGACTTGCAGGGGATTTTGTGTTTGGGCTTTGCAGCAGCAGCGGTCGGGCTGGGGGTGATGCTATGTCGATTTTAAAAGTCTCAGTGTTGACGGCTTCTGCTTTTACTCTGTGGCTAGCGCCGCCATTTGTACTCAGCAAAAAAATACCTCTGCACAATTTCACAACTGGATTAGCTTTGCTCGGTTCGTTCGCTTGCTGCTTTGAAGCTCGCAGAGTCGCTGTCCGGCTCAGTCAAGTCGAGGAATTTGAGGCCATGAAATCAGCGGCAATTAACGCTGATGTGGCTGACGAACTGGCAACAGAAATTTATGTCAGCGAACAGCAGCGACGGATTGAAGCCGAGGCAATTCTTAATTCAGGCGATCGAACTGACGAGCGAACCGACGAACAAGAAGTCGAACTCAATTCGATTAGAGAATCGCTAGAACTGTTAGTTCTCAGGACTTCTAGCGGTTCTAGCGAACTGGCGGTAAAGACTTTAACCACTAGGCAACAAGAACAAATCGAATCAATTCTCAAGTGCTACGCAAGGGGTATCACAGGCAAAAACAAAATCCTTAAGGAGGTGTGGGGAGTGTCTGCCGGCAGTAGCCAAGCCTACCGAGATGCAAAGGCAGAGTATGAAGTTTTGCTCCCCTTCGTCAAAGGAGAGGATGCTGAAGACAAATAGCGCGCGCTGGAAGGGTGACACCCTTCCCTTTTTAGCGCGTTCAACTAAAAACAAGTGAACTGCGTCCTAGAACGGTTTAACCCTTCTAGGCTTAGCGAGTACAACTAAACACGAACAGACGCAGGTGAGCACAGGTGAACTCTGCGGACGAAGGGTTAACCCTTCGGCGCTTAGCGAGTGCAACTAGAAATCACTCAACTGCGTGGCGGAAGGGGGCTGGCGTATGGCCTGCCTCCCGGCCGCGAGTTCGTACCGGGATAGGTGATACCCGGTATACACCCAAAACAAGCAAAAAATTAGTAGTGAGAAATAAAAATTAAACCCTATAGGGTTCGATTTTCAGTAATGACGAGTAGAGGCTACTACCTATAGGTAAGATTTTTCTGTATAAGCTCAAAATCATGCACAAAGCGCGTTCTAGATTTTATGGCAATTATGCCTCTTGAATTGGTCGAGGTGATGTGCTAGCACTCCCCGCACCCTGCATATTTATCAACAAAAGAAAAGTAGAACCCTATAGGGTTCTTACGGATTGGCGACTATTGCAAAATACTCAAAACCCGCATTCTTGCGTACTTAATGAAAAAGGATACCTATAGGTGTCCTGCAGAACAGAGTTAATTAAAATCCGTGTTCGCAATCCCATCCGCCGCTAAAATAATCACATGAACAAGTGGCTACTTCGCCTGCTACGGCAGACAACTAAAAAAGTCAGACCAACGTTCTCGGCCTTACTTATTCGCGAAATTGGCGACCGGGCAAAGAGAGCGCGAAATCAGCGCGACTTTGTTGGGAAAATAAAAATCTATGCCAATTGGACGGCTCGCAGCCTACAACAGACTGGACGAATAGCCAAAAAAGCGATCGCTAACTTCGTGAAAGCGGTCAAGATGCTAGCTGAAATCTGGACATTCGTTGTTAAGGCGGTGTCGGAGGCTTCTTGCCAGCCTAGAATACGTCTGCTGCGTTGGCTAAAGCCATCCTTACGTAACAATCAAGTCTCTGAAAAAATAGACCTTGTACTTGAGGAGGTGAAGTGCCGACTTATTGAGAAATACTGGCCACCGACGCGACAACGCTGCGACTCTATTGCTCTGCCTACTAACGGGGCGGCGCCAATTACGCTTTAAACTTTCCAAAAAATCTAGACACCAAAAAACCGCTGTTTTCAATTGGTACCTGAAGCTCAGCGGTTTTGAGGATTATCCACATTCAACTCGTCTTGGGGCGAGCTAAATTTCATGTACACCAATGATACCTCGACTAACGGGCAAAATTCAACTACCTCCAATAGTTTTGATATCCGCGACCATCTAGAGAAACTAGAACCAGGCAAAGGCAAAGACTCTTACACCTGCCCAGTTTGCGGAGGCAATCGGCTAACTGTTGACACGAAAAAGGGAGCATATCAGTGCTGGAGTGGCGGGTGCAGCACTAAAGACATCCGAGAAGCTATTCGGCCGCTGAACGATTTCTTGGCAGAACGCAACGGACAGCAGCCCTCGCAGGTCGCAAAAAAACCGAAAGCCAGAAAGAAAAAAGAATACCCACCTGCACCAATTCCGATCGGGGCAAAACTTCTTATGTTACCCGCCCCCGGACAATCACCACAGCCAGAGCAATTAGCGAAAGATGCCCCAAAACGTGTTCCCTCCAACGCCACCCAAACTACTTACGAATACAGCAGCAATCAAAAGGCTGTGCGATACGAATGGCCAGATGCCGACAATCCAAAGGGACACAATAAAACCTACAGCCAATTTCACATAGACACTGACGGCAAGAAAGTTCGGACAAAAGGTGAGGCTCGCTGGCCCGCTTACCGAATAGATGAAGTAGTTGAAGCCTTGGCGGCCACCCCCGATGGTGTACCCGTTGCGATCCTAATGCCAGAAGGAGAACCAAACGTTGATTTAGCAAGAAGTTACAGCATCGCAGGGCTAACCATGCAAGGCTCGAATTGGAGCCACCCTGAAATTCAAATAATGCTGGAAGCACTGCAAGCTACAGGTAAAAACGTGGTTCTGGCAAAGCTACGCGATAACGATGATACGGGTATTAAAAAAGGTCAAGAAGTTTGGCTGGTTGCACGACACATCCAATTCCCTTGTGTAGTAATTGACCCGCGCAAGATATACCCCGACATCCCAGAGAAAGGCGACATCCGAGAAATTTTAGAAGCGATCGGGCCGGATGAATTCTTGACCCGGATGAATGCAGAAATTGCAGCACAGACTCAAAACCTAGAACCTCTAGCGACAAAATCGCCTGACCAGGACTTGCTACTTGAGAAAGGCTCGAACGAAACTCTCGACACGCCAACCGAAAACAACGCTTTGCGGTCAGACGACAAGCTAATCCAGGACTACAACAAAATCTCAGCATTTTTTGGCAACCGCATTCGGCTCAACAAACTGAGCAAGCGAATTGAAATCAACGGTCAGCCAGTGTCGATCGACCGCGCCAAAATTCAACTAGCTACCAAGTACGGCATTCTGGCGCGGTCAGGCAGGGAAGATTTACAGGACATATTGATGGAACTCGCCCATCAAAATGCTTACTCGCCCATTGAAGAGTACCTACTATCCCTACCGCAACCTAAAAATACAGCCATTCTCGACAACCTTGCCGAGCGGTATTTCGGCGCTACCTTGCCAATCTATCAATCCTTCGTTCGCAAAACTTTAATTAGTGCCGTTGCCCGTGCTCTGTCGCCCGGTTGCAAGGTAGACACTGCCCTGATTTTGCAAGGCGACCAAGGGTTCCTAAAATCTACCTTTTTTAAAATTCTTGCTGGTGGCATTTACTTTGACGACAGCGTGGGTGTTGTGTCGGACAAAGACGAGCGCTTAAAGTTGCACCGGGCGTGGGTTGTTGAATGGAGTGAACTTGAGAGTATTTTCAGCCGTCGCGACGTATCGTCCACCAAAGCTTTTTTATCCAGTTCGGTTGACGCGCTCCGGCCGCCTTACCACCGCGATACTCAAGATTTCCCACGAGCGAGCATCATTGTCGGCTCAACAAACAAGGATGAGTTTTTATCTGACGAGACAGGCAACCGCCGATTTTGGGTAGTACCAGTTGAGAAAAAAATTGATGTTGAGTTGCTAACTCAAGAGCGAGATGCAATCTGGAGCGCTGCACTGCTGGCTTACAAATCAGGTGAAAAATGGTGGCTAACATCCGAAGAAGACGCTTTCCTTGCACAGGCTAACCAAAACCATCAAATCACCGATGTTTGGGAAGCAGCTATCTTGAAACACCTACAGGATGGAGCTGCTTATACCATCTCCGACCTTTTAGAAAAGGCTATTGGGCTAGAACTAGCAAAACAGAGCAAGAGAGAGGAAATGCGTGTAACTGCCATCTTACGCCGGAATGGGTGGACAAGAGTTCGCAAACGGAACAACGGCAAAAGAGACTGGTATTGGGAAAAGGTGAGTCCAGAGGTGAGTCCGGCTTCAAATGCTTTGACTGTAAGTGTTTTAGAAGAAAACCACAAAAGAGGTGAGTCCGGGGTGGGTCCGGCTTCAAATGCTTTGACTGTAAGTGTTTTAGAAAAAGTGGACTCACTGGACTCACCTCTTTTATTAAACTTACCTAAAAATTTTGAACACACTGCTTACTCACAAGATGCAATGTCAGAAAAATTAGAAACCTTTGTAAAGTTTGGGGTAAATGGTGAGTCCAGTGAGTCCGGCTATTCTGAAATTAGCGAAACTCTGACAGGGCAACGATTAGATGTGGACTCACCTCCGGACTCACCCCCGGACTCACCTCTTTTTGAACAAGAGGTGAGTCCACCAAGTGAATACGCAATTTTTGAAATAGGTGATCGAGTTTGGATTAAGAATGCTGGCAGCCTGTATAACGGCGCAAAGGGTACAGTTGTAGATCCTTGGTACGGCAGTGCTGGTATGACCTACCTGGTTAAGCTTGACGAGCTTGTCAATAATATCCTGGAGGTCGAATTTGAGGTTTCTGACCTGATGCCAATGAAGAATTAGCTCCTCGCTTCCTCGCTTCCGAGATTCTACTTTCATTCCGCAAATTGCAGTCGCCGGGAGGGTGTGCACTTCCTGTGCGACTGTGTGCCAATGTCAATAAGATTACAGTTAAAAAATACTTTTCTGTAACCCTTGACAGTTACCTATAAGTTACTTATATTAGTTACAGATACCGATAAGTAACGGATAGGTAACTTATGGCAATTCCATCGGTGATACAGGGATTGATAGAGGCAGACGGCGGCAAGGTGTTTGAGCTAGACTCCCCCAAAGGTTTGACATGGTTAGAGTCAATCGGCTCTTTCAGGTTTGAGCCAAGCGCCGACAATAAGCCCTACACAGTCCGCAAGGAATCAGGCAAGGGCGGGGATTACTGGTACGGTTACAGAAAACAAAGTGGCAAGCTACATAAAAAGTACATCGGCAAAAGCTCAGAGTTAAACACGGCAAAGCTTGAAGAGATTGCCGAAGCTCTGAACACTCCCTCGCAGTCACGAGTTACAGATAAAGTTACAGAGGTTACAGAAGTTACAGGGAGGACTAATCAAGGGGTTACAGATAGCTGCGACGGCGATAGATTGACGGCTTTAGAATTGCAAGTGCAAACGCTGCAAGAATCTTTAGAAGCTTTACGGAGAGAACTGCCGGGAAAGTTAGAATCGAGTGATTCCTTTGAGTTACCCAACCCTGATATTAAAGTTACAGACAGCGGGTTGCAGATTGAGTTAGGTAACTTGCAGGCAGAAAGAGAAGAGATTGCCCAAATTAAGAAGGAGCTGAAAGATGCGGTGGCAGAACTGCACCGCGAACAACGCTCGACTGACCTTGAGAAAGCTCGCTGGCAGCAAGAACTGAGCGACGCTAGGTGTGAGCTAGCAGACGCAAAGGCAACTATGCTCAAGCAGTCGGACAAGATTCGGGAATTGGAGCGCGGCTACAGCTTGAAACCCAACCCCGCAGAATCTAGGTTAAGGCTTGAAATCGGAGAATTGAATCAGCAGCTCGCTGACCTAAAACAAAAATCAGCCATTGCCGGGAAAGACTTTCCCGACGTGGCTGACCTGCTAAACCAGTTGAGAGCCAAGCGGAAAAAATCAAAAACCGACTCGGCAGACATAGCAGCCATTCTAGAGATTTTGGAAGGTTGAGGCGACAAAACTTTACAGCCATCCCTTGACAAGGTGGCTGTAATACTGCGATCGTAAGTTTAAGGAAGATTGATGCGCGACTGACAAGCGATTGGACCCGCCTGCCAAGTCACGAGCTTCCCCACCGATTAAGTCACAATCGCTGGAGCCTAACAATTATGACAATTTCAGGTGATTGCCCACAGGGGCGATCGCAAAACTTATTGACGTGCGACTCGGTTGAGTTTGTCACAGTCGATCGCAAAACACTTGAGGAACTTCACTGGAGCCTTGCGAGGGCTGTGGACGAACTTGACTCTGTTCGCTTGCAGCACGAGTTCATTGTTGTTGCCCAGTTCTTCCTTTCAGGAATCCGAGGTAGACGAGCGGAAAAGGTTTCGCTATTTCTTGACAAGTGGTTTGAGCATTCTCCTGGTCAGCTCAAAGAGGTCGAGGAGAGCCTGGTGGAATCGCAGCGAGTATTCCAGCTAATTCTTGCTATGAGCAAAATGGGGGGCACATGATTTCTCCAGCCCCTCCGATGCGGTCACGCCGCCGGATTGAACACCTCAAACAACTCGCTTACGATTGCAATCTCACGAACGAGCAAGCGCGAACCTTTGGAAAACTCACGGCGACGGCAACGTGGGAAAAGTTGCTACTCGCGCACGGTCTAGAGTTCGATCGCAAACCTGAAATCACGTCTATTGACGGCTCGACCGTTCCGGCTGAGAGCCCACGTCAGATTAACTTGCTGGAATGGGTGGATTTTGGGCAACTGATAGCAGTCACGCTCGCATCGGCGGGACTGTCTGTGCTGCTTTTAAGTCTTTGGCCGCGAATCAATCCGCTTAATTTACTCCCACCTGTCCGCATCAACATTCAAATTGGAGCTTCAAAATAATGGGACTCATGCAAAAACTTCTAGGTGGTGGCAATCAAGCTGCTACCCAGTCCGGCGGTGGCTTAGTCCACGACGGGGGTCATAACATCGACAAATCAGTGGTTATGAAGGCCACGAGCGCCAATGCAATTAGTCCGCTCAATCCCGGAAAGTTTGCAGCAGGCGAGCGGTCGGTTCCGATCATCGAAAAACCCCGCTACTTTACCGAGGAAGAGGCCGACGCGATGAAGGAGCTAGCCAAGGAAAAGAAAAAAGGTGCTCAGCAATCTAAGCGCGGTTATGAAGCGGCAGGTAGTATCGAAGACTCGGACGCGAAGGTACACAAATATCACCGGGGCTATGAAGCGGCCGTGTCAGATGGGGA
>NZ_JAUBRC010000093.1:0-7953 GCF_036701635.1 Microcoleus sp. N9_B4 | reverse complement strand
GGGGGCTTGAAACTCTCTAGGTAGTAAGAATAAAGTTCAGGTTGGTTGATGCGAGGGTAAAAATACTCATTGCTGCGCCAAGTGAATCCTTTATGGCTGAGTGCGGTAAGGATTGCAGCAATTTCTGCTTTGGTTCCGACGATTCTGATATCTGCTCCTTTCCTCTTCACTGTGTCCTCCTGATTTATTGCTATGGCAGGGATAGAGAGTCTTGGCCTAGGAGATAGTGCCGTTCTTTTTGGAGTTGAGAATGTACTTGATCAATGGTCATCCCAGATTCACGAGCAAGCCTAGTTAACAGGCTTCCTTTGGGTCGGTAAGTATGGTTTTGTAACCCTCTATGAGTTTGCTTAGTGCGACGCATCAGAGCTCGCTTGCTCCGAGTTCCTAGTTGGGGGTAAAAGATTAAGTCCATAGGTCGTTGAGAGTATAAGTGCAACGACAGAACCCTAGGGTTCCGCCTATGCACTGGTAGTGTCAAAGCTTTGTCTAGCTTAGCTTCGACGGCGTGGTGACATACTTGCTAAGTTTTTGGAAACCCATAAGGTTTCCCCGGCGTAACAGTAAACAACACGCTGTTAAATTTTCCCAAACCCATAAAGTTTGCTCGGACACAACAGCAAACAACACGCGTTAACTTTCCCGAAACCTATTAGGTTCCTCCAGCAAACAACGTTAAACAACACGCCTTAAATTGAGCATTTGTACTTAGCATTTTTGCTCTTTTTTTGGGTGTATACCGGGTATCACTCAGCCCGGTAGGTCGCGGCCGGGAGGCAGGCCATAAGCCAGCCCCCTCCCGGCCCACGCTACTTGCTCTCAAATTGGTCGAGTAACTCCTGAAGCCTCACCTTGCCCTCTGCGAACTTCCTCCCCTTCATCTTGAGAATGTTCTCAATAATCCAAGTGTTAGTTTTGCCCGCTTCCCGCGCTTCCTTGATTTCCGCATACAATTTCCCAGCTAGTTCCAAGGAAGTGTCAGCGGTCGTGGTAATTGCGGCTTCCGCTTCTTTCTCAGATTCAGGCTCATAAAGGGCTTCCAGTCGTTCGCGTACTTCTTGCAGGTCGGTAGTTGGAGCCGCCAAAATTGCCTCTGCGTCCTGCTGCCGTTGGGTGCGACTTACATAGACTTCCGTGGCGATTTCATCCTCCACATCAGCTTTGACCGCCCTGAGTTTTAGCGCTTCAATCTCTGCCTCGTCAGCCAATTTGCGGGCAATATTTCCGCCCCCAATGGCACAGGCAACAGCGCCACAGAGTGATAACCCTTGCATAGATTTGTGCCAACCGATGCGCTTGTCGAGCGCGACTAAAGGAGCTAGCCACAGCGTGACCGCAGCGCCAGTGAGAACCCACATTTTTAACTGCATAGCAGCACTCCGGCACCTATAACGGCCATTGCCAGCGCTGCCACCAATAAAGCCTGCAAGGAAGCCACAGGAATCTTGAGCCACGAACTCACAGAGAAATCAAGTAGCCAGCACAAGCCCCAGAGAATGAAGCTTGCTACTGCCAAGAATGCGATCGCTCGGAATGACATCGGATGCAACGACGCTATCCATCCCAGAAGGGAGGAAGCGGCGCACCCGGCAATAAAATAGTTTGCCAAGCTTGCCGCTCTCATTATTTTTTATCTCCGTAATAAACTTTGAGCTGGCAAGGAGTCCCCGGCGCAATCTCTTTCATGTGCTTGTTTGCTGCATTCAACGCATCGTAAGCATCAATCGGAGTATCACTTTCAAGGTGGATTATTCCGATAGTTCGCTCAGTCGCGGGGTGAATAACGAAAACGTCCCGGTGATGACTTTTCATTTCTTACCTCCTAGCACTGCATCCCACGGGCGAGGCTGGGGAGTAGCTACGGCGGGGGGGCGGAAGTTCTTGAGGGTGTAGGAATATCGGTCAACGCCATAAGGCGAATTGCTTATTTCCGCATAGTGGGTAAGCTCAAACGTGAATCCGTTAGCCCTTAAAGCTTCTATCGCTTCCTTCACTTCTTTTTTGTTGCCAGCAAGCCACATATATTCCATTAGTTTGCCCCTCCGGTGAGTTGGGCTTTGATGGCATCAATGTCGGCGCGGGCGTTGGAGTCAGCCTTGTCAATTCGAGCATCAAGGCGAGCATAACCAGGGCGTAAGCCGTGTAAGTGCTTGGCAAGTCCAGCGTTAGCGCGTACCTTTCGGAGTTCGTTGGTAGCAACCACTCCCTCGTATTTCCTGTGATGCTTATGCACCTTGGCATCTGCTGCTTCAATTCGTCCGAGGGCTTCATAAGCTTTCTTGCTGTACTTCGCACCCTTCTCTTTCTCGGTTGCGAGGGTTTTCATCGCTGCCGCTTCCTCTTTGTCAAAGTAACGGGGAGCGGGAACGATTGGTACAGAGCGCTCGCCAGAGGCAAAATTACCCGGATTCATTGGCGAGATGGCATCTGCACTGGTTGCTTTGAGTGCTGTTGCTTTGTCGATGTTGTGGCCCCCGTCGTTCGTGACTAAAGAGCTACCATTTTTGGGCGTGTCAACTTGACCGCCGCCGAATAGGCGTAGTTGCAATGACATTATTTTTTTGCTCCAAATTCAACTGTGATTCGTACCTGTGGGAGTAAATGAAGTGGGCGGTTAGGAAATATCGACAGAAACAGCACGGCAAAAATTACGCTCGCAAGTCCGAGCGCGATTAACTGCTGGCATTCCAGCCAATCCATCAGATTTATTTGGCGTGGTGCTTCATTGGAGACGGTTGAGCCGTCAGGAGATGAGATTTCAGGTTTGCGATCAAACTCCAAGCCATGAGCTAACAGCAATTTCTCCCACGTTGCCGTCGCTGTCAGCTTTCCGAATACACGGGCTTGTTCGTTTGTCAGATTGCAATCGTAAGCGAGCTGCTTAAGGTGCTCGATTCTACGGCGGCTTACCAAAGGTCGGTGAGTCCCCGCAATATTAAGGTTTGCGGCTTCCCCTTCTGGGTAGCCGTCGCATAGTGTCATAATTTTTAGGCTCCAAACGTTGTCAGATAACGGTTTGGGGAAGTCGTGACTTGTTAAGCGGTGGTACGCTTAGCAGTCGCGCATCAATCTTCCTTAAACTTACGATCGCAGGTTCGCAGGAAAAATACAAGTCCTGTAGCTGTAAAGTTTTGTGCGAAAAATCCCCGGCAGAACCGGGGAACGTTCCTAATCTCCCTGGGATGTGTCGTCACAGGACTTTTCAATCATCTCCAAAATTGCCTCAATGTCTGCCAAGTCTGCCCTAGACTTTTTACGCTTGGCTTTCAACTGGTTGAGTAGGTCGGCCGCTTCTGGTAAATCTTTGCTGGCAGCGACTGAATTTTGTTTCAGGTCGGAGAGCTGCGCTTCGATTTCTTCCCGATCGGCGCGCTCGGTCGCAAGTTGCGATCGCACTTCTGCTAGTTCCTGTCTGAGCTTATTGGTGATGTGGGTACTAGATTCTAGAAGCTTGGCATAGTCGGCGCGGGCTTCTTCCTGTTGCCGATTAAGCTGCTGGCTAATTGTTACCAGCGTCCCGTAATTGTCCTTCTCCTTGGCTAATTCCTGAGAGAGCGCTTCATTCTCAGCCCTTAAGTTACCTAGCTCAATCTGTAACTCGTTGTCTGTAACCGCGTCCAGGTTGGGTAACTCAGAGGAATCACCCTCTGCGAACTTTCCCGGCAGTTCACTCCTCAAAGCTTCTAAGGATTCCTGTAAAGCCTGTACCTGCAACTCTAAAGCTGTCAATCTGTCAAAGTTCTCTATCCTGGGGGTTACATATAAACCATCTTTAGCTATATATGTAACCCCCAGGGTATTCTTCTCTGTAGTCTCCGTAACTTTATCTGTAACCCGTGGTTGTGGGGGAGTATTCAGCGCCTCTGCAATCTCCTCAAGCTTTGCTGTGTTTATCTCTGAAGACTTGCCGATGTACTTCTTATGTAACTTCCCATTCTGCTTTCTGTAACCGTACCAATAATCTCCGCCTTTACCCGCTTCCTTGCGGACTGTGTAGGGTTTGTTATCGCCCACAGGCTCAAATCTGAAGGAACCGATTGACTCCAGCCACGCGGAACCTTTGGAAGAATCTAGCTCGAATACCTTGCCGCTCTTTTCTATCTCAACTAACCCTTGCACTACCAATGGAATTGTCATAAGTTACCTACCAGTTACCTACCAGTTACCTACCAGTTACCTACCCGTATATATAACCACTATAGGTAACTTATAGGTAACTGTCAAGGTTACAGAGAAATATTTTTATAGCTATAACCTTATTGACATTGGCACACAGCCACACAAGAAGTGGCACACACTCCCGGTGGCTGCAATTTGCCGAATAAAAGTAGAATCTCGGAATCTCGGAATTGAGGGATTGAGGGATTCTAGAGTTTCATCAAATAAACAATTCCATCAGCTTCCCTGGGAACCTTAACAGCAACTGACATCTGACCCCGCAATTCTCTGTCAAATTCCACAAGGTATTTAATGTGAATGCGGTCAGGAGAAGTTTTCCTGATAATCTTCCCGATCGCCTTGCCCTTATGAATGGGTGATGCGTGTTCAGTGACAACTACCCGGTCGCCAACCTCAAACTCCTTGTGCTGTTTTTTCTCGCTCTGTACCAAGGGAATCACGATCAGAAAGTCTGCTGCAAAAACTAAAGACTTTTTGGGCTTGCCACCAACTACCGGAATTTCAACATCAAACTCAACCTCAAACTCTCCCTTGCCTAAATCTTCCCTGACCGTACCCTCAGCACCGATAAAAGTAGGGGAGCCGGGATAATCTTCCGCGACTTTCACCCGATCGTCTACCTTACATACCTTACTGACCTTACACCCATCATCGGTAGGCTCAAAAGTGGGTGTAAGCCTTGCCTTACATACCTTACTTCCACTTTCACCTAAAACTAGATTTTCTTGTATGACATCTCGTGAGATCTCATCACAAATTTTTGCATTGCGTAGACTTTGGGTATGTAAGGTAGGTAAGGTATGTAAGTCAATGGTTTCAGCCGTTTTTTCCGGTGTAAGGGTATGTAAGGTGGATGTAAGGTCTGTAAGTCCGCCATCCTGGCAATTTTCCTTGAAACAAATCCAGTTTGGAACGTGTGGGCGATTGCTTGGTTTCTGATCGTCTTCATCACTCAGCGCTAAATCCACAAAGCACGGCAGAACTCGCAAACCTTCCCAACAAGCTGATTGACGTTTTGCTTTGCCGTTTAGCCAAACAACCTCGCTCGGCCGCCACTGTTTCGGCAAAATCCGCTGCAACCTTTGGATAAATTTTTGGTACGACATCTGACTGAGCGAATGTGCTTTGCAATAAGCCTGATACCAGCTATGCAAGTCGCTGCCGTGGTGAGTCTCGTTGCCCGGTACAAAGCAGCGATCGACAAAAGATTTAACTCCATCGCCAATAATCGCCCCTTCTTGCTTGAGCGAAAGCAACACGGGATTTGAAATTGGAAGAGTCAAAATGTTGTCGCGCTCTACTTTGTCCATGCTTAGAGCCCAGCCGGCAATCTCTCCCAGTTCCTCAGAAAGTTTTTGCCCCAAATTTGAATCTGTCTCGCTGGTAGATTTCACTGTGGGGATAGGGTAGCATCGCCTATCCCATCCATCCCCAGCGTGTTCGATCGGAAGATGCTCCACGGATGCAACTGCAAAGCGTACGTTCCATTTTTTCTGTACAGCTTTGGGCATATACAGAGCGCGACCCGACATCGGGCCGTTGTCTACCAATTCGTAAAAAGCTTTGAGACCTGACTGAAAGCCCCCGGTGTCAGGAATATAAAAGAAACTTTTGCCAAGTAACAACTGATAGCGACCTTCAGGTTTTCCCAGCTCTGAGAAATCTTGAGAAGATGATGAGGCTTCATTGCCTACCAAGTTTTCCATCAGTCGCAGCACCGTACCCTTGCCGTCGCCACTATTTCCTATAAAGTGTGGGAAGCGACCGTAGGGAGCTGTCGGATCTAACAGTGCAGACATAAAAGCTCGGATAGCTGGAATCTGCGACTCCCCAAAAGATGAAAGTAGGAATTGTCCGAGAGTTTTGGGGAGGGGTGCGTTTTCTACATAGTTGTAGGGTGAACACTCAAGTAAATAATCCTCTTTGTTGTGGGGCTGGAGTTTCCCCGTCCTGGTGTCCACTGTCCCGTTTAAAAAGGCTTTGAGGTGCCGATTAGCGGGTTTATCTTTTCTGTGAAGTGTGCGCCGGCAATATTTGAGCGTCGCTTCTAAATTTTTGCTCGTCCCAAACTTAAAGTTTTTGCCGACTTCTTTTAGCTCGTAGCATTCCTCTGCAAAATCTCCGATCGCTTTTGCTACGTCGGCATCCTCTCTTAGTTGCCAGTGAGTGCCACAGTCTTGGAAAAAAGCGCCGCCATCTGAGACAAACCAGTCCTCAGCAAATAAAGTTTTCCGGCAGTGCACCTCAAATGTTGTATTCCCTCGGACAAGATATCTACCCGTCCCGTCGCCGTCGCCCTTGTCAAAAGTCTTGGTTTCCCAAGTCTTGAAATCTGTCGAGGCTGAAAGCGCTTTCCTAAAAGCTTCTATACCCTTCTTTTGGATCAAGTCATCCATGCCGTTTGTCTCCCCATTTTCTCCCATCTCCCAGTTTCCTGTAGCGATGTACACGGGGACGTTGAATTTGAGAAGTTGATGACCTAATTTTCGTTGGGCCCAGTTTACATTCGGGTTTATTGCAGCGTCCGCGTCGAAGGCAATAATGAATCCAATTCCAGCACGGGCGCATTTTTCTAGGAAGGGGATTAAGTAGCGCTTACCTTGCACGTCATCTTTTTTCCCGGTCAGCCCATTCTCAACCCCAGTTAAGCCAATTGTCGGCAACTCGTTGCTGCAACCGGCGATCGCTTTGAAACCGCCTTCAGTAATTATTAAGCATGGATGCCCGTTGACTTGATAACAGGATTCCTTAAGGTTTTGCATATCCCAGTAGTCAGGGATATATGGGTGTGTTGGTACGAGCGCATCGCAGCCGTGGTCAGTTAGCGGCGTCCGATATTTTGGGGCCTTTTTGTTTGCCGGGTCTGTGTCATTTTTCCACGCTTTGTCGGGGCGCAATTGACATTGTAGTGTTTCCCCGCTGAACCAAATCCCGCCAGATTTTGCCTCATATCCTAGAAGGAATGTACCCTCTTCCTTTGCCACAGTCCGCCACGCCGCCCTTGCCCAGTCGTTAAGCAGGCCACGCGCTTGGATGTCGGCTTGATGCTTGGTGTTGAGAAAGCCTGAGTAAGTTTGAGTAGATTTGGAAACTTCTTGACAAGATTGAACGGTTTCGGATAAGTTATTCGTGGTGGTCATACTTTTTGCCCTGCTGGTGTAGAGTATGGCCACTTTTTTTAGGCAGGCTTTATTAGATGAATTTGCTTTGAGACGTTAGCACTGATAGACTGAACTTGTATTTTAATTTTTCTGTGGCCTGCCCTAAAAAGCGGCCCTTTTTCTTTGGGAAATTTAGGGCTAGCAAGGGCTGGCGCTAATCCCGCGAGCACCTTCCGTACACCGTTACCGGAAAATGACCGCAATATTGACAATAATATGACCAATAAACCAAGTTGGCAATAGTAGATTGAGAGATTCTTTTTTGCCCGATATACCTCTTTACGTATTTACCATTATTGTTTCTAATAAATCTGTCTACTCCTTAGATGCTGAGGTTTTCAGTATTTGCAAAATCAAGTTGCTGTTTTGTTCAAGTAGTGCTAAAACAGCAACCAATAGAAACACAAAATGATGCTACAGCAGAGCCACAAGTCAGTATTCATCGCATATTGCGCGAGTATCAACCTTTTTAAAAAGATATTGTTTTTTACATCAACATCTAAGCAGGCGTAATGTCGGGTAAACCTGCACGGGATGGGGGCTTGAAACTCTCTAGGTAGTAAGAATAAAGTTCAGGTTGGTTGATGCGAGGGTAAAAATACTCATTGCTGCG
>NZ_JAUBRC010000092.1:0-7995 GCF_036701635.1 Microcoleus sp. N9_B4 | reverse complement strand
TCTACTGAATATGCTTTCATTGGTGTATTTTTTTAATCTATTCTTATTGTACCTCATAACACCCGGAAGTGCTGTATGACAGTAGAAATTCCCCCTTGTCCTACTTGTGGCTCAGAAGCAGTCAGTCGTAACGGTCAAACTCGGCATCACAAACTTTCATTACAAATGTCGAGAATGTGGCCGTCAATTTGTTTTGAATCCAACATGGAAAGCTATTACTAAAGAACAAGAAGAGTTAATGTCACGGATGCTACTTGAACGTATTTCCCAGGCCGGGATTGCTCGGGTATTACAAGTGTCAGAAGATACAGTACAGCGCTACGTAAATGCCGCTTCTGTTGCTGTTAAGAAGCAAGTGGAGGTGAGTGCCAAGCCAAAAAAGCGCTTGAATGTTCAGATGGATGAGCTATGGTCGTTTGTCGATAATAAAGGAAATCAGCAGTGGGTATGGCTGGCATTGGATGCCCAGACTAGGGAAATTGTTGGTGTACACATTGGGGATCGTAGCGCAGTATCAGAAGAGTGCTTTATGGAATTCAATGCCACCAGTTTACCGTCAATGTGCAGTAATTTATACCGACCATTGGAGTGCTTATGATTCTGTATTGCCCAGCAAACGTCATCGCAGTGTAGACAAAGATAGTGGTTGTACTAGCTATATCGAGCGCTTCAACTGTACTATTCGACAACGAGTATCAAGCGTTGGTAAGAAAGAGCTTAGCCTTCTCTAAAAAATTAGAAAATCATATTGCTGCAATTTGGCGTTTTGTACATCATTATAATGATAATTTACAACTCCAGATGCCTACTTTTATTTGAATTAGGTTGATTTTTTGATCCTTTCCTTCAGGGCACTACCCTAGATTTCTTACATTTTAGTTTGCACTTTTCAACTTCATTATTTTTCCGTCTTTGATTTTTGTAATAGCAGTCGTTTGTTTTTCTAGAGTCTGCCTAAATTTATTACCGTTTACTTTATAAAAGTATCCGATTTGGGTTGGAAAAACTCCAGAACTTTCTACCGTTGCTATAGAAGAAAGGCTGAAGGACAAGGTATAGCAACCGCCAAGGTGGTTAAAGCATTTATGGTTATTGAACCCTTCGACTACGCTCAGGGAGCAATGACCAAAGGGCCTTGGCGACTGCTATAACTCAGATAACCTACAAGTACAAAATTGAAAGTGCTGAAGCTGTTGGAAATATTTTTGCAGATATAGTTTCAGTATTTACTTTCATATTTTTAGTCGTAGCAGGCCGAGAACAGATAGCTATTTTAAAGTCTTTTATCGATGAGCTAATTTATGGATTAAGCGATTCTGCCAAAGCATTTTTAATCATTTTATTAACTGATATGTTTGTGGGATTCCACTCTACTTACGGATGGGAAGTGATTCTAGAAAACACTTTGAGACATTTCGGCCTGCCAGAAAACCGCAATTTTATTTATCTATTTATTTCCACTGTCCCGGTGATTCTGGATTCCATCTTTAAATACTGGATTTTTCGTTTCATTTTTAGGCGTTTTGTTACTTTTCTTAAAATTATTCTCATAAATTTGGTATAGCAACCGCCTAGGCGGCGCCGGACACAAGACGTAAAACATCTTCGATCGCATGGAGTAAACAATTAAACCGCTCTAGTTGTTTGCGGATACGACTTTTCAACCAAGACTCTTCTTTGTTCTATTTTGTTGAGGTCTGGGGAATAAGGGGGTAAGTAGAGCAATTGACAGCCTGCATCCTCAATCAGTTGAGAGATACGTCCTCCTTTATGGAATGTGGCATTATCCATAACTAACACCTGTCCAGCTTTGAGAGTGGTTCGCAAACAATTTTCTAGCCATGTCTCAAATACCGTTCGATTGCAGGCTCCTTCAAGAGTATTGCGGAGCGATCAGGTTTTGGTTACAAAGCGCATGAGCGATCGTATTGACTCTGCCCTCACGTCGTCCCGATTATGGTTGGAATGAAAACGCTGCCCTCTTTCATTCCAACCATAATCGTACTGATCTGGGCCGATCGATCCCCGACTCGTCTAGGTAAACAATCTGAGCGGTCGGGACACTTGACAAATCAGCTATAAATGCCTTGCGTTTGACTTCATCCCGTTCTTGGAATGCCATAAGTTTTTTTTTGAGCACAAGCCAATTTTCTTCAATCCCCGTGAGATTGTGCGATCACTAATCTCTCCTTCCCAGAGTTTGGCCATCTCTACTTGGGTTTTATCCCCATGAGTTTGGGCAAATTCTCGGAATTTTGCCCCCTGCGGTAATTTTATGACCATTACCCAACGGCAAGTTGGGTAATGCTTGAAAATCACCTGTTTCGCTTTGTCGCTTTAGCCAAAGGCTAATAGTGCTACGACTGATGTTGAATATGATGCTCACTTCACTAATTTTTAAGCCATCCAGCTTGATGGCGCCAAAAGCGGCATGACGTAGGTCGTAGCTGTAGGGTTTGGGCATGAGTCGTGCGATCGCCTGAAGCGGGACTATTTCTAGTCTACGTCTTAACCGCCTTGGCGGTTGCTATAAATCAAATCCTGTAAGGGAATTCCTCTACTTAATCGTCAGTCAGCTAAAATTTCATCCTGGTTTCATCTCGCTCTGTCAAGATAGTAAGCACAGGTTAACTTACGAAAGATAAATCTGAAACTCAATTAACAGGGTGAACTCTTTAGGCAAGTAACATGATGAGAACACTGATTTATTCTGCTGTAGTCTTGGCGATCGCAGCTCCAATTTCTGCTGACTATGCAAGTGCTAGGACAGAACCTACTCCTCATATTGATGGATCGGTGCAATTTCCTCCAACACGAGCGAGAAATGTTAGACATACAATTCGGCTTCACATTCCTCAAGGGAGCAGCCCTCTTTCCCAACTGAGTATTGATGTTCCAACAGGGTTAAGGGTTAGGAAAAATATCACCGTAACGGACAATTTTGGAGGTAAAATTAACGCCAATGTTTCTATCAATGATAACAAAGTAATCATGGATTTTACTGAACCTGTTACCCCTGACTCGCAACTCGAAATTGACCTAAACGATGTAAGAATAACAGGAGTTTCCAACGCTTGGCTATACCGCATTTCCGCTAAAACTGTTGGCAATAATATACATATCCCGATCGGGATAGCCCAGATTCGTGTCTACTGATGGAAATTTTTTTTCTACAGTTATTCAAACCAACCTAGCTATTACTCTCTTCCCGGTATAAGACTATGTACTTCTACTCTCCTCCGAAAGCGTATGCTTGCATCGAAAGCGGTCGCTCGCAATACAAATTCTTCGGGTGGGAAGGGAGTAATCTGCAAGAAGTTACTACTCCTGGCTAAGACCACATTTGGTTGTACCAACTCTATGGCAAAATGGTTGGTATCAATGCAGAAATCCCGCTCGGTACAGTGAGGATTCAAACATCTGGTAGATAGACAGGGTTAGCAACCCCGCTCTCTTTAGAGCGGGCTTCCACACTCCCGGAGGTTTTTAGGTAAATTTTGATGAAAGTTCTGCTAGTTGAAGATGAGCCAGTCCTGGGTGCGGCGATTAAGCAAACCTTGAAACAGGAAAAATACATTGTTGATTGGGTTTTAAATGGCGCTCACGCTTGGGACTGTCTGGAACACCAGAAAACACAATATACGCTGGCAATTTTCGACTGGTTAGTGCCAGGAATATCGGGTTTAGAATTGCTGCGTCGGCTGCGGACTTGCAACAACCCTTTGCCTGTGTTGATGCTGACAGCAAAAGACCGCATGGAAGATAAAGTGATGGGACTGGATGCTGGGGCGGATGATTACCTGGTAAAGCCTTTTGGCATGGAGGAATTGTTAGCGCGACTGCGAGCATTGCAGAGGCGATCGCCCCACATCCAACCCGAGCAACTGCACGTCGGTCGCTTCATTTTAGATTACAGCACTTGTACGGTTTCTCTTCAGCAAGCCAATAGCATTCCACAAGTGATTTCTTTAACAAGAAAAGAGTTTCAAGTCCTGGAATACTTTATGAAACACCCAAATCAATATGTTACCCGCGACCAACTTTTAAACTATCTTTATGAAATGAGTGCCGAACGCACTAGCAATGTAGTAGCGGCTCAAATTCGATTGGTGCGCCGCAAACTTTCAGAATATGGTTGCGATAATTTAATTGAAACTGTTCCTGGCATGGGCTATCGGTTGAATCTCAATGATGCAAACTAGACCATTTCGTCAAACGCGATCGCGGCTGACTTTCTGGTATGCAACCATCATGGGTTTCATTCTCAGCTTATGCGGTTTCGCGGTTTATGAAATAATCATCTATGCCCATTTAATCTCAATTGACCGAGAGTTAGAGACTGTAACGGGAACGGTGCATGACAGCCTTGAACTGAATTTGAAACAGCCCCGTCGCTTAGAGCCAATTTTCCAGCAGATTTTACCCGATATTTGCGAGGTAAAATCTAGCTGTTCTACACAACAAATATACGCACAAAAAAACCATAACTCGACTCAACGCCACATCTTTAGTGCGATTTACCAAAGTTACTACTACATCCGATTTGTAGATGATGCGGGACAGTTGATTGCTAGAGCAGGGATTCACTCAGATGGGATACCCTTGACTGTAGGAACAAAAGTTTGGCAAACTCTCGAAGATCGACAAGGCAATCGTTACCATCAAATGTCTATAGCGCTGCATACCCAAGATAATCGGCTCTGGGGGTATATGCAGGTTGGGCGAAGTCTTAAAGAGCTTGATAATCGTCTGGTTGCCCTGATATTCGTTTTAGCAGTGGGATTGCCAATTACAGTTCTTTTGGTTGGGGGTTCTAGTTGGTGGCTAGCAGGGTTGGTGATGCAACCTATTAACCATTCCTATCAACAAATGGAACAATTTACAGCCAATGCTGCCCACGAATTGCGTACTCCGGTGGCAGCAATTCGTGCGGCGGTAGAATCTGTACTGAGGATGCCTCATCTATCGGAATCAGAAGCGCGAGATGTCCTAAAAAACGTGGTGAATCAGAATCATCGACTTGCAGAAATGATTGAGGATATGTTGCTTTTGTCGCGATTGGAGGGGCAAAAAATCCAGCTCCAGGGCGTATCTTGCTGTCTCAATGATTTAGCGAGCGACCTGGTAGAAGAGTTTATAGATTTAGCGTTTGCTGCTAAAGTGACGCTGACTTGTGAGGTGCGAGTACGCCAGTTGCTGTATGTCGTAGGGAACGAAGAGCAACTTTATCGCTTGGTTTCTAACTTAATTGTGAATGCGATTAAAAACACCCCAGCCGGAGGTAAAATAACTGTTGTTTTAGACCGCAGCAACGGTGATGCTGCGATTGAAGTTCGAGATACAGGGATTGGGATTGCACCGGAGGATATGAAACGGATTTTTGAGCGTTTCTATCGAGTTAGTAGCGATCGCTCTCGCGACACTGGCGGATCGGGATTGGGGTTAGCGATCGCCCAAGCAATTGTTCAGGCACATGGGGGTAGCTTACAGGTGCAAAGCGAATTGGGCAAAGGTAGCACTTTCAGCATTCGATTGCCCTTGGGTGTTCCCCCATCCTCAACCATCATTAATGCCAGTTGACTGCAAATTAGACAACTACCAACACGGCGGGGGCTAGTTCCTTTTTGAGGTCAAACTCTCCACCACCATGACCCCCCTCGCGATCGCAGCGGGAATGGAGGAAGCGATCGCGCTGTTTAGATTTCATCCCAAACGTTTGCTATAAACTTCGAGATCACTCTTCAAATCTGGCAAATTAGTTAACAGATACCAAGGTTCATCTTCTTGTTTGCCTTGATATTTACGTTGACAGTATGCGACCAAGTTAAATCGAGAAAAACCTTTCTTTTTAGTGAATCCAACCTTCGGATAAAACAGATGAATTCCAGTTAAACCTGGAATTCTATCTAGCGCTTGAAAAGGTTGTCTTTTTTTTCGGAAATTCGTACTGCATTTTTGACGGAGGACAAAACTCAAATGCTGGCGGTGTAACCATTGCGCCAGCTCGATGCTATGAAATTCGCGAGATCCAATAATGATTAATTTATATTTTTTCAAGAGCCTAATTACTGGGCGCAATACTTGTTGCGGTTCGGCGAGATTTGAAGCCCCTTGTTTATCTAACAGTGTCCAGAATAGGGGAAATGCCCTTTTTTGAACGAGATCGCTTACCATTAAGACATTATACTCTTTCCATTGGGTTCTATCCAATGCAATGACGTAAGGATTCAGGTCAAAAAAGACTTAAGTGTCAAAAGCTGGTAAAATAAACAAATGAAAAAGCCCGCAGCCACCAGACAGAAAGAAAAAACCGAAATCGAGCAGTTGAGCCAAGCTGAAGGAGTGGAAATGGTACTGGGGCTGCAAAAAATCATTGAAGAATTACAAGAAAAACTAGCTATTGCTACAGGTAAAAGTCGAACCACCAGTCAGACTTCTTCAATAGACATCTCCTAAAAACAAACTGTTGTTGAATCGCAAATATATTATAATGGAAATTTATGTAAAAAAAATGAGTCAACTTCGCGAACACATAGAAAGACATCCCTCAGAAACTACTCGGCTATTAGGTCTAGACTATGACCAACTTATAGGACTAATTACTCACGCAGGAAATCTGTATAACCAACAGAAAAAAGTTCAAGATCATTCTAAAATTCGCATCATCAAAGGCGGAGGTGGTCGCCCACCTAAATTAGAAATTGCCGACCAAATTATCCTGACTTTGGTATATTTACACCATCTTCCCACATTTCAAATGTTAGGAGTTCAATTTGGAGTCAGCGAGTCAGCGGCTAATTATATATTTCATAAATGGATAAAAATCTTTCGAGAACTCTTGCCAGCTTCTTTGTTAGAGCAGGTTAAAAAAAATGACTCCCAATGGGAATGGGTTCTGGAAATATTAAGTGAATTTGAATTGATTGTAGATAGCTACGAACAGCCAATAGAAAGACCTACAGACTATAAAGAGCAGAAAAAATACTATTCAGGTAAGCAAAAAAAACATACCTTAAAAAATCAAATAGTTGTCATGCCGAATGGGAAAGAAATTGTTGATATAGTAGTGGGAGAAACTGGAGCAACGGCAGACATAAAAATTTGGCGTTCGCGACGCGAAGAATGGAATCCAGAGCAAAAATTTCAAGGGGACAAAGCTTATGTAGGGGAAACATTAATTGATACTCCTCACAAAAAAACCAGGGTAAGCTCATCTAATTTGGTATAAAGTGTACTTGACAAAAAGGGCAAGATATAAAAGAGCATCCTGTCAAGAGCGGTTCTTTGAACCCATTTGAGATATTTTGACGATCGGATCGAGAGATAACGCGCGCTCGAGAGATAACGCGCGCTCGACTCGCAGCCTCAAAGATGTCAAATGGGTTCTATAATAGTGCTTCATCTGTGTCACGAATGGTGAGGAAAAATCAATGGAGAAAGGATTTGATCGTGTTGTGAATGAGCCAAAATCATCACCGAAGCCCGACCGGTCTCAACCCATCTCCCTACAACACTTACAAGCTTGCTTATCAACTTATTTTGATGACATACCAGACCCGAGAGTAGACCGAACAAAACAACATTTACTTAAAGACATTCTGGTCATTACCATATTAGGTGTGATCGCCGGTGCTCAGGGGTGGGAAGACATCGAAAATTATGGACTCAGCAAGCAACAATGGTTAGAAGAATTTTTAGAGTTACCCAATGGTAAGCTGTTAGTCATTTAAATTTATTGTCTGAATCCCTTACAGTATGGGGTCTATTCCACAAATAGTGCAGTTTGAATGTCGAACAGCTTATCCCCAGCGATGATACATTTCGCCGGGTCTTTTAAAAACTAGATCCGAAAGTTTTAGAGCAGAAGTTATCGCAATGGTTGCAACAAATTATGGGTTCAGTCTTGCAAGAAATTATTCCCATAGATGGCAAAAGTTTGCGAGGTTCTTACGATCGAGAGAAAGGTTTAAAAAACTTACATTTAGTGACAGCTTG
>NZ_JAUBRC010000091.1:0-8472 GCF_036701635.1 Microcoleus sp. N9_B4 | reverse complement strand
GCTTGATATTATGCCCCTGCATAAATTCTATCCAGCGAGCAATTTCTGCATCGCGGTATCCTGGTCTGGCTGCACCAAACACAATTAATTCATTCTCTGAAGCCGCAGCGAATTTGTGCATAATGTTTTCAATATTTTTACCTATAATTAAGAAAGACGCACAAACCCTGAATCAACAGTGAAAAACAAGAGCTCGATTGGTTTAATGAACTGGCTGCAACCCAAACCAGAAACCGTTTTGCTATGCGACTCAAATGCAGCAGCTTCTGACATGGCATTCATGCTCAACGGTGAGTGGGATGGATGCAATAGTTTGGTGATCCCTAAATGCGACAAGGTAGCCATTGAAGCAGCCGCCCGTTTGCTGGAGACATCGTGGTGCTACCAAAATACTTGCGAACCGGTTTTAATTCGGCTGGAAGTTGACGAATTTTTGCGCCGTTATGCCATTGAAGACAGGTTTTTTATTAATGCTAACTTGCGATGCGCGCAATTGAGCGAACTTTGCTTGGAAAACATTGATTTGAGTTATGCTAAATTGAATTTGGCTAACCTCAGCGGCACTAATTTAAGCAAAGCAAACTTAATGGCAGCACAGATGCAATCGGCAAATTTGAGTGGCTGTAACTTGAGTAAATCGCAACTTGTGAGAGCGAATTTATCAGGAGCAAATTTATCAGATGCTAATCTCAAAGGTGCCGATCTGAGTTATGCAGATTTAAGCAATGTTTGCTTAACAGGTGCTGACTTAAGAGGTGCAAATTTAGCGAGAACAGACTTAAGAAAAACCAGCTTAGATGGCGCGATACTTGAGTAATACCAAATCCCGCTTAAATACACCCTCTCACACCCCGTGGGTAAATCCTGTAAACATTTATCTGCGTCCATCCGCGTACATCCGCCACCATCTGCGGTTAAAGTTCCAAAGTAATTAACTGAGCAATTTCTTCAGTCTGAAAACCCAAAGTTATCGGCCTTTGCAGTGTCGGAATCACCTGCACATCATAGAGTTCTGTGACAGTTCCTTCAAAACGCAACCAGTGAACGATCGCCCCAGTAGTCAAATCTATCACCATTATACCGCAGCGAGGCTCAGCATCCTTGGCTAGCAACAACTCATCCAATTCTAAACCGCTAAAAGTGTTGTCACCTCCCCGAGGTTTCGAGAGCCCAACAATTGCCCAATTCTGCCAAAATGCTAGTCCTCGGACATATCCCGGACAAAACGTAATTGCCTCAAATTTTCCTGTGTCTAAATCCACATAACCTAATTCCCCTCTCCCCGAATTCAGCAACCACAATTTATCTTGATACCAGCGCGGTGAGTGTGGCATTGACAATCCTGTGACGATGATATCATTAGATTCGATATCGATAACTACACCGCCGTTTTGTCTGCGATCGCGCCAGCCATCCACCACATCCGACTGACTCGACGCCGTGACATATTTCACCTCTCCAGCCACCATTGCCAAACCGTTGAGGTGACAGCGGTCTTCATTTATATTGTGATATAAAACTTGGTTTCCAGAGAGGTTTGCAACTGTGGCGATCGGTCACTGTAGCGATACAATTAAACAACGTGCTAATAAAAATGATTTGGTTATTTTTATCGACAGCTATATCGTGAATGTCGATATCTCCTGTAGTATAACCGATTCTTGGTATATATAATTTATCTTATTCTTGGTATAATTTCCCGGATTCTAAGACATTATTTAATTGCCAGAGTTGATATTTTGAACTTAAATAAAGGCGTTCCGGCGTGCAGTAAAGTCCCATTGCGCGATCGAATATTCGCCAAAAAGCCGATATTCTGTTCGTTTCTGGCACAGCGCCGATTAACATTAACCTGTTGGTTTGATAGGTAGTGCAGGCGAGGCTGATTTGTTGTTGGGTTAACCAAGATGGAAAATCGCGATCGCCAAAAATCTCGTGTTCGTGGGTTGTATTGAAAGTAGCTTGTTCGTTATTCATAGAATCTGGAGGCATATTTTTATACATCTCAAATATAACGCGATCGTATCAAATACATAACTGCTAGGCTGCTTTTTATAAAGATTTGTAAATGATCCAGCTCAAGCACTGACATGAATGGAACTTTGCTAATTCTTAGCAGTCAAGAATCTAGCGTGTCATCTCCCACAAACTAGAAATACCGCTGACAGAAATCAACCTCGGTATTTATTAGCTCTAAATTGAAACTTAAATCGAGCCCAATATCTATATTTTGCCGCATGAATACCCAAAATGTTTCTTTAACCAGCGTTCACACAACTAATTTCCCCAATATTTTAACTCAACTTGGTATTTCTCTAGTTGTTTCTACTTACCAAGCTGGTAAATTGATCGTTCTCCGTGCTGACAATAATACCATAAATACCCATTTTAGAACCTTCGATCGCCCAATGGGTTTAGCCGTCGATCGCGAAAAATTAGCCATTGGTACAGCTTACCAAATTATAGAACTTCGCAATGTCCCAGCAGTCGCGGCAAAGCTAGAACCCGTTGGCAAACATGACGCTTGTTATCTACCCCGCCGCCTTCATATTACTGGGGATATTGACATTCACGAAATGGCTTATGTTAATGATGAACTTTGGTTTATTAATACCCGTTTTTCCTGTTTGTGTACATTAGATAAAATTAATAGTTTTGTACCGCGATGGCGGCCCAATTTTATTAATGCTTACGATCTCAGCGATCGCTGTCATCTTAACGGTTTAAGCATCCGTAATAATCGACCACAATATATTACAGCATTAGGCGAAACAAATGAAGCCGCAGGGTGGCGAAAAAACAAAGCAAATGGGGGGATTCTTATTGATATTCCCAGTAATGAAATTATCTGTCGCGGTTTATCTATGCCTCATTCTCCCCGCTGGTATCGGGAGGAACTTTGGGTATTAGAATCAGGAAATGGTAGTTTAGCTAAAGTTGACTTAAGTTCGGGAAAATTGATCGCAGTTGCTCAAGTTCCCGGTTTCACTCGCGGTTTAGCTTTCTGGGAAAATTTAGCCTTTATTGGACTTTCACAAATTAGAGAAACCGCCGTTTTTAGTGGATTACCGATTACTAAAAGTCTCACAGAACGTAATTGTGGCGTGTGGGTAGTCAATATTAACACTGGTGAAGTCATCGCATTTTTAAGATTTGAAGGTGGCGTACAAGAAATATTTGCCATTGGTATTATTCCCGGCTTTCTATTTCCCGAAGTTATTAACTGGGACGATCAACTTTTGGGTGCGACCTATATTTTACCCGATGCAGCACTTCAAGAAGTAGAACTAACTGAGAAGATTCTACAACCAGAAGATGCCGAATATTTACTTAATTTGGGCAATGATGCCTACAATCAAGGCAATTTGGAAGCAGCAATGCAGCAATACCAGAAATGCCTAGAACTTAAGCCAGATTGTTTGATGGCACGGTATAATTTGGGAGTGGTTTATTTAGAACAAGAGCAATGGGAAGAGGCGATTATCGAATTAGAACAAGTAATTGCGACAAATCCCAATCATGCAGAAGCTTACAATAATTTGGGTATAATTTCCCAGCACGAACATAGATTAAATGAAGCCATAGAATACTACCAAAAAGCTATTGATATTCGCTACCAATTTCCTGATGCACATTTTAATTTAGGCATGGCATTATTACAAATGGGAGAATATACCCAAGGCTTTGCCGAAAGCGAGTGGCGTTGGCAAACCAATAAATTTACACCTTTTATTTGTCCTCAACCTTTGTGGGATGGTAGCGATTTAAGCGGTAAAACTATTCTAATTCATACCGAGCAAGGTTCGGGAGATGCCATTCAATTTATTCGCTATATTCCTCTAGTAGCTGAAAGTAGCTGTCGCATTATTTTAGTTTGCATTCCCGATTTAATGCCATTATTTGCCACGATTCCTCACATTCACAAGATGATTCCGCCGGGAGATATTGCGATATCAGAGTTTGATGTTTATGCTCCGTTAATGAGTTTACCTCATATTCTGGGTACAACTTTAGATACAATCCCTGCTCAAATTCCTTATTTAGAAGCAAGGGAGCAAAACGTTGTTTTCCAAATCCTACATTCATCTCAGTCTAACAAATTAAAAGTAGGAATTATTTGGTGTGGGAGTCCTACTCATAAAAACGATCGCAATCGTTCTTGTCAATTAGATGATTTCGCGCCTATTTTGAATATAAAAAATATTGATTTCTTTAGCTTGCAAAAAGTCACTAACCCGACAGATGTAGCAAAATTGCAAGAATTTAATGTCTGCGATCTAAGTTATTATCTGAGAGATTATGGGGATACGGCAAGAGCGATCGCGCAACTAGATTTAGTGATTACTGTGGATACTTCCGTTGCTCATTTAGCAGGAGCATTAGGTAAGCCAGTTTGGACTTTACTTTGCTATAGTCCTGATTGGAGATGGATGTTAGAAAGAAACGATACTCCTTGGTATCCTACCATGCGACTATTTCGGCAATCGCGATCGCGAGATTGGGTGGAAGTGTTTAATCGCGTTGTTGAAGCCTTAAATGGGTTTGCAGAAGATTAAAAATAGTTCAATGTTTTAAGTTAAATCCAATGATTTAGACGCGCTATAGACAGACCTTGGCTAGCTGAGCTATAATCAGCACAAGCTTTATTCAAAGACAAAAAATATATCAAGGGCAGGCAAAGATGGCTACAGTTATTGTAACTACATTAGACGACCTAGTAGATGGAACTACTACCAACATTACTACCCTAAATGCTACTCCTGGCGGAGCCGGAATCAGCTTGCGAGAGGCGATCGCAGCAGCTAACAACACTGCTGGTGCGGATACGATCGATCTTACCGGAGTCGCTGGCACTATTCTACTAACCAATGCCAGTGGTGCGCTACCCATTACCGACTCAGTAACTATTAATGGGCCAGGGGCGAGCAACCTGACAGTCAGCGGTAATAATGCGGTGCAGGTATTCAATATTTCCGGTGCGGGAACGACAGCAAATATTGACAGCATAACTATTGCCAATGGCAGGATCATAACTAATGGGGGTGGCATTGCTGTCGGAACTGGCAGTACCCTAAATTTGAGCAACAGCACGGTTAGCGGCAATAGAGCTACTGGCGCTCCTGCTGCTAATGGCAAAGGCGGCGGGATCTATAACAACGGCACGCTGACAGTGACTAACAGCACCATCAGCGGCAATTCGGCTACTTTCAACGGCGGCGGGATCAACAACTTTGGCGGCACAGTGACTGTGACTAACAGCACCATCAGCGGCAATTCGGCTACTTTAAACGGCGGCGGACTCCACAACAACACCAGCCGCAGGATGGATATAATTGACAGCACCATCAGCGGCAATTCGGCTGCTAACAACGGCGGCGGGATCTTCAGCAACTTCTTGAGTACGCTCAACGTAACCAACAGCACCATCAGCGGCAATTCCACTAATGGCAGCGGCGGCGGGATCTACTCCCTAGCCAGACCAGCAACTATCACCAACAGTACCATCAGCGGCAATTCGGCTAACTTTGGCGGCGGCGGGATTGTGATCAGCAACAGCACAGCCTTCCTGAACAACAGCACCATCAGCGGCAATACAGCTAATAGCAATGGCGGCGGGGTCTACAACTTCACCAGCACAACCACTCTGAGCAACAGTACCATCAGTGGCAATTCGGCTGCTAACAACGGTGGCGGGATCATCAGCAACAACGGCACAGCGAACCTAAACAACAGCACAGTTACCAACAATACGGCAGACCGCGACAATAACGGTGCAGGTGATGGTGGGGGTATCTTCAGGCAGGCTGGCACTTTCAACGTTCAAAACACCATTGTGGCAGGTAACTTCGACACGCCCAACAATGCGGGGTCAGGAACTATTAATCCAGATGTCTCCGGCACTTTCACCGACAATGGCAATAACCTAATTGGCATCGATCAAGGTAGCGGCAGTTTTGTTAATGGCACCAATGGCAATATCGTCGGCACCTTTGCCACCCCTGTCAATCCTCAATTAGCCGCTTTAGCTAATAATGGCGGCCTCACCCAAACTCATGCCTTAGTTAGTGGTAGTCCTGCCATCGACGCAGGTACTAATCCTAATAGTCTCACCACAGACCAACGCGGTACAGGTTTCCCCCGTGTAGTAGGTTCCGCCGCTGACATTGGAGCCTATGAATTGCCTAGTGATATTGCCATTAGCACAGCCAACAGCAGCCAAGCTGAAGGTAATAGCGGTACTACCAACTTCACATTTACTGTTACTAGAACACTCAATACTAGCGGGATTAGTACAGCAAATTATACCGTAACTGCTAGTGGAGCCAACCCTGCTAATACTACAGACTTCGGTGGAAATTTCCCCTCTGGTACTGTCACCTTTAATAATGGAGATACCACTCAAACCATCACCATTCCCGTTTCAGGTGATAACACCATTGAACCCGACGAAGACTTTACAGTTACACTTTCTACTCCATCATCAGGAACAATTATTTCCACAGCTACAGCTACAGGTACTATTCAAAATGATGACACAGTAGACCTGAATATTACCTTATCAGATTCTCCCGACCCAGTAACATTAGGAAATCCCCTCACCTACACTCTTACTGTTAACAATACTGGCAATGCTGATGCCACAGGCGTAGATGCAGAATTTACTTTACCCACAGGACTTTCTATAGTCGGAACTCCCACTGTTTCTAATGGTTTCACCTACGCGGGAACCACCGGCGGAGTTGCTAAATTTACAGGTGGTAGCATCAACGCCAGTAGTAACGCCACTCTGACTTTAGATGTCACTCCGAATAGTGCAGTAACTCTCACCAGTGGTACAGCAGTTGTCGATCCAAATAATACCATTACAGAAAGTGATGAAACTAATAATACAGCCACCGCAGTTACAACAACAGTTAACGCACCAACTGTCAACTTATCAGTTAGTAGTAATGCCGGGACTGAAGTAGGAACAACGGTAATTACTGTCACCGCTACAGCTTCTAGTGCAGTTTCTAGTAATCAAACCGTTGACTTAGGCATTTCAGGAACTAACATCATCCCCGGAGATTACAACCTTGCTAATACTACGATTACCATTCCTAGCGGACAAACTACAGGTGCTACGACCTTTACCGTTGTCGATGATGCTTTAGTAGAAGGTACGGAAACCGCCACATTAACTATTAATAATCCCACTTCTGGTATTGTATTAGGCAGCACAACCACTCAAAATATTGATATTACTGATAACGATGTAGCAGGTGTCACTATCACTCAATCTGGGAATAGTACCGATATCACTGAAGGCGGTACAACCGATAGTTATACAGTCGTATTAAACAGTCAACCCACAAATGATGTCACAATTGCCATTAATTCTGACAGTCAAAGTACCAGTAGTGCAAGTACCTTAACCTTCACTTCAGCTAATTGGAATGTAGCGCAAACAGTCACAGTCACAGCCTTAGATGATAACCTAGTTGAAGGCAATCATACTAGCACTATCAATTACATAGCAAGTAGTAGCGATACTAACTACAATGCGATTGCCATTACCCCGGTAACAGCCAATATTACTGATAATGATACTGCCGGTGTCACCATTTCTCAATCTGGGAATAGCACAGATATTTCCGAAGGCGGTACAACTGATAGTTACACAGTCGTATTAAACAGTCAACCCACAAATGATGTCACAATTGCCATTAATTCTGACAGTCAAAGTACCAGTAGTGCAAGTACCTTAACCTTCACTTCAGCTAATTGGAATGTAGCGCAAACAGTCACAGTCACAGCCGTAGATGATAGCCTAGTTGAAGGGAATCATACTAGCACGATTAGTTACGCAGCAAGTAGTAGCGATACTAACTACAACGCTATTGCTATTACCCCGGTAACAGCCAATATTACTGATAATGATGTAGCCCCAAATCCTACAGTTAACTTATCAGTCAGCAGTAATGTAGGTAATGAAGCTGGTACCACCGCAATTACCGTTACCGCTACAACTTCTAGTGCCGTTTCTAGCAACCAAACGGTTAACTTAGGTATTTCAGGAACTAACATCACCACGGGAGATTACAACCTCGGCGATACTAGCATTACCATTCCTAGCGGACAAACTACGGGAATTACCACCTTTACTATAATTGATGATGCTTTAGTCGAAGGCACAGAAACCGCCACATTAACTATTAGTAATCCTACCTCTGGCATCACATTAGGCAGCACCACTTTCCAAGATGTTGTTATTACTGATAACGATATACCAACACCAACACCAATTCCGACGCCATCGGTAACTCCAACACCAATTCCGACACCATCGGTAACTCCAACACCAATTCCGACGCCATCGGTAACTCCAACACCAATTCCGACGCCATCGGTAACTCCAACACCAATTCCGACACCATCGGTAACTCCAACACCAATTCCGACACCATCGGTAACTCCAACACCAATTCCGAC
>NZ_JAUBRC010000090.1:0-8722 GCF_036701635.1 Microcoleus sp. N9_B4 | reverse complement strand
CTTCGAGCGCGGGGAAATCTGTATCTGCGAGTCCCTAGCTCAGTCCAAAGATGGCAACGGTTATGAACGGGTGCGGAAGTCAACAAAGACGGGTAGTGTTCGGTTCTTGAAAATCAATTCCGAGCTGGCAAAAATTCTTGAGCAACTTTCTGCTGCCAGCAAAAATCCTGAAGATTTAGTTTTCCTCAATCCCACTGGCACAAGCCACATAGATGCAAACAACTTTCGAGCTCGCTGGAAAAAAGTGCTGAACGCAGCGGGTATACCGTACAGACGGCCGCATATCATTCGGCATAGTTTTGCGAGCCATGCGATCGAACAGGGATGTCCGCTAACGGGCGTCGCTTATTTGCTCGGACACTCCGATACTCGGATGGTTGCAAGCACTTACGGTCATTTAATCAATCGGCCGAGCTTGCCATCTATCCTCTGATAGGTTGCAAACCACAACTTCCGCCTTGCAAGGCGGAAGTTGTCGTAATTTTACTTACTTTCAATTTCCGAAAAAGTTTCAATAATAACCTGCATGAATTGCTTGTATAAAATATACGCTAGTATGTATTCGCTCAATCTCTTGCTATTAGTGAGATATTGACAAATAGCACAAAAATGAGAGAATGTAGCAAATGTTTTCAGCATAGCAAAAAAAAATCCGCTGACCTTTAGTAGAGGCGCGCGGAAAACCAATCGATATTAATCGATTTCAAAAACACAAAAGTATATTAGCTGAACTGTCGAAAATGTCAATCAAAGGGCGATTTAATCCCAAGAAGGGTATCTCACTTTGTATACCTCACATTAGATAGCATTTTAGTTAATTAGCGCCTCTACTACTAGGTTTAGCGATTTTTCTCACTAACAGAGGAAGCGTTATCTCTAGTATACTACACAATCCCCACAAACTTAGTCAAGTATTTGAGTTCCCTCAGAATTGGTCACTGGTGCCAGTAGCGGGGAAAGTTCCCGTTGTCAAAGATTGGGTAAGCAAACAATGCGACCACTCAGAAATCCTTGCCAAGCTCGAAAGTGGCAAGGCAACGGGCTTCGGCTTAAAGCTGGGTAACGGGCTGTTGGCGATCGATATCGACGGTGACTCGGCGTGGGAAAAGTTAAAAAAGTTAGCAGGCAGCAACGACCTCACCGTTTTCTCAGAGACAACTGCCTGGACAAGTGGACGCGCTGGCCGCAAGCAATGTCTTTTCTCAGTAGCAGAGGCTGACTGGCATCGCATTAAAAATCTACGCATCGGCACCGGGGTTACTGGTGATGACGGTAAAGAGGAGTGTCTGGAGTTCCGCTGGTTCGGTCAGCAGAGCGTGTTGCCGCCAAGCCTCCACCCTGGCACTGGTAAGCCCTATGAGTGGATCAACAACCCGTTGCAACATCCGCCCGCTCCGGCTCCAGAATGGCTGATCGAGCTCCGCGAAAACTACCACAGCGAGTATGTCAGTCCAGATGATCCGGACTTGGTACTGTTTCCTTCCTCGCTATATCCATATTTCCGTGGGCAACTGCGTATTTGGTTGCTCGCTCGTCGCTACGACCTATCGCGCTGGACGAATCCTGGCGGCAAACCAACAGGCTCCGGAATTGGACAATTTACGCTGACAGGCGCAAGCAAAATCTTAGGTCTCAAGAAAGACACCATCAGAAAGTTACTCAACGAAGCCAAAAAGTCCGGTTTGATCCGCCACTACGATCAGACCGGAGATGAGATTAAGATTTATTACACGAGCCTGGAAAAAGCAATCGCGATTGCCGGAGTAGACAAACTCGGCCCTCTCGCTGCCATCAAAGTTAACGACTTACGACATCTCCACATCATCGCTACAGAAGTGGAAGCACAGCATTTGCAACGCGCATCTTTTCACCGGCAACGGCAAGAAGAGGTGCAGCAAATAAAAAAGTCTGAGGGTCGGAACCCTCAGCAACCGACGCAGCTAATTGCGCCGACTGCTCTTCTGCATCCCTGCGAACAACCGGCGCGGGTACTTGGTAGGAGCGATCGGTTCATTTATGTTAAATCGGATTTCCGCTTCTACGGCGGAAGTCAAGAGGCGATCGCAGACGCGAGAGGAATTTCTCTCTCGACAGCGAGTCGCCATCTTTCAAACAGCTACAGATTGGAGGCCTCTCCAGTGCGAGGTTTTCGTAAGGAGTTGCCGCCCCTGGTTAAAACGCAAGTGATGGAACATCTACCGCTCCTTAAAAATATGCCCGCAAAACTATGTCAAGAAGACGGCTTAGTTTTGATGCGTGGGGAGTGGTGGAAGCCTCACTGTAATGTATATGCCATAAATCATCGGCTCGTGTCGGGAAGGCGGCGAAGAAGTCGCATTCAGGCCGCGATTGATAAGCAGGCGTTATTGGTCAAAAACGACTTGCCACGGGATTTAGACAATAAGTTTCTTTTATCAGTCTCTTCTTTTCCGGAGAAAGAGGTAGATCGAGATTTGAAATTTAGTGGAATAAAAAACCGGGACAAGGAAACGCAAAAATGATCATGGCTCAGCAGTAAGGGTTCAAAAGGTTCTGAACCCTAGCGCTAGTCATGGTTCACACTTCCGGGTCTAACTCAATACCCTGCTTGCCGGTGGTGAATTGGTTCAGGTAATTCTGTAACGCTTCTTGAACGATCGTTGACATCGTTTTTCGTTCATCGAGCGCTTGCCTCTTTAGCTGGTGACGCAAGTGTTCGGGTACTTTGATCGTCATAGATGTCATAGATGTGTAACCCATATGTATTGATTTATTGATTGATTACTTCTCATGCTACACAGCGAATCTCTGTCAGATCACCAAAGCCTTGTTCTGTGCGATTCGTCGAGTGCTTTTACCTTTAAATCCGACGAGTGAGTTTTGGTAGAGAAACGGTACGTTTTCGGTTCGTTTTTTTTTCGTTTTCGAGCCGCACCAAGAAGAGAATGCAAAGTCGGGCAAAGAGGACAGACTTTCTAACATCTAACCTAATAGTTAGAATGTTGGCACTGTTTAGGTGTGTCAAATGACTGTCATTCCGTTCCGCACCCGTGGCCCTCAACTTCTGAAAGTTAGAGAGTCTGATGCCCCGCCCCAAAAAACTAGCCCCAACAGGAGGTCATATTTGGAAGTTCGCGATCGGGAGTATTTATTCGAGGATGAAGTGGATGCCATGATCAAGGCCGCCAAGAAAGGGCGATGGGGACATCGGGACGCCACGCTAATTCTGATGGGTTACAGGCACGGGCTGCGGATATCGGAGCTGGTGAATTTGCGCTGGCAACAGATTAATTTGAAGACGGCTCACATCCACGTCCGAAGGTTGAAGGGTTCGCGTCCGTCAGTGCATCCGCTGTCGGGGGAAGAAATGCGATCGCTCAGACAGTTGCAGAGGGATTTTCCTGATTCAGCTTATCTATTTGTGTCGGAACGGGGCGGGCCTATGACTGCGGACGCGGCAAGAAAGATGATCCGCAAGTCGGGAGAAGGGGCACAGCTTCAGTTCCCAGTACACCCCCATATGCTCCGGCACGGCTGCGGGTACTATTTGGCCGCTAAAGGGATCGATACCAGGGCGATTCAAGATTATCTGGGACACGCTAATATTAGCCACACAGTGCGTTACACGCAGTTAGCACCGCAGCGCTTTGAAGGGTTTTGGGAGGACTGATTGTGGCAACAACCGCACCAACAACCGCACCAACAACCGCAACAACCGCACCAACAACCGCAACAACCGCACCAACAACCGCACCAACCGCACCATTGCTAGACAAGGCTTTCAGCGATTCGCACCAACCGCACCGGCTGTCCGATTTGTCAGTCGGACAGGTCTAAAACCGTTCCACCCGCATTCCATCAGGGCTTCCGAGGTTTTTTCTGTCCTGTCCGGGAACGTTCCGCAGTGTTCCAAGGCTTCCAGCGGAACGCTAGATTTTGACTGCCGGAACACTCACAGAGGGATGCCCCGTTTTAAGGGGGCATAGCTTCCCGACTTCCATAAGATGTATCTCAGGACTTCTCAAGTATCTCTAAAATGGATTCGACATCTGCGAGCGATGCGGTGGATTTTTTGCGATCGGCTTTCAACTGGTTTAACAATTCAGCGGCTTCTGGGAATTCAACGCTAGGAGCCGATTTTTGTTTCAGGTCTGAGAGTTCCGCCTCCAATTTCTCCTGATCGCCGCGTGCTGTCGCAAGTTGCGATCGCAATTCTATAATTTCCCGCTTCGCTGATTCGTACCTATCCTCAAGCTCATCATAATTAGCCGTGAGCATATTGATTTGAAAATGAGTATCGGCTAAGGCTTCCTCTGGGGAGAATCCGAAGATAGCAGCGTGTGCCATAGCTTCCTCTGGAGTAGTAAGAGCGTGATCGTATTCTTGCCTGAGTGACTCATCGCCACCCCTATCACTCAGGCACTCAATTTTCCCAGCCGTTCCTCAAAATTTGCCAACTTAGCCGCTAGCAGAGTGTCTAGCTTTTTGTCTAGCAAGCTGTCTAACATTGGTTCGATGTCTAGCGACGCTGAGTCTTTCGGCGCTTCCTGTTCTTGTTTTGCGATCGGCCCTGGCGTTGCAATTGATCCTCGATCCGATGTAGCGCCTTCCAAAACCTTAATCACATAAGCATTAACGCTCAAACCTTCGCTGGCTGCGGTTTCTTTGATTGCCTCAAGCAAGCCTCGTCTGCCGTCTAATCTCAAATTAAGCTGCAATCTATCAGTCATGTCTAGAGCCTCTCCATTACCTACTAGACATACACTAGCACAGTGTCTAGCTAATGTCTAGTGTTTTACCAAAATACTAGACAAAGCTGTTGTGGCGGACGATCGGAGAAAATCTGCACCCGTTCTGTGGGGACTTTTCAAGACATACAGTTTGCAGGACACAATTGAATTACATCAATCTATAAAAAAATGGCACAAGCGTTCACGAACCAACCGATAACCACACCGATCTACAATCAACAGCAAGCTACTCGATTAGGACAAGGTGATTTCTCTTCCATAAATGGCGGGGCGGGCGCTGGAGCTGGGGGAGGATTTAACGGACAATTCAATCCAAACCCATTATTCGGGCCGGGCACGGGAATGGGTAGCCAGGGGAATATCTACCCATTAGGCAACAATCTTGCATATACAAGGATCTACGCTGTTGTTCAATCGGGGGAACCGATCATCGTAAACCCGGAGACAGGTGAGCCCTACCCCCCCGGCTACATCCCAACAATTCAAGATCCAAACACCAGAGAAAACTGGCAACCGGGCGATTCTTGGACAGAGATTATGGAGCTAACGAATGCCAAATCCGCAGAGTCAATGCGACAAACGAAAGAAATTGCGTTGCGTCCTGGGGAAGAAGCTATAGCAAAAAAAGTCGCCCAGTACAGAGGGGACTTCGATCAAGCTGCCCAGAAGTATGTTAGAGGAGCAGCAGAGAAATTCTACGGGCCTAAAAACGAAACACTCCAAAACATCGACAAGAGAGAACAAAGCTATAGGGATATAGCTAAACAGCAACTACGATCGGCACAACAGCCCTATTCACCCCAAACAGTCCAGCAAGCTCCTAGGGGAGGAAGTGGGACGGCTTTTCAAGGGGGAGGTTCCAGCTTGCCGCCTGCACGTTACTAGCAGTTACCTAGCACTTGTCTAGTAGTTGCCTAGCACTTGTCTAGTAGTTGCCTAGCACTTGTCTAGTAGTTACCTAGCACTTGTCTAGTAGTTACCTAGCAATTCAAGGTGCTTAAAAGCAAAAGTGTCCGAAATTTCGGACACTTTTGGCAGCCTCTGATCGCCGATCGAAGCTAGTTACTCAATTATTTTCACTCTGGCCAAGTCAAAAATAATCTCGGTACTTGACGAGCGAAACCCTTCTGAATCAGGGTTCAACTAAAAAGTGTCCGAAATTTCGGACACTTTGGACAAGCATCAAATCGATTCAGCCAGACAGTGAATCGATTCAAATCGATTTGAATCGATTCTGAATCAATCCAGAATCGATTCAGCCGTCAGTTTTGCCCGCCGCCGTTGCCACGGTTGCGGAGCTGGTTGTTGAGGTACTGCCAGAGGTCGCGAATCTCTGTCTGAATGATTCGCATTTGCTCCCGCCATTCGGTGTGCTGCTGAGAAATCATCCTCAGCGCTTCTTGATGGCTCCCGATCGCCGAAACCAGTCCGTCAAAACGTTGAGCCAGTCGGTCAACGCGATCTGTCAGTTGGTCTATGCGATCAGTCAGCCGATCAATCGCTGTCGCGTTGGCAAGAGTTTGAACTTCCAGCCGTCCGATCGCCTCGCTGTTGGCTAGAGTTTGAACTTCCAACCGTCCGATCGCCTCGCTGTTGGCTAGAGTTTGAACTTCCAACCGTCCGATCGCCTCGCTGTTTGCCTGCTGCTGCACGGCGGTAGCTGCGAGGATTGCTTCTATTCGGTCTAGTCGATCGTTTGAATTCATCTCACTTAACCCCCGAACTTATCAACCAGTGCCAGCAAGTCGTCGTTTTCCCTAACGCTCTTCTCAATGAAACGCACAATCTCCTCACTCATTTTCATTCCTCTGATAGAGCAGACTCTCTTAAATTTTTCTTTCAACGACTTATCCAAGAGGAGCGTTATTTGGGGCGAAGTTACTGCCGAGCCATTCAAAGGGGGCAAAAAGTAACGTATCATCGCCGCTTCAATCTCTGCCAACAAGCTCGGTTCACTGCATTCCAGCCAAGCGATGCGGATGTTGCTGATTGCTTTCAGTTGTTTGTAGCGGTGATGAATCACCCAACGTTGCCGTAGATTGCGGCTTCTGCCGACGTACAAAACACGATCGCCTTCCAGGACAAAGTAGACTGCCGGACAGGAAGGCAGAGTTGAGCGGTTTGCCAACGATAGGGACGGCAGAGTTAAAGGGTTGATTGTTGCTGGGTTCATCAATCAATCTCACCCTTCTGTTTTGCCTGGTCTATAACGCGCTGAAGTGCCACTGCAATAAAGTTAGAAAGCGTTCGCTGTTCCTTTTTTGCTAACCTTTCCAGCTCTTCTTTTAGCTGAGGGCTAATGTACGCGCCCACCCTAGGTAACTTTGTTCCCACGCTTTTAAGTATTTGAACTGTCATTATTTTATCCTCTGTCGTACCGTCTTGGATAATTATAGTGCGAAGTAGTACCACCTAGCTCTTAAGTCGTGCTACCATCGAAAAACAGGATTTGACAGCTTCCAAGACTCTCCAGTTTGACGAGCTCAAACCCTTACCCGCTAAATCTAGTAGAAGAGGCGCTATCTAGAACCAGCGGAACCGTCGAGAATCAACAAAAATAAAACGCGCCTCAAAGCTGAGTTACCACCTCAGCCTTGAGACGACTTCAACCTACGCCAGCATTACCTGGCAAGGAGCAACTTCATTATGTCCGAAAATCAGACATTACAAGCGCTTGAAGAGCGATCGCAGAAATTAACATTTTCCCGTCGCAAGTTCTTTCACAAAACAGCATCAGTCCTTCCCCTGACAATCGCTCTACGCCGTCAGCCAACCATCAAACTACCTAACAAATACCCTGCACCGCCATTTCAGATCGGGGACATCGTAGCCGATGAATGGGTTGACGAATTCGAGAAACAACATTGCGAAATAGGCGAGATAGTAGGCATCTGCTGGCATCCCATTAACGGGCGATGGGAGTACATGATCAACTGGACTGCTGGTGCGAGTGCCGACTGGATGTACCCGTGTTTCGATGGGTATCTGACGTGCCACGTAACCGGAGCTGCACTCAGGTTGGTGTAGAGGAAAAGTGGTGGAGAAGTGGTGGAGAAGTAATAGAAACTCCACCACTTCTCCACTACTTCCGGCTGTTAAAAAAATCCAGGAAGCAGAAGTAGAAGTTACTTCGTTTACTACAGGCCAGGGCAAAGTGATCGAAGTGCTATCGGAAGTGCCAGAAGTACGCAATAGCAACACTTGCGGGATTACTTCATACTTCCAGCACTACTTCCAGAAGTTGTGTGATCAAAGGCTTAAATCAGCATTGTTGCACTTTTACAAGAAGCGAGAAGTGCTTCAGACGAAGTGATTTCTTTCAGCCTCCACCACCCCTCCCCCACCTCCACCACCTCTCCACCACCCGCCCAAAACAAAGGCAAAACACATTTCGGACAAATTCTCCACCGCCATGCAAACTATCACTCCAGAACTCAACGATTTACTGACACAACTATCACAGCAATTACAAAACAAGAGAGAAAACACCCCGCCACTTTTAGAAATTTGGGACGCTTGGGTTTCAGATTTAGATCTACCAGCGCGCACAAAAGCGGATCACTATGCCACGTTACGTCGCCAAATTATTAAGGCTGGCAATCCTTCCAGCGATGACATTACTTGGTTTACTCAAATGGAAGTTGCTGCCACCACTTTTAATAAAAAACTGGGATACCTCAGAAGCTGTGGTGACTGGGCAAAAAGTGAAGGTTTAATTCCACTAAATCCTTGGCTGAAAATCAGGAATCGCAAAGGAACCAAGGAAATCATCAAGCCATTTAGCAAGGCAGAATCCATCGCGATCGTCGCAGGATTCGAGAAAAGTTATCCGGCCTGGACTCCTTTTGCAAAGTTCCTGTTTTTATCCGGCTGTCGGCTGAGTGAGGCGATCGGACTACGTTGGCAACATATTGACTTCGAGCGCGGGGAAATCTGTATCTGCGAGTCCCTAGCTCAGTCCAAAGATGGCAACGGTTATGAACGGGTGCGGA
>NZ_JAUBRC010000089.1:0-9318 GCF_036701635.1 Microcoleus sp. N9_B4 | reverse complement strand
AGTGTGATATTGCCCAAGTCAAAGCCTTAGCGATCACTGATGATGTGGTTGAATTCATGGCATTGCAATTGCAGAAGTTGCCCCCAGAAACTCAGGATGTTCTCAAATTAGCTGCTTGTATAGGAGCACAGTTTGATTTGAATACGTTAGTAATTGTCAGCGAGAAATCGGCGGGAATGACGGCTGCAGCTTTATGGAAAGCATTGCAGGAAGGTTTGGTAATTCCCACAACAAGAATTTATAAGTTTTTTACCCAATCGGATAGTGAAGAAGTTTTCCACGCCTCAGCCAATCCGACTTATCGGTTTTTGCACGATCGCGTTCAACAAGCCGCCTACTTTCTGATTCTCGACGAGAAAAAACAGGTGACTCACCTCAAAATTGGGCAACTATTGCTCAGTCATACCTCCGTCGCCGAACAGGAGGAAAAACTCTTTGAGATTGTCAACCAACTGAATATGGGGAAAAGCCTCATTATTGAGCCATCGGAGCAAACGCAACTCGCTCAACTCAATCTCCAGGCAGGACAGAAAGCCAGAGCTGCAACAGCATACACAGCCGCACTTGAGTATTCTATTACAGGTATCGACTTGTTGGCTGAAAAGCGATGGACAAGCCAGTATGAACTGACCTTAGCACTTTACGAAACCGCCACTGAAGCTGCTTATCTAAACGGCAATTTTCCGCAGATGAACCAATTGACAACGATCGTTTTGGAACACACCAGAACTCTATTAGATCGGGTTAATGTTCATCAAGTTGAAATTCAAGCTGCTCAAGCACAAGCTCAACCTTCAAAGGCTATACAAATTGCTTTGCAAATTCTCAAGCAGTTGGGAGTTAGTTTTCCAGAGGAACCTAACGGAGAGGATATTGGAAAGGCACTGCAAGAAACTTTATCCCTTGTGGGTGGCAGACAGCCACTGGATTTGATCGCGCTGCCGGAGATGACCGATCGCACTCAGTTAGCCATTATGGAAATTCTCGCAGGTGTGACGGCATCTGCTTATGTAGCGGCTCCCACACTGTTGCCGTTGGTTCTGCTCGAACAAGTGAATATATCGCTGCAATATGGCAATAGTTCGTTTTCTACTAATGGCTATTGCGGTTTTGGGGTCATATTATGCGGGGTAGTGGGAGATATTGAGTATGGCTATCAATTCGGTCAACTGGCACTCTTGTTGCTCGAACAACTCGATACCCGAAAACTAAAAGCCAAAACCTACGGACAAGTTAACTGCTGTATTTCCCATTGGAAAGAGCCTCTTGCTAACACTTTACCGTTGTTTCGAGAGGGCTATCAGAGCGGATTAGAAACTGGGGATTTAGAATGGGGTGGAATTTGTGCCGTCCTGTATTTGATGCACGCTTGGTTTGCTGGCAAGGAATTGAGCGATTTGAGTCGAGAGGGTGCTGCTTTCTGTGCTCAATTTGCTCAACTTAAACAAGAAACAATGGCAAAGCAGGGAGCTATTTTTCAACAAGCCATCTTGAATTTGTTAGGGAATTCGACAGAAGCGTGGCAGTTTAATGGGGATAGTTTTAGTGAAGCAGAAGATCTACAGATGTTTGCGCGATCGGGGAATCAAACGGCTCCCTGTTATTTCTATGTCAGCAAGTTGGTGCTATGTTATCTATTTGGTCAGATTGAACAGGCGATCGCTGCTGCTAGCGCCCTTGAAAGTTATTTAGGTGGAGCTACAGGGATGTCCCTGATTCCGGTCTTCCATACTTATGATTCTCTGACACATCTGGCTAACTATGCCCAAGTTTCTCAGCCAGAACAACAAAGCATTCTGCAACGAGTGACTGCCAATCAGGAAAAGATTGAACGCTGGGCTGATGCTGCACCAAGGAATCAACTGCACAAATTTTATTTAGTTGAAGCGGAAAAAAATCGCGTTCTTAGTCAAAAAACAGCAGCCATAGAATTCTATGACCTAGCGATTAAAGGAGCCAAAGAAAACGCATATCTCCAAGACGAAGCCTTAGCCAATGAACTTGCAGCCAAATTTTATCTCGACTGGGGCAAAGAAAAAGTCGCGATCGCCTACATAACTGAAGCATACTACTGCTATGCCCGATGGGGAGCTAAAGCCAAAGTTACTGATTTAGAACAACGTTATCCTCAACTCCTCGCGCCTATTCTGCAACAACCTCGCACTGCTGACTCCTTCAAGGAAACGATTGCACGCGGAACGATTACTTCTAGCAAAACCTCTAGCAGCATTTCTGAAGTGCTAGATTTGGCAACTCTGCTCAAAGCCTCTCAAGCTATTTCTGGAGAAATTGAACTCGATCGACTCCTAACTACTCTCCTAGAAATAGTCGTTACTAATGCTGGGGCAACTAAGTGTGTCTTACTACTCAAACAAGATATTGATTTAAAATTAGTAGGTCTTGTAGAAGAGGGAAAGTTACCACAACTATTACCATCAATTCCCCTAGAATCAAGCCATGATGTAGCAATTAGTTTGGTGAATACAGTCAAGCGGAGTTTGAAACCTCTGGTTCTGGCGGATGTAGGGATAAATTCTCAGTTTGCTGGTGATAGTTACATTCAAAACCACCAGCCTAAAAGTGTTCTTTGTAGCCCCATTCTGAATCAAGGGCAGTTGATAGGAGTTTTATATCTGGAAAATAACCTGACGGTGGGGGCGTTTACGAGCGAGCGCATTGAAGTGTTAAATATGATTAGCTGTCAAGCTGCTATTTCCTTAGAAAATGCGCGTCTGTATCAAGCCGCACAACAAGCATTCACCGATCTCAAACAAGCACAACTCAAAATCGTTCAGAGCGAAAAGATGTCAGCACTGGGCAACTTAGTAGCTGGTGTAGCTCACGAAATTAACAACCCTGTCGGTTTCCTGAATGGCAATATTACCCCAGCCTTAGATTACATTAACGATTTGTTTGGATTGATCGATCTAGTGCAACAAAAATATCCTCAACTCGATCCAGAGATTCAAGAGGAAATCGAAACCATTGAACTTGACTACATCCGAGAAGACTTACCCAAGTTAGTAGGTTCGATGCGAGAAGGCGTGAAGCGAATTCAAGACATTAGCATTAGTCTGCGGACATTCTCGCGTGCTGATAGCGATCGCCCCGTAGCCTGTAATATTCACGAGGGCATTGATAGTACAATTATGATCCTCAAGCATCGCCTCAAGGCTAATGAATCTCGCCCAGCAATTACAATCATCAAGGACTATGGTGATTTACCAGAAGTGGAGTGTTATGCCGGACCATTGAATCAGGTGTTTATGAATCTATTGGCGAACGCGATCGATGCTTTAGATGAATCCAATAAAGGACATATCTATCAAGAGATTGACAATCAAATCACGCTAAAAACCGAGTTATCTGCTGACAAAAAACAATCAATAATTCGGATTAAAGACAATGGTGTTGGCATGACAGAAGCGTTGCGGGATCGAGTTTTTGATAGTTTATTTACGACGAAAGCTGTAGGGAAAGGCACGGGGTTAGGATTAGCGATCGCACGTCAAATTGTGGAAGAAACTCACGGTGGAAAATTGAACTGTACTTCTATACTGGGAAAAGGAACAGAGTTTATCATTACCTTACCAACTAAAGCTGAACAAAAAGTTGATTTTCCCTCTTCTTCAGACTCATTTAATCACCCACTCACTCATCAATTATCAAACAACAATAACCATGAATAACTCCGAGCCAAATAGCGACAGTCAGACAAATGTTCAAATTCTTGACTATAAAATTATCGCCAGAGTTTATTCAGGAAGTCGCACCTTAGTATATCGGGCCGTCCGTACCCGTGACCAATTACCTGTCGTCATCAAACTCCTGAAAAATGACTATCCCACCTTTATCGAACTGGTACAGTTTCGCAATCAGTATACCATTGCCAAAAATCTCAATTCACCTTTGATAGTCCAAACTTATAGCCTGGAACCTTACCACAATGGCTATGCGTTAATCATGGAAGATTTTGGTGGCATTTCCCTTCAGGAATGGGCGATTAAAGGGAAGAACGCACTATCTTTGAGAGAGTTTTTAGAAATGGCGATAGCCCTCTGCAATACCTTAGATATACTATATCGGGAACGCATTATTCATAAAGATATCAAACCAAGTAATATCTTAATTAATCCCGAAACTAAACAAGTTAAATTAATCGACTTTAGTATCGCGTCTTTGCTACCACGAGAAACCCAGACACTCATCAATCCTAATGTTTTAGAAGGAACACTCGCTTACATTTCTCCCGAACAAACCGGGAGAATGAATCGCGGGATTGACTATCGAACCGACTTTTATTCTTTAGGCGTGACTTTCTACGAATTACTCACAGGAGAATTACCCTTTCCAGCGAAAGATCCGATGGAGCTAGTACACTGCCATATCGCGAAAGCATCGCCATTAGTACATAAAATTAATTCAGAAATTCCCTCGACAATATCAAAAATTGTCAATAAATTGATGGCAAAAAATGCCGAAGACAGATATCAAAGTGCATTAGGTATAAAAATTGATTTAGAAAACTGTTTAACACAAATTCGAGAAACGGGTCAGATTAAATACTTTGAAATTGCACAGAGGGATGTGAGCGATCGCTTCATCATCCCCGACAAACTTTATGGACGAGAAACCGAAGTTCAAGTATTACTTGATGCCTTTGATCGAGTCAGTGCTGGGGCAACAGAAATGATGCTGGTAGCTGGTTTTTCGGGAATTGGGAAAACTGCGGTTATCAACGAAGTTCATAAACCAATTGTGCGTCAACGCGGTTATTTTATCAAAGGCAAATATGACCAATTTAATCGTAATATTCCCTTTAGTGCCTTTGTACAAGCCTTTCAGGATTTAATGGGGCAACTGTTAAGCGAAAGTGATGCACAAATCCAACAATGGAGGAATAAAATATTATCGGCAGTTGGAGAAAATGGACAAGTAATTATTGAAGTCATCCCCGAATTATCAAGAATTATTGGTGAACAACCAGCCGCCATAGAATTATCAGGAGATGCGGCACAAAATAGATTTAATTTATTGTTTCAAAAATTCACCCAAGTTTTTACCAGTGCTGAACATCCCTTAGTGATGTTTTTAGATGATTTGCAATGGGCAGATTCAGCATCCCTGAAGTTAATGCAGCTATTGATGGCTGAGACAAGGCATCTTTTCTTAATTGGTGCTTACCGTGATAACGAAGTCAATCCGGGACATCCTTTAATGTTGACTTTGAGTGAAATTCAAAAAAACCAAGCAACGATTAGCACGATTACTTTAGCCCCTCTGAGTCAAGAGCAAGTAAATCGATTAGTTGCAGATACACTGAAATGTACGGAAATTTTGGCATGGACTCTTTCTAAATTAGTCTATCAAAAAACTCAAGGAAATCCATTTTTTGCAACCCAGTTTCTCAAAGCATTGCATCAGGAACAACTTATTCAATTTGATTTTAAGTCAGGTTGTTGGCAATGTGATATTGCCCAAGTGACATCTCAATCTCTTACAGATGATGTTGTTGCTTTCATGGCATTTCAATTGCGAAAACTGCCACAATCAACTCAACAGGTGTTGCAACTAGCTGCTTGTATTGGCAATCAATTTGATTTAACAACTTTGGCAATTGTTTCAGAACAGCCAGAAATCGAAACGGCTGCGGCTTTGTGGAAAGCATTACAAGAAGGATTGATTTTGCCAATTGGAGATGTTTATAAGTTTTATGTCGGGCAAGAGAGTGTAGCATCTACTTCCGAAAATCAGGAGATTGCTGCTTACAAGTTTTTACACGATCGCGTTCAACAAGCGGCCTATTCCTTGATTCCAGAAGATCAACAACAGTCAACTCATTTAGCGATCGCTCGGTTGCTGCGACAAAGCACCCCAGACACCGAACTAGAAGCCAAGATTTTCGAGATTGTCAACCATTGGAACAGGGCGATCGCAATTATCCTTAACCAATCGGAAAAAGATAATCTTGCCCAACTTAATTTAATTGCTGGACGCAAAGCTAAAGCCTCGAATGCTTACGAACCAGCTTTCAAATATTTCACTACAGGTATAAATTTACTGTCTGATGGTGCTTGGCAGACCCAAACCAGCCTGATGTTAGGATTGCAGGAAGGAGCAACAGAAGCGGCGTATTTATGCGGTAATTACGAGCAAATTGAGCAGGGAGTAAAGGTAATTTTAGCTGCAAAGCTCCAAGCGACCGAGTACGTCAAAGCCTACGAAATCCAGATTCAAGCCTATACAACCCAGGGGAGATTTCAAGAGGCGATCGCGATTGCCCAGACTGCTTTAACCAAATTTAACACTTATCTTCCAGAGCAACCGACGCTGACAGATATAACATCGGCTGTAGAAAAGGTAACGGAATTGCTTAATGGTAGAACTGCTGAAGATTTACTCGATTTGCCGGTGATGACAGAACCAGAAGCATTGGCAATTATGCAGTTACTTTCTAGTGTTACCGGTGCAGCCTATCTTTCTGCTTCCCAACTATTTCCATTTATTGTTCTGACTCAAGTTATATTGTCGATTCAGAAAGGTAATAACTCCCTATCAGCTTTTAGTTACAGTAACTATGCGGTTTTATTGAGCAAGATGTTAGGGGATTTGGATACAGCTTATGACTTTGCTCAGATGTCATCACAATTAGTGGCAAAACTCAATGCCCGTTTTATGCAGCCAAAAGTTAATCTTCTCCTGGCCGCATTTTTTATCCATTATAAATCTCATTTTTGCAACAGTTTAGCTTTCTACAGGGAAGGTTTCCAGACAGCCCAGGAAGTCGGTGATTCAGAGTTTGCAGGCTATCACGTCCACCATCTGTGTCAGTGCGTTTATATAACTGGTAAGGATTTAAATACTTTGGTGACAGAAACAGAACCTTATTTAAATACCCTATCCAAGCTCAATCTCAAAACATCTTTAAACTACTCTTACATTGTTTTACAAGCAGTTGAGCGGCTCCAAAATAGTCAAAGCCAGTCAACTTTGACAAATAAAACAGAGCAAATACACGCCGCACTCACCGCTACTAATGATTTAATTGGATTGCATTATTATTGGGTCTATAGCCTGACTACTTCCTATCTCCTCAATCAATATCCACAGGCAATTCAAGATGCAATAGAAGTGCGTCAAACCCTAGCAGTTGCAGGAAGCGGGATTAGCGAATTAGTTTTTTACTTTTACGATTCCCTGACAGCACTGGCTACCCATACCGAAGCCACAGACAAAACCGAACTGCTGGAGCGGGTTTCCAAAAATCAAGCCATACTCCACCATCGTGCAGTTTCCGCACCGATGAACTTTCAACATAAATACGACCTAGTAGAAGCTGAACAACATCGGGTTTTAGGCAAGAATTATGAAGCAGGAGATAGCTACGATCGCGCGATCGCAGGAGCAAAAACCAACGGCTATGTCCAAGAAGAAGCCCTTGCCAATGAACTGGCGGCAAAGTTCTACCTCGCATGGGGCAAAGAGCACATAGCTCAGTCATACATCACCCAAGCCTACTATGCCTATGCTCGCTGGGGTGCAAAAGCCAAAGTCGCTGATTTGGAAAAACGCTATCGGCAACTGCTGGCTCCCATATTACAGCAAACCCGTTCTCCTCTCTCGACTCACGAAACTATCTTCACATTGGGGAGTGTCACCTCTACCAGTTCTGCCACATCCAGTAGTAGCAGTATCTCTGTAGCTTTAGATTTAGCTGCCATTCTTAAAGCTTCTCAAACACTCTCCAGCGAAATTGAACTCGAAAAACTGCTTTCATCGTTGCTTGAAATCGTCATCGAAAATGCGGGGGCTGATAAATGTGTGTTAATGCTGTTGCGAGATGAACACCTGTCGATCGAAGGGTCAATTACTATGGGGACACAGCCAGTCGTGTTGCAGTGCCTTCCCATTGAAGACAGTCAAGATATTCCCCTGAAGCTAATTTACAAAGTCAAGCACAACAGACAGACTGTTGTTTTGGTGGATGCGACAGCAGATTCAACCTTAGTCAACGACCCCTATATCATCCGTCAACAACCCAAGAGTATTTTGTGTAGCCCAATTTTACATCAGGGTAAGTTGCTGGGCATTTTATATTTAGAAAATAATTTAGCGACGGGGGCGTTCACCAGCGATCGCGTCGAACTACTGAATTTACTCTGCACTCAAGCGGCAATTTCTTTGGAAAATGCCCAACTTTATGAGCGGGAGCAACAAAAATCCCAAGCCCTCGAAAAGGCCCTCAACGATTTGCAAAATACTCAACTCCAACTTGTTCAAGGAGAAAAAATGTCCGCCCTTGGCAATCTCGTTGCGGGGGTTGCCCATGAGATTAATAACCCGGTGGGTTGTATTCTAGGCAATGTCGGGGCGACAGAGGACTATGTTAACGATTTATTGGGACTGCTTGAGCTTTATGGGGAAGCATTCCCAGAACCGGGTGATCAGATTGAATCGGAACTGGAGGCGGTAGATTTAGACTATTTGCGGCAGGATTTGCCCCAGTTGATGCGGGCGATGCGGGATAGCGGCGATCGCATTAAATCCATCAGCCAAAGTTTACGCACCTTCTCCCGAAAAGACACGGACTACAAACAGCCCTTTAATCTCCATGACGGCATTGAAAGTACATTGCTAATTTTGCGCTATCGCCTCAAAGCCAATGAGCATCGCCCTGAGATTAAAGTAGCTAAAGCCTATGATTGGCTCAACCCTGTTAATTGTTTCCCGGGTCAACTGAATCAGGTGTTTATGAATATTCTAGCCAATGCCATTGATGTGTTTGACGATCTAGCCCAACAGTCATCATTTGCAGAAATAAAAGAGCAAAAGCAACAGATTACTATTCAGATTCAACAAGTTGAAAACTGGGTTGAGATTAAAATTGCTGACAATGGCCCGGGTATTCCCGAAGAGATTAAATCCAAGATTTTTGACCATTTGTTCACCACCAAAGCAGTGGGCAAAGGCACGGGCTTGGGATTAGCGATCGCACGTCAAATTGTAGTAGACAAACATGGCGGTTCTCTTCACGTCAACTCAATCCCGACCCAAGTAACTGAGTTTATCATTACCTTACCAACCAAATCCGAACAAAAAAGTTAATTCTCCCTCTTCTTCAGACTCATTTAATCACCCACTCACTCATCAATTATCAAACAACAATAACCATGAATAACTCCGAGCCAAATAGCGACAGTCAGACAAATGTTCAAATTCTTGACTATAAAATTATCGAAAGAGTTTATTCAGGAAGTCGCACCTTAGTTTATCGGGCTATCCGTACCAGTGACCAATTACCTGTGGTCATCAAACTGC
>NZ_JAUBRC010000088.1:0-9797 GCF_036701635.1 Microcoleus sp. N9_B4 | reverse complement strand
TCTTGACAGGAGGCTCTTTTATATCTTGCCCTTTTTGTCAAGTACAATTTATACCAAATTAGATGAGCTTACCCTGGGGGCGATATCCCTGTCTTTTGCTGCCGAGTGCATTCAGAACCGTCACACTGCTAGCCACACCACAATAGGCTGGACGTTTTTGAGTTTCAATGTGGGCGCTAAGCGGTTGAAAATCCTGTTTGCTCTTGCTCTGGTTCAGTAGCTGTTGTCCTTGTGGCGATTCTAGAGAAACTAAAGTTTTGGGAAGTGGTTGTCGATTAACAGAAGGTGGCGAGAAAAGTTTCCAGGTAAAAACGCTTAAACCTGTGCCGAAGATTAGTAGAATACCCCCTCCAGCTTTTATTATTCGCCATCGCCATCGGTGATTCCCAGACTTTTGATTTAAGTCCATATCTTCATCTCTCTCAAGAACAGTTGTTTAAAAAAGTCTTAGTCAGAATTGGTCGTTGGATAATTAAACATTACAACGTCTAAATCTTGCCATCTAGTTAGTGGCTCTGGGAACTATCGCCTTTGCTTTGGACATCATTATAGCAAGTCTTTTCCTTGTTCAAGCTTCATTATAATTAAGAAAAAATATCATTTTTAGAAAGCGGTCTGAAAAACTTGGATTCTGTAATATAATTTTGAAATCTATGCAGTTTCACTCGATTTAACCGTGCCGCCAATACCAACAGTCACAGTCAAATCAGGATACAAGCCACAATCTATCGATACCAGCATTGAAGCTGACGTGCTGATGTTTCAGCTATTGCGACAGTTAACGCCCCAACAAAAAGTACAACGGACTTGCGCTTTCAATCAAGCGGTGCGAAGGCTGGCAATATCTGGAATAAAGAACCAGTATCCCAATGCTACTGAGGCAAAAGTTCGGCAAGAATTTATTAAAAGGTGCTTGGGTGCTGAGTGGATAGAAGTTTTATCTGACAGTAAAGATTGGGGCGAACTCGTGATTGCAGATCCGATCGAATTAGCGCAAAAAATAGCCAGCATCTTGCTACCGCTGAATATTCCCTATGTGGTGGGAGGTTCGGTGGCAAGTTCGCTGTTGGGAGAGAACAGATCTACGCAAGATTTGGACTTAGTGATTGACCTGGAATCGCAAACAGCACAGAGGTTAATTGATGCCATGTCAGGTGAGTTTTATATCAGCGAGTCGGCTGTGACTGAAGCAATCGCTAAGTCAAAAGCCGCACCCCGCGAATCATCTTTCAATGTCATATATTTGCCTTCGATGGAGAAAGCAGACATTTTTGTGATGGGCAGCGATGACCCTTTTTCGGTTTCGGTGATGAGTCGTCGTCAACTTTACCCTGTTAGCGGTTTAACAGAAGAGGGAATTTACATCTACTCGCCCGAAGATATCGTCCTGCAAAAACTCAGTTGGTACAAACTAATTCCTGGCGGTTCCCAAAAGCAGTGGAGGGATGTGTTGGGAGTTTTGAAGGTGCAAGGGGAACGACTCGATCTCCCTTACTTGAACCAGTGGGCTGTTACACTCAAACTAACAGATTTACTTTCTGGAGCGTTGCTTCAATCAGGATATTAAGCGTCGGTAATTGAGAATGAAACAAAACAACCAACAACGTGCTACTGCCAATAAAATCAAAAAGTGGATTCAAGCCACTAAGGAAGTTGAAAAAGCTCGACTTGCCATACCGATAACCAGGCTGACGAGTATCAAAAGTTTGTGCACCGATGAAGTTGCTGCCGAAAAGTTTGCGCTCTACATTGCTCAACGAGTACAACAGCAGATAAATCAGGCGATTTGTCCTGAACATTTCACCAGTGAAGAATGGGCACAGCAACAACAATTAGTGGATGAGGCAATCACACTGATGCAAAGTTACTTAGAAAATCCTAGTTACGAAAGCAGGCAATCTCTCCGAAACTTATTGAAAGATATTGATGGCTTGCAAGGGGATGACTACCGCAATTTTAGGTGGGCAACGGTGCGCTTTGTCCGCAGCGGAGATTTATTAAAGCTAGAGTATGCGCTGCGCTGTTTCGTAGAGACAGATTTTCCCTATTGGACTTACAAACTAGCTAGAGAATATGTCGAACGTTATACCTCATATTCTGGTTCAGGTATCATTGCTGAATCAGTACCTAAGTTGTTGGAAGTAGCAGAATTTTGGTGTCAGTATTATTTCGATCTGAGTTTGAACGAGAAATTTCCCGACGGGGACGATCGCTGCGTTCGACCCAACCCGTGAGAATTTTCAGAGGAAGATTGAGGGTTTGTTAAGCCTGCACCCCCTAAGATTGTCAAAATCCGTGCCAATACTCAGCATCTAATTCTACAATTTCTGCCGTGACAGAGCGGGTGTGCCACTATTTCCCGTCTAAAAAAGGTTTTGAGTGCTTTTAGGCTTTGTTCTAATTGTCCGGCGATCCTAGTCGGTGTTGTTCTAATCGCTACCAAAAAAAGCGATCTGCTCAGGGTGCAGGGGGAGGTTAGGCGTGGAAACGCTTATATTCTGATGAATCTGTAGCAGTATTAAACCCTGGGTCAGGATATGCGGATTTGTTGAATAAAGTCAATGCTATCGGGGTACTGTGTCTAATCAGATAGCAGCTCAATCACCTTTGGGATTGGGGTAATTGGATTGTTATCTAAATCAACCTTGATTTGATTCGACATTTGCTTGAGTACCTCTGGTATTTCGGTTATTTGATTGTTAGCGAGGTAGAGGCGTGTCAGCTCCGACAGTTGCCCGATCGCCTTAACTCAGCGCTTAACTGGCGGATATTTAGTGGTGCAATTTGGAGAAGTTTTGCAAACTGAGTTCATGTCGTAACAGCTTACGCCGTAAGCTATTGCACTCAAGGTGTACGCAAACGCTCAATATCTCGAATCGGGGGCGCACCAAATAGGCGAGAATATTCGCGGCTGAACTGTGATTGGCTCTCATAGCCCACTTGATAGGCAGCATTAGTCGCATCAGAGTTTTCCGCCAGCATCAGGCGACGTGCTTCCAAGAGCCTTAATTGCTTTTGATATTGCAGCGGACTCATAGATGTCACGGCTTTGAAATGGTGATGAAACGATGAAGGTGACATCCTAGCTTGCTCTGCCAGTTCCTCAACTCGCATTGGCTGGACAAAATCAGCCTTGATCAGCTTGATAACTTCAGCAATCCGTTGCATATTGCTACCAGATGTCGCAATCTGGCGAACTGCTTCGCCTTGTTCCCCTATCAAAAGGCGATAGTAGATTTCGCGGATAATTAGCGGTGCCAGAATTGGGATGTCTTGAGGCGTATCCAAAAGCCGTACCAGTCTGATCGCACAATCGAGCAAGGGAGCATCGGTAGTGCTGACGAATAAGCCTCTGATAGATTTCTTTTTCTGGCTTTCGATTCCCGTTGTGAGAGGCTTTGCCAACGCACTAGGTTGGGCCGTAATGAGATCGCAGAGTTGACGGGGATCTAAATTTAGTTTGAATCCTAAGTACGGCTGTTCTGGGGTGGCCTCGACAATAAATGCGCTCAACGGCAAATCAAGCGAGACGACTAAATATTGAGCAGCACCATAACAATAGGTTTCCTCACCCAGCAAGACTTCCTTTTTACCCTGAACTAGGATGGCGAGGAGCGGTTCACTGACGGTATGTAGTGCAGTAGAAACAGACGATTCTCGCTGAAATTCTAGTTGATGTATCGCTGTTTTATGAAAACCATTGCCTTTGCCGTCGGTTTGTTGAGTGACTAATGCCGCCAATTCATTGCATTGATTTGCGCTCGCCATACGGTTTCTTGGCTTATTGAATTCCTCGTCGTTGAACATTGTAGAACATCCTAATCGATTCATAAAATCTAAATTTGGAGGATTAGGCAATAAAGTGCGAGTTTTGTGTATTTAAACTCATGGCTTTCACTTTTAGTATAAACACATACGCATGAATCGGTAAAAGAATAAGGCAAGGTGGTTGAATCTCATAACCCGCTTAAACGGTAAAAGCTCAATCATCACGGGATCTGTATACGGAAAATGAAAGCCATGCCAAGGAATAATCATGAATCAAAAATTTTTAGCTTTAAGCATAGCCGGAACAATTTTTATGTCAGAAGCTATCCAAGCGCGAGAAACAGTTTCGCCATTCTCTGAAAGGATGACACGCCAGGAACGCGGCGAAAAAGTAATGAATAGTTTTTCAGGTGGAAAAGGTTTACCGCCTCATTTTGAACAGTTGCAAAATGATTTTCCAGAGCTGGCCGATATGACGCTCAAATATGCCGTGGGTGATATCTGGGGGCGTGAGGTGCTCAATAATAAAACCCGCCAACTTATTTCTCTCGCTGGTTTCGCTGCACAAGGCACAATGCCGCAATTCAAAGTTCACGCTCAATATGCTCTGAATTATGGTGCTACGCCGGAAGAACTGATGGAAGTTATCTACATTACCACAGTCACATCTGGCTATCCTCGCGCCTTGATTGCAGCCGGAACACTCAAAGAACTGTTTCAAGAAAACAACATCAAATTTCCAGTGACCTCAAAAAAATAGGAGATTGCAATGTCGAACGTAAATGGAAAAGTCATTATCATCACTGGAGCCAGTAGCGGCATCGGTGAAGCTACAGCTCGGATGCTGGCAAAAAATGGCGCAAAAGTTGTTTTGGGCGCACGTCGCGCCGATCGCCTTGAAACTATTGTCAAGGACATTGACGCAGAAGGTGGCATAGCTGAATATCAGGCACTTGATGTGACTCAACGCAGTCAGCTAGAAGCGATCGTGCAGCTTGCCCAGAGCAAGTTTGATCGCGTCGATGTCCTGATTAATAATGCTGGCATCATGCCGCTATCGACTCTCGATCAACTGAAAGTTGAAGAATGGGATCGCATGATTGATGTCAATATCAAAGGGGTCTTGTACGGCATCGCAGCAGCGCTTCCCGTCATGAAAGCCCAAAAGTCGGGTCAGATTATCAATCTTTCCTCGATTGGTGGACATACAGTGTCTCCCACTGCGGCTGTTTACTGTGCTACTAAATTTGCGGTTGGTGCGCTCTCAGAAGGATTGAGACAAGAAGTGGGTGGCGACATTCGAGTAACGGTGATTTCGCCGGGAGTCACGGAATCTGAGTTAGCCGACAGCATCAGTGATGAAGCTGCAAGATTGGGAATGCAAGAATTCCGCAAATTATCCATTCCGGCCTCTGCGATCGCCCACGCAATTCTATTTGCGATCGAACAACCTGACCATGTTGATGTCAGTGAAATCATCGTCAGACCCACAGCTAGCCTTCACTAATGCAAAAGGAATGTATCACACTCGCAACTTTGGATTACTTGCAGCCCTTCCTTTCAATGCGTAAATCTATTAATTTTGAACAAAGTAAAAATTAGGATGGCAAGTAGATATAGACCTCGAAAAACAGTTGTAATTACAGGAGGCAATACCGGATTAGGCTATCACTGTGCAAAAAACCTTGCAACTAACAAAGATTGGCACGTGATTATTGCTTGCCGTAATAGAGATACAGCAGCCGAGGCAGTGGAAAGGTTAATCGTTGAAACCTCGAATGAGCATATTGAGCAAATGAGCCTAGATTTAGCGTCGTTAGCCTCGGTTCGTCAGTTTGCCAAACACTTCGCCTTACGCGATGTACCACCCTTGCGAGCGCTCGTGTGTAACGCGGGGATACAGATCGTGACTGGTATAACTTACACTCAAAATGGGTTTGAAACAACATTTGGGGTCAACCATCTCGGACATTTTTTGCTTGTCAATCTGGGCGTTGCTGATGCCAGCGTATGACTAGCTCAATATGCAAGTCAGAGAAACCAGTATCCACAAAACTTCGGGATTTTCAAGTTATTTTTTTCATACCCTGATTAAGCAACGCCAGTTGCAGATGTTCCCTCACCGCATCAGACACAGTGTTATCACGACCGCCCTGGACGCGACGGATGGGAATGTGCGAAAAGTTCAGAAACTCAGCAGACACAAAAATTTAAATACCTTGATGGTGTATGCGATAATCGCGGCCCCGACCAAAGAGACATTACCGATTTACTTGATGGGATGAAAGGAGCGATCTGCAGGGGAAGCGGATGATTCGACGTGAAGGAGCGAGCGAAATCATAGATTTTTCCGATGCTAAACACGAAGGAACGTTGGATGCGTAATGATTAATTGTTCCCCATGAATAAACTCAGCATTGACTCTGATCATAAAATATGCACTTGCAACAGCGACTGACTGAGATCGACCTTGATGCCTATTTTCAACGAATTGGCTACAGCGGTGACTGCTCGCCCAGGCTGACAACGTTACAGGCAATTCATCAGCGACATTCCCACACGATCGCCTTTGAAAACCTCAATTCGCTCCTGAAACAACCCGTGAAGCTGGATTTAGCATCCTTGCAACAAAAGCTAATCAACGAGGGACGGGGCGGCTATTGTTTTGAGCAAAATTCACTGTTGCGGGCTGTTTTGCTGGCTCTTGGCTTTCAGGTAAAGAATTTGGCAGCTCGCGTGCTGTGGAATTTGCCATCCGGGACGATCGCGCCCCGCAGTCATATGGTGCTGTGGGTCAATATTGATGGAGAGCCGTACATTGCAGATGCGGGATTCGGAGGATTAACGCTTACCGCGCCGCTTGCTTTGACACCGGATATTGAACAACCTACATCCCACGAACCGTTTCGATTGAGCGCAACGGAGCGCAGCTACATTATGCAAGCATATATCAAGCAGGAGTGGAAATCCCTTTACAAATTCGACCTTCAGGAGCAAGAATTACCCGATTATGAGGTGAGCAATTGGTATGTTTCAACTCATCCCAACTCGATTTTTGTTACTAACTTGATGGTAGCAAAACCGGATTCAAATTGTCGTTATGCCTTGTGGAACAATCAGTTTACAGTGCATTATTTGGACGGTCGAACAGAACACCGCGTCCTTTCAACGGTTGCAGAGTTCCGCGCTACCCTTGAGAATGTTTTTTGTCTCAACCTGGGAGCGATAGCCGAGAGCGATCGGATGTTACAACAATTAATTGAGCGGTCGCGTGCGATGACCTAACGGTGAAAGCGGGCAACTCTCGATTTACGGCAAGGGCGACAAGACTCGCGCGGTTTTACTTCCTGCGTCTCTGTATCTGACAATTTTGAACAGCAGAGGGGATGCGGGGAATTCGCTCGCCGATTTTTAGGAGTCGGAAAGCTACTAACGGCGGGCGCTTGCAAAGGGTGTCTGTAACGCACTTGGTCAAGGAAAGTGAAATCTGCTTGTATTGAGAATTCTCAATCTGACTGACAACTACAATTTTTACATTTAAATCGCTGTTTTCCGTAATAAGTCCTTCCATTTTTAATAAAAAAATCCCTTTGACAATTAGGACATTTCATACTTTCACCTCAAAAATTTATGTTGATTTAACATTAACCCATTACTGTGCATCACTACCCGAATGACTAATGGCTATCGAGATTTGAAGCACGGCCCGAGATTTGGATTCTTTTGTGAAAGTGGTATCACGGATAGGATATCGGCTCGCTCGGTAATTGCGCGTTTGCCGAACATAAGGGAAAATACGACGCAGAACATAAATTCCGTGCGATTGCGGATGGCAGTGCAGCAGAAATAGGGCAAACTGATAGATAGGTTAAATAAACATCAGCAAAATAAACAAGGTCGCTGGCAGTTTCAGAAACTTGGACTCCAAAGCTGTATCTACCGCTAAACACACTTTTGGAGGACGGAATATGTTGACTTCTTTAAGGGAAACGACTCGCGCCTCGGAATACGCAAATTCCCCATCCAAAAGCTTTGTATTCAAGGGCTCCAGCATCAATGAAGGTGAATATGTTGTTTCCAGGATTTTGACTGGGGAATCTGACTGCATCGAGAAAATTACCTCGGTACTTCCAAAAAATGCCTCTATTCTTAGAGAGATTGACAAAGTTCGCATAACTTCTGAGGGCCGCTCAGGCTAACTGCAATTAGGCTTTGTTATCCCCCATTCAAATTACCTCGATTCATACAAAAGTCAATTGCCAAAAGCGCATAGTTATCACATAAACTTGATGAGATTACTCCGGGGTGTATCTACCAATAATGCCCTTAATGGAGTCTCCAATATGAATTCTACATTCGCTCAAGTTAACTCACAATCTTCTCTTGAAAAACCGCTACTGCGCTCCTTAGTCTTCATTGACTCCGGCGTGGAAGATTACGAGTCAATTGCAGCGGAAGTGCTGGCGGGACAGCAGGTAGTAATACTCGAACGCACCAAAAACGGCATCGAACAAATTACCTCTGAAATTGAAAAATATGCCTCTACTAAAGGGGCGGTAGACTCGGTTCACATTATTTCTCACGGTAATTCTGGCAGCTTGCAGCTAGGTTCTGCAACCTTAAATGCGAATAATTTATCACAATATGAAAGCCAGTTGCAAGGGTGGCGAAATGCGCTAAGCAACCAAGCAGATATTCTCCTTTATGGTTGCGATGTTGCTGCGGGTTCGGGAAGCGATTTTGTCGATCGCCTGGGCGAGTTAACCGGGGCTGATATTGCTGCATCTACCGATCGCACGGGCCGCGGTGGTAACTGGAATTTGGAGTTTGCCAAAGGTGATATTGAAGCACCGCTAGCCTTGACTCCAGAGGCAATGGCAGATTATCAAGGGACTTTAGCGACTATTACCGTTACTAACAGTAATGATAGCGGGCCTGGTTCATTGAGAGATGCGATCGCCTCCGCAGCAGCCGGCGATACCATTCAATTTGCCTCCACTCTTGCGGGCCAAACAATTACTCTCTCGAATGGTCAACTTGTCATCAACAAAAACTTGACAATTGATGCAGTTGGTGCAGCAAATTTAACCATCAGTGGCAACAATACTTCGCGGGTAATCCGCACAGAAGGTGCAACAAATGTTACTCTAAAAAACCTGATTGTTGCCAACGGCAAAGTTTCTGGAACCGATCCGAATAATGAGGCAACTAGCGCCGGTGGTGGCATTCAAACAGGAGGTAGCAGCACTTTAACTTTAGAAAATAGCCAAGTCAATAATAATGTTGCCGGTTTTGGTGGCGGCATTTACACGGGTTTTCGCAGCACGACGACTGTAATTAACAGCAAGTTTAGCGACAATGACGGTTCGCTAGCGGATAATACCGAACGCGGTGGCGGCGCGATCGCAACTAAAAGCGGCGGTGTTCTGACTATCAGAGATAGCGAATTTACCAACAACAAAGGCAGCTACGGCGGGGCTGTTAATAACCTGTTGGGCAGCATGACGATCGAAAACTCTAAATTCACCGGCAACCGCACAGAGAAAGGCGTTGGCGGGGCAGTTTACGTCGATGGCGCTAATGCTTCGGGGCCGAATGCAACCCCCGGCCCCGTTGCCGGAACTATTGCTATCCGCAACAGCGTTTTTGATGGCAATATCGGAGCGAGAGAAGGAGGAGCGGGATTTTTATTTGGCTATCTTCAAGATAAGATAGTTTTGGAAAATAGCACTTTTGTTAACAATAAAGCTGTCAAGGATCTAGCAGGAGTTGGAGGTTCTGGAGGCGCAATTCGTCACGGGAATGTGGATCTTACTGTAACAAACTCCACTTTTGCTAACAACCAAGCTGAAGATAATGGGGGCGGTTTGTGGTCGGGAGGGAATGGAAATATCAGCATTGTCAACAGTACATTTTCCGGCAACAGCGCTGCTAAGCAGGGCGGAGGAATGCTTGTCGCTAACAGAGATTCCTTTTCGACTAACATCGTCAATTCGACTTTTGCTAAGAATACCGCTGAATTTTCGGGA
>NZ_JAUBRC010000087.1:10216-10859 GCF_036701635.1 Microcoleus sp. N9_B4 | reverse complement strand
TATCAAGGGGAGGGAGTAAGAAATTCACAAATGATTTAGGATTGCTATATATGCTGATTCAATGGGGAAAAACTTAATTAAAAATTACAAATTAAAAATGTCTTGATGTGGTATTTTTAATTGTTAATTGTCGTGTACTACTTACTTATTTATGTCTTCTGAGGTAATTTTGCGTCCAGCTACCCGCGCCGACGTGCCGGTGCTGTTTGATTTGATTAAAGCTTTAGCTGAGTACGAAAAATTATCTCATGCCGTTACTGGCAATGCCGTTGATTTGGAGCATCATTTGTTTGGCGATCGACCTTTTGCTGAAGCGATTTTAGCCGAGTGCGAGGGTCGAGTTGTCGGCTGGGCGCTGTTTTTTTACAATTATTCTACTTTTTTGACTCAGCCGGGAATTTATTTGGAAGATTTGTTTGTGATCCCTGAGTTTCGAGGGCGGGGAATTGGCAAGTCTTTGATAGTTTATTTAGCGCAGTTGACGGTTGAAAGGGGCTGTGGGCGTTTGGAATGGAGTGTTTTGGATTGGAATGAATTGGCGATCGGATTTTACAAGGGTATCGGTGCTGATGTGATGCCCGACTGGCGGATTTGCCGGGTTGCGGGCGAGTCTTTGGCAACTTTGGCATCGAAGTAATTCAGG
>NZ_JAUBRC010000087.1:0-10116 GCF_036701635.1 Microcoleus sp. N9_B4 | reverse complement strand
GCGGGCTAGAAGCCCACCCCACAAAAAATTCATCTGTTGTGGAACAGGCATCTTGCCTGTGTGTGGAACAGGCATCTGGCGTAATTCAGGGCGGGCTAGAAGCCCACCCCACAAAAAATTCATCTGTTGTGGAACAGGCATCTTGCCTGTGTGTGGAACAGGCATCTTGCCTGTGTGTGGAACAGGCATCTTGCCTGTTAAGCTAAAATGCCGCACTCCGGTTAATTAATACCGACCTACTTAATTAATTGGCAAAAATATAGGAAAATTTAAATAACAGTAGATTTTGATTGAGAGAGTAAATCGTGATTATTTGGGTAAACGAGCAAATCGATCCGTCGGGTATTCTTTATTCTTGCATTGCTTGTTGCGATGAGAGTCAAGCGAAGGATTGCCACGAATCTTTTGAGCAGAATTTGACGGCAGAGCAAAAACAGCAGGGCTGGGTTGCTACCTTGCGGACTGTTAGTTCTTGGGATGAGGTGCCTGTTAATGCTTTGAAATTGAATTAATGAGTGCAAGTCATCAGCAGCTTTAGTCTCCTCCTGTTTCCGTTCGCTCGAAACTGCAGGAAAACGTTGCACGTCTGTTCGTCCAAGGCAAGATAACTCGATCGCACATTGATCAAATTAACAGAGGTTTGGTGAATGTGAAGGCAAAAAGCTGCAAGCATTTGGGGCTGCCAGTCTGAGGATTTTGCCCTGCAAGGTGCGGGAATTGGGGCGGAAATTTTCGGGCTGGCACTGGTGCGAACACGCTAGGAGGAAAAAGCGTGCAAGTGCGATCGTCTTCGAGGGCTCCGCTAACGACAATTCGCATTTCTTAAACGGATTTTAGCATTACTATTAATAGATAGAGGCATTTCCAATTGTCTAGTTAAATTTTTATGATTGAAACCTTATTTCACGCTTATACCCCTCTAGTTATCTGGACGGGCTTAGGACTGCTGCTGTTTCGGTACATCCCAGTTGATTTTCCCAAGCTGCTGAGCCACTTTCTTTTCTGGATTGGGATACCGCTGCAAATTCTAGTTTTAGCCCGTCAGAGCGATTTTTCGGGTGCTGTGGGATTCACGCCGGCGATCGCCATATTCGTGTTATTTCTGAGTACGAGTTTTGCTTGGCTGACTTGGGTATTATTGCGTAGGCTGAGTGCGGCCCACATCAAAAAGCCTTATTTTCAGGGCAAAAATTCTCTGGTAAATTTATTTTTATTAAATTTTAATTCCCTGAAGCGATCGAGCAAAGGGAGTTTTATCCTAGCTGCGATGTTAGGGAATACGGGCTTTGTTGGATTAGCAATCACCCCGTCTATCATCAGCACCGATAACAACAACTGGGCTGTATTGTACAGCGTCACTAACAATGTTATTGGAACTTATTGTTTCGGTGTATTTATTGCTAGCTATTTTGGGAACTCCGAGCAAAAAAATCACTGGTGGACTCAGATCCGGGACGTGCTGACAGTTCCCGCCCTGTGGGCATTTTTAATTGGTTTTTATACTAGAAACATCCCCCTGCCCGAAACAGTGGAATCGGGATTGCAGGTAGCTGTTTGGGTGGTAATTGCCAGTGCTTTGCTGCTGGTTGGCATCCGGCTGAGGTCTATTAAGAAATGGGAAAGTTTTGAACTGGCGTTAATCCCGTCGCTGTTAAAAGTGGTAATTGTGCCGGTGCTAATCGGATTGGGTGCTAGTTATTTCGGATTGAGTGGCGATCCGAGGTTCGTGTTGGTGTTGATGTCGGGAACGCCCACAGCTCTTTCGGTGCTGATTTTAGCAGAAGTCTACGAGCTCGATCGCGATTTGTTAGCTAGCAGCATCGCCATCACTTCAGTCGGTTTGCTGTTGATGCTTCCACTATGGTTAGCTGGGTTTAGTTGAAGTTGGGCGATCGTGTGGGGGTTCAGAAACCTGGTTTCTTTCCAAAATTTCGGTGGGGATTCCAAGATGATCGCAGAAACCCGGTTTCTTGGATTTGGATCGCGTTACTAAAACAGGAAATAAACCCAACACTAATGATTGTTGCCAGACTTTTGAGAGTTGGTATAATATAGAAATCACTTCAAGGAGGTTATAGGTATGACAACCATATCCGACGAACAAACAGCTATTCTCCGTACCGAAAGAGGACTGTCCATCGCAGGTACGCGCATCACTATCTACGACATCATGGACTATGTGACGGCTCAATATCCGCCTAAGTTTATCAGGGGATTATTTGACCTTACAGAAGAACAAATTAACGCTGCTTTAGCTTATATTGAGGCAAATCGCGCTGATGTTGAAGCCGAGTATCAAATGGTTCTTAAGGAAGCTGAAGAACTGCGGCTGTACTATGAAGAAAAAAATCGCGATCTGATTGCCAGAATTGCGACGCAACCACCACAACCTGGTCAAGAAGCTATTCGAGCAAAACTTGAAGCAGCAAAAGCAAAATTTAAGTCTCAGCCATGAATTTTTTAGTCGATCATAATTTGAGAGGACACGCCGTACTTCTCTCAGGTAGCATTTTGAGTGGTGGTTGGCTAGATTGGGTATTCATTCGATTTATCACCTTTGATGAAGTGAGCCTGCCGATCGATAGTGACGATCGGGTAGTTTGGCGGTTGGCTCAATCAAACCAAATGATTCTATTGACCGCGAATCGGAGTATGAAGGGTGAGAACTCTCTGGAACAAGTGATGCGTGAGGAAATTAGTTCTACATCATTACCTGTGATTACTATTGGCGATGCTGACCGCTTGTTGAATGACTCTGAATATCGGGAGCGTTGTGTGATTCGTCTGGTTGAAATTGTGATTGATATTAATACTTATATGGGTGTGAGTCGGCTTTTCATCCCATGAGGGGGGTCGAGATTGTTGAAGTGCGATCGCTATTTGATTACCAGCAAATGTAGGGTGTGTCACCTGCGATAATTAATCATTTTGGTAAAAAATTGCAAGGTGACTTACCCTACTACTATCACAAGCACTAAAAGCTGAGATAATTTCTGGGATTCTGACGTACTCCATTTTGCCAAACCTCAAAATGTAAGTGAGGCCCTGTTGACAATCCTGTGCTACCAACTGCACCAATCTTCGTGTCGTCATTAACCACAGTCCCAACACTGACGGCAAAAGTTGACAGATGTAAGTAGCGAGTTTTGAGACCACTACCGTGATCGATGTCTATGTACTTACCACCGTACTGATCTGTACCAACAAATACCACCTTTCCACTTCTTGCTGCTTCAATCGGAGTTCCTGTAGATGCCGCTAAATCAATACCTGTATGACCTGAACCAAATTCCTGACTGACTGTGTAAGAGCCTAAAGCTAGAGGGTTTTCCCAAACAGGTGGCGGTGGAGGTGGAGTCACATTACTTCCCGATAACGATACGAAAACATCACTTGCACCAAAACCAATCAAGTCATCCTTACCATCTTTATTCACGTCACCAACCACACGGGGATAATTATTATTATCCGTCCAGCCACCATTATTCTTAGTTAAGCTAGGACTATAAGCCATTGGTGAACCAAAAGTACCATTGCCATTACTCAAAGAGACAAAGACATTAGTGGCACCAAAACCGACAATATCATCTTTTCCATCACCATTGACATCAGCCAAAACACGGGGGTAGTTATTGTTGTCCGTCCAGCCACCTACATTCTTAGTAAAGCCATTCGTGGAGCTTGGAGTAGAGGCAATAGGAGAACCAAAAGTACCATTACCATTGCTCAAAGAGACAAAGATATTACTAGCACCAAAACCGACAATATCATCCTTGCCATCACCATTGATATCACCTAAAACACGGGGGTAGTTATTATTATCTGTCCAGCCACCGACATTAGTAGTAAAGCCATTTGTCGCACTTGGAGTAGAGTCAATTGGTGCGCCAAAAGTACCATTGCCATTGCTTAAAGACACATAAACTTTACCTGAACCAAAACCGACAATATCATCCTTGCCATCACCATTAACATCACCTGAAGCACGAGGGTAAGTATTGTTATCTGTCCAGCCACCGACATTAGTAGTAAAGCCATTAGTGGCACTTGGAGTAGAGCCTATGGGTGCGCCAAAAGTACCATTGCCATTGCTTAAAGAGACATAAACTTTACCTGAACCAAAACCGATAATGTCATCCTTGCCATCACCATTGACATCACCTGACACACGAGGGTAGGTATTGTTATTTGTCCAGCCACCAACATTAGTAGTAAAGCCGTTGCTTGAACTTGGAGTCGAGGCAATTGGAGAGCCAAAAGTACCATTGCCATTGCTTAAAGAGACATAAACTTTACCTGAACCAAAACCGATAATATCATCCTGACCATCACCGTTAACATCACCTGACACACGAGGATAAGTATTGTTGTCTGTCCATCCGCCGATATTTTTTGTAAACCCAGGAGAGGATTTAACCAAGCTGTTATAAGATTGTTCAACAGGGATAATCTGAGCATCGACAACAACAGTACCGGAGTCATCCTCTGTTTTAATTCGCAGTAACTCGGGTTCACTGAGAGGTAAACCTAAAACAACGTGCATTAGTAACTCCCCCTCATCCCCAGGGGTATCCCCACCAGGATTGAGCAAGACATCAAACTTGTGAGCGATTTCTTCAATGAGAGCTCCTTGAACTTTCAGAATGTCACCCTGTAGCAATGACTGTGCTAAATAAATGGTATCCTTCGTCTCAGAAAAAGCTGCTTGCGCTCCCTTCATGGCTGTATCTGTGAGAATTTGGAAATGTGGCATAATATTCTCAAGATTGCCAGCCACGCCACTTTGAATCAGGCTATGAGCAGCGTTTGGATTCGTTATATCAAACACTTGACCCAATTGTTGCAAGGCATTGGGTGAAGTAAAAAACGTCTGCAACTGGGATTGAACCCGATTCAAGGCTAAGTTGAGTCCATTTGAATCGAATGGGGTCAAAAATTCATTAGACATAATTTTTCAGATTCTTTTTTACTTACTTTGATCTTTAGGTTGATTTAACTCAACCTAATAACTTGATATTAAAGCTCTATTTTTTAACTGTCAGTAGCCCAAAGTTAGTTAGTTGATGTACGGTAAAATTTTGTCTGAGTTAGTCAAAGTCAATCAAGGTCAATCAAAGTCAGTTATAGTTGTTATTGCAGGTTGCTACTTAGCATTATAGATACCTATGAACATCGCTCAGGCTTTGGACTTTATCAATTCACAACTGATGGCTAATACGCTCAAAACCTTGAGAACCCTTGAAACTACTATCTTAAAAGAGGCATGGAAGGGTAAAGATAGTCAAACTTATGAGCAAATTGGAGACAGCGGAGGTTTTGAGCCTGGAAGTGTTAAGACTGCTGCTTACAAACTGTGGCAACGGTTATCGGGACTGTGTGGAGAAACTGTCAACAGAGATAATGTGCAAGCTGTGGTAGAGCGTTACTACAACAAAGTTTCGATCGCCTCTCCCCCCGTCGCTACTCATGTTTTTACTCCTGTCCCTACTCCCCCCGCACCTACTTATACTGATTTTGTGGGTAGGGAAGAAGCGATCGACCACCTGCAAAACCTTATCAGCCAAGGGAAAAAAATAATTTTAATTCACGCAGCAGGGGGAGTGGGTAAAACTACTTTGGCTCAAGAGTTTCTCTCGGCTCAAAATTTTGAGTTAGTGTTATCATTACCGATGGCAAAAGACCCGGAAAATATTACTCGTATTGAAAGCGTAGTTGAAGAGTGGCTAAAGCAATATTTTAAGGAAGAACCTGGTCGGGATTTTAACATATCTTTAGACCGCTTGAAACGTCAATTAAAAAATCGGCGAGTTGGTGTATTTATTGATAACTTAGAGCCTGCTTTAGATGCAAATTGTAAATTTATTGCACCTCATAGTAACTATGTCGAGTTATTGCGAATTTTGGCTGAGCCGTCTGTGCAGTCAGTGACTTTGATTACTAGCCGCGAGCGTTTATGTGAAGAAGGTTTAACAATTGAACGTTATAAATTACCAGAATTAAGCGAGTTTGCATGGCAGCAATATTTTAATTACCGTGAAATTATAATTTATGAATCAACATTATCAGCCATGCACAAAGCATTAGGCGGCAATGCTAAAGCGATGACGCTGTTCTGCGGGGAGATAGCCAAAGATTTTGACGGCGATATGGTGGCCTATTGGTTCGAGTATGGTGTTGATATTTTAGCACATACTACCTTAAGAAATTTAGTTATCAGCCAGTTTAATCGCTTACAAAAAATGGATTCATCAGCTTATCAATTATTGTGTCGCTTGGGTTGTTTTCGTTATCAAGACGTGGCAAATGTGCCGACAGATGGGCTGTTATGTTTGTTGTGGGATGTACCAGAAACGCAGCAGCGGCGAGTATTAGAGTCATTGCGTGACCGATCCTTGGTAGAGTTTCACAAGGGCGAATATTGGTTACATCCGATGATTAGGGAAGAGGCCATCAGTAGACTAAAAAATAGTGAAAATTGGGAAATAGCTAATCGTCAAGCTGCCGAATTTTGGACAAAAACTGTTAAGGTAGTGACAACTGTAAAAGATGCGTTGACAGCATTAGAAGCCTATTATCACTACTTAAATATTAGTGATTTTCAACAAGCGGCTGAAGTCCTCAACAAAGAGAGACTCAGCAAGTGGAAAAGACCGGAAATATTAGGTCAAACATTTTGGCGATTAGGAATATTACAAAAAATGTGTTTTGCCATAGAATCACTTATTATCTATATTAGTGAAGGAGTTAGCTTGAGTAAACTTTATAATGTATTGGGCGATGTTTATTGGATGACAGGTGATCTTCACCGGGCTATACATTGCCATGAAAATTCTGGAAATATTGTGACAAAAAAAAATTATTTTTATAAAAAAAACGATCAAAAAATAGTCCGAATACTTCAAATTCGCTCTTTATTTAATATCGGACTTTGTAAAATTGATTTAGGGGAACTTGAGGATGCTTTAGATTATTTTGACAAATCCCTGTTTCTCGATCAAAAATACGGGTATAATGAGTGTACATTGGTTAGCAATTTTTGTTTGGCTTTCTTAAAATCTTGCTTAGGTTCAAAAGAAGAAGCATCTTCAATGGCTAGTATTATCTACCATCAGTTACCTCAAAATAATTGGGAGGCTTGGCAAGTAGGATATGGTTATTTATTTATGGGTTTAACCTATAAAAACCTAGAACAAATAGAAAAATCTTTTGAAATGAATCATGCAGCAATTGTATTTACTAATGAGAATAACTACCCTCAAGTGAAAGCCAAAGCCTTAACAGGTTTAGCCGAAATTTACCGCATCCAAAATGATGTTACTACCGCCCTGAATCATCACTTTCAATCAATTGAGATACTCGATGAAATAGGAGGCAAATGCGATCTACCAGAAGCCTATTATCAGCTAGCCTTGACCTGTAAACAAATGGGTAATACAGTTGATTGTGAGAAATATTTTAATCAAGCAATAACACTTTATCAAGAAATGGAAGCCCCTAAACAAATTGCTAGAGTTCGCCAATCAATGTCAATTATAAGCTAATCATTAATCTTGTCAACTAAATTAACACTATGATAGTCTCTGTCATTCAAAATGCTAAGTTTGTAAGATCGCACTTCTCAACTTCTACATCGATCGCATAAAAGCATTCACCGCATCATATTGGTCGGCCATCCGCGAATAAAACTCGATCAATCGCAAATCCAACTCCGGCAAAAGTTCGCTCTTACTCACCAACTCATACCCCGTAGAACGCAAGCAATAAACCGAAATTACACCATCCTCCCAAAACCAAACCTCCTGCACTCCCACACGACGATAGATTTCCAGCGTATCAATTCCACCACTCGTCACTGTTATCTCGATCGCCAAATCTGGAACCGACTTGCGCGTACCCAAACAATAAGACTCATCTGGTTCCTTCCGTGCACCCAACTCCTTCATCCCGATGGTTGTACTACCGCGCCCGTAGAAACGAATGTCCTTCGTCCGCATATAAATCTCTAAAAGCTGATCTAAAGTGTTTCTAGATTCTTCATGTTCCTCAGAAAAAGGAGCCATAATTTCTAAACACCCATCCAAATAAGTTAAATGCGCCCCAGTTTCCGCCAAATCTGCATCCAACTTTTCCAGAGTCTCCCATGTCACGTTTGACAGGAAAGCCGCACCTGTACCCAATCCTGCTTTAGAAATTGCGACAACCATCTGACTTACCTTTTACGATCGCTTTTCCATATTAGCGAATATTAGCTAAAGTTTCAAATCTGATTGCTCTAAAATTTCGCAGTACAATGAACAATAACTGCACGGAAAAGACGATGAACGAGACAATAACTTCTACTGGTCTGCCTCCTGCATTCCCCGACCACACGCAATTGCCAGACGAAGACGGTACATTTGTGAAAAATTTTCAGGAGCATCCTCAGAGCATCATTCTGACAGATTCTATCGGGCCGGTTGTAGAGCGACTGCATCCAGACGGACAATATGCGATCGGGCAAGATTGCGGAATTTACTGGCGAGAAACTGAACCGCCAGAGCGAGGTGCAGAAGCACCGGATTGGTTTTACGTGCCGAATGTACCCGCAACACTTGACGGTTTTCGCCGTTCTTATGTACTTTGGCGGGAACACATGGCTCCGTTCATTGCTTTAGAATTTGCTAGCGGTAATGGAGAGGAAGAGCGCGATCGTACTCCCTTGACTGTGGCCGCTGACGGTACTACCACTAAACCGGGTAAGTTTTGGGTGTACGAGAGAATTATTCGCATTCCTTACTACGGCATTTATGAAATGAGAACTGGCAATTTAGAAGTCTATCACCTGATAGATTTTGGGTATCGAAGGATGGAGCCAAACGAACGCGGTCACTATCCCATTCCTGTACTAGATGTAGAATTGGGACTGTGGCAGGGAAGCTATCAAAATCAAGAACTGCTTTGGCTGCGGTGGTGGGATTCCCAGGGGAATTTGGTATTAACTGGCTCCGAACAAGTTGAAATTGAGCGTGGCAGGGTCGAACAAGAACGAGAAAGAGCCGAACAAGAACGGGAAAGAGCTGAACAAGCAGAGCGAAAAGTCACCCAGTTAGCCGATCGACTGCGAGCAATGGGAATCGATCCCGATGCTGAGGATTGATCTCAAATTTTCCAAACTTTCTCTGTAGCGCGAGCATCCCGCACCTTACCTTTTATAATCACAAAAAACCAAGCTGATGGAAACTAAACCACCTCTACCGCCCTTTACGTTGGAAACGGCTAAAGCCAAAGTTCAAGCTGCTGAAGATGCCTGGAATACCCGCGATCCAGAACGAGTAGCCTTAGCTTATACGGAAGATTCTCAGTGGCGAAACCGTGCCGAATTCTTCAGCGGACGGGAACAAATCAAGGCTTTTTTAAGAAGAAAATGGGCAAAGGAACTAGATTACCGTTTAAAGAAAGAACTGTGGAGTTTTACAGACAATCGGATTTCTGTTCGCTTCGAGTATGAGTGGCACGATGATTCTGGCTACTGGTATCGCGCCTATGGTAATGAACAGTGGGAATTTGCCGAAAATGGGTTAATGCGAAGACGTGAAGCTAGCATTAATGATGTTCCCATTCAAGAGTCTGAACGGAAGTTTCGATAAGATTTATCTGTGAGTTGCTAGACGCATAAACCTGGTTTTTTAGGAAAATACGCAGGTTTATAGTGATAACTTTAGTCATGATTGATATCATGGCCGGTCGATTACCCCTAATACGGTAGGGGCTCCCCTCACGAAAAATATCTGCCAATAATTGACAATCTCAAAAACCCGCCCTTTTAATCGCGGTCACTCGATCGGACATGATATGACTAAACGCCAGAAAGAGGACTAAAGTCCTCACTACGAACGAAAGGTTTGTAGTAAGGACTTGAGTCATGATTAGAACTCTTGCAAAAATACAAAGCACCACACCCCAACCCTCCTCTTTAATCAGGCGAAGAGGCAAGATTATTCTTGTTTCCCCCCTTAATAAGGGGGGACTAAGGGGTGTGAATTTGACTTTTGCAAGAACTCTATTGATTAAACGCCAGAGAGAGGACTAATACCAATTTCATAAAGTAGCGCTAGATATTACCCCCCCAACCCCCCC
>NZ_JAUBRC010000086.1:0-11810 GCF_036701635.1 Microcoleus sp. N9_B4 | reverse complement strand
GCTGCGATGAACAATGACTATATGATGCAAATTCTCAAGTGCTTTTGTCAAGCATGATTGAGATGCTCTTACCCTGTGATACAAACATTACCCTTATTTTTGATTTTGCGCCCCCATTTAATTATTAATTCTCCTTCATTTAAGAGGATCTGCAATAAATACTATAGCTCTTCACTGGATGTAAAAAGTCGATTGGCAATATATTCTTTTGTCGAATGCCATACTCATTCAATTAAGTTATAGTCGGGGCTGTATTCGGGGAGAAATTCTCAATAAAAATTAGGCATTTTTGTTTCAATTGTTTTCAGGTACTCTTCTTTATTATGAAAACTAGCATTATCAATAATTATCACTATTTTGGCTCCTTTCTCAGCAAAATCTGAGGCTTGATTACCTGCTAATACCCATTCATTAATTAGCTCTTCATAAAAGAATTTTAGCACTTGATAAAAATTATATGAATTGCCTTTTTTGAGGAACTCTACCACCATTGTTTATCGGAATTTCTCACTCCTCCCATTACATTAACTCTGCCTTTTCTGCGGTCTCCTCTGACCTTTTTTCGGCTTTCTTTTTTACACCTGTTTTTTCTTATGATGACTATTAAACTAAATCCACTCTCGTCCCCAAACCTGACCTGTAATCGTTCTGGCGTTGCTTTTTCTACTTTTAAATATTCTGCTATATTTATTTTAAACGCTGTTTTTTTTTGGGAATTTCTCTTGGATTCTAGGCTATACTTAGCCCAAAGGTAAACATACTTTTTTTTCTTTAAGATCCTCCGAACTTGGACTCCACTTAACTTTATTCCTGTGGATTGTTTTAAGCATATTGCTAATCTATGCGCTGTCCATCGTCCAAAACTATATCCTAATTCTTGAGGGTCTATCTCTATAGATTCTCATAATATTTTTATATATTTATTTGGGGCTTTTTTGTGATTTCTCTTCATCCTCTCATCTATTAGAGTTTCTAGATTGTCCGGGTCTCCCTTCACACACTCTTTTAGAGACTTTGTTGACTGAGCAACCCAAAAAATCAGCGATTTTAGATTGTGTTTTGCCGTCATTGAGCAATAATAAAATCAGAATTATTTATTTAATATTTGCCTTCTCTTCCTCTCTTAAGGCTTTTTGTAGTTGATCTATTTGTTTGGGATTGAGAGGGTTTTGGGCTGGCATTTTTGTAGATATTGACTAAAATAAATTATAATTAAACCCTATTTAAAGGCACAACAGCTTAAGCTGTTACGCATTTAAATTGATCGAGTATTCCAGGTACAGCAAGGGGTCTGGCGCTCAAAAATCCCAGTTTAAATGCAAAACAGCTTATAACCTTATTAAAGTTTTACAATACCAATTGTTAAAAGTCACAGAACCCCGCGCCGGACTTAGGATCAGCCGTTTCCCTACCCGATCCTCTGTACTTTACTCCACTGAAAACCGCTATATTGAAAACAGCCTTAATCCATGAAACACCCATAAACGTTCCCGCAGTGTGCCAGTTCCAAGGGTGGAATGCACCAACCACCGATCGCCCACAAACGGTTAATAACATCAAGAAGAAGCCCACCCTCGATCGAAGGTGGGCTCAGGTCATGCCAGCTTACCGACAGCTAGGCAATCGGGTCTCTTCGCTGGTAGACGTAAAATATCGGAAAAAGATCCGAACGTCCGAAAAAACTTCTCGTCCACCATTAAGCTTCAGTTTACCCAACCGGATCGGGAAAATTGCGCCCGCAGCGATGTTCCCCTGACATCGGGGAACGCTGGGGCTTCAACTTTTCAATAGACTTCTGGAAAAAAGCTCGTCTTGGGGCGGCAGGATGCCTAACCCCTACTCCGCACAAGAATTAAAATTTTTCGAGAAGTCTCATAATTCTCCTCTTTAACTTTGATTTCCCAACCGATTAGGCATCGTGATCGTGTGCAAAACGACGGAACAGAAAATCTAGGGCGTAGTTCCGCAAATTGTAGTATTCCGGATCTTCCATCATTTGAACCCGATCGCGCGGACGCGGAAAAGGAATCTCCAAAACTTCGCCAATTGTCGCCGATGGGCCATTAGTCATCATCACCAGTCGATCGGCCAAAAACAGCGCTTCATCAATATCGTGAGTAATCATCAACACCGTACAGCGGTGATCGTTCCAGATTTTCAGCAACTCTTCCTGCAATTCCTCCTTAGTAATTGCGTCCAGAGCACCAAAAGGTTCGTCTAAAATCAGCACTTTCGGGCGAATTGCCAAGGCGCGGGCAATCGAAACCCGCTGCTTCATCCCCCCCGAAATTTGCGGCGGTCTTTTCTGGGCAGCTTCCGTCAATCCCACCATCGCCAAATGCTCATTGACGATCGCATTTTTTTCGACCTTCGACTTATTCGGAAATACAGAATTAACCGCCAAATAAACATTTTCAAACACCGTTCGCCAAGGCAGCAAAGCGTAACCCTGAAACACCACCATGCGATCGGGGCCCGGCTTCGTAATCCGCTGCCCGTTAATCGTCACGGTGCCCTGGCTAGGATGGCTAAAACCCGACACCATATTTAACAGTGTTGATTTGCCACAGCCCGAGTGTCCGATCAAAGTAATAAACTCTCCCTCAGCTACATTCAGATTGACGTTTTCTAAAGCCCTGTAACCGTTTGGATATTCTTTGTAAACATTGTCCATCACCAAAAAAGGCTGGCGGCGGCCTTTTCCCTGCTGGATTTGAGTTTTGGTGTTCGTCTGGTTTTTAGTGGTGTTGAGCATGGGTTTAGGAAAGTGTGAGTGGGTGATTCGCCAATAAAGAAGGAAGTTAGGCCACTTATTTAACGGATGTCACGGAGGTAATAAAGAGGGAATTACTAACTAGCAATTAGCAGTTTTAAATTAAAAATCAACAGCTAAAAACCAACAAATAACAATTAGCAATTACCCTATTTTTATTGAACACAAAACCGCTTTAAGCAGCTCTGCGGCCGGAATCGAGTACAACTTCCGCCATCGTGAAATCGCGTTTAATCGCCAGATTGTTGAGATAGCCGATCGGATCGTCAGCATTAAACACCGAGCCGTCAAACAAGCTGAGAGAACCGCGAGTGTAAGTAATATCAGCCATCCCCAGCTCTCGCGCCGCCGTGCTGAACGCACCGACTCGCACCACCCGCTCCAGAATTTCCACCCAGTTGCGCGGGAACACAGTATCGCCCCAGCGCGCCATCTGTACCATGTGCCACAGTTGTTCGGTGCGGCTTGGGCGATTCACCCCATCTCCACAAAACAAGTGGTGGGCGTATTCCCGCATCGGAGTATCGAGGTTGCAAGCAACAGATTTCGGGTCGCCTAGTTGGATGTAACTCTTATCAGTAGCGACGTACTCCCTTCCCGCGACTATTTCCGAAACCTCGGCGGCGTGATTTGGATCGGCGCAATAGTGGCAAGCTTCGAGCAAAGCTTTGACTAGAGCAATGTGAGTGTTGGGATAAGCATTTGCCCAGTCTTCTCGAACTCCGAGAATTTTCCCGGGGTGTCCGGGCCACAGTTCCAAATCTGTCGCCACCGTAAAGCCGACTCCTTCCATCGAGGCCCGCAAATTCCAAGGTTCGCCGACGCAGAAACCGTCAATAGTGCCGCCCTGCAAGTCAACAATCATCTGGGCTGGAGGGATATTTTTCAGCAACACATCGCGATCCGGGTCAATGCCGCCGGAAGCCAGCCAGTAACGCAGCAACAGGTTGTGCATCGAAGAAGGGTGCACGATCGCCATACGGTGCGTTTGCGCGGGCGTTCTCTGGAGCATTTTTTTGAAATCGGCCAGAGTGTAGATTCCTTGGTCGTAAAAGCGCCTCGCCAGGGTAATTCCGTTCCCATTGCGGCTCATGGTGAGGGCTGTAACCGTCGGAATCGGCTTCTCTTGGTGGCCCCCCAAACTCAACCACATCGCCATGCCAGAGGGCATTTGGGCTGCGTCTAAGTAACCAGCGGCGATGCCGTCTACGATGCCGCGCCAGCTTGTTTCCCGGACGAGGTGGACTTCATCAAGACCGTGTTTGGCAAACAAGCCTTTTTCTTTGGCGACAGCGAGGGGAGCGCAGGCTGCGAGGGGTACAAAGCCGAGTTCGAGGTTGACTTTTTCTAGGCCGTGGCGGGCGATCGCGGGTACTTTCCGCGCCCGCAGTTTTTTGACGCGCTTCTGCTGGTTAAGGAAGTAAATCATTTCGCTACGTAGAGCGTAGTAGCTGGGGTGTGAGACGACTTCCATGCGTTTGCGGGGGCGGGGGATGTCTACTTCGAGAATGCCGCCAATCTTCGATTCTGGGCCGTTGGTGAGCATGACGATGCGATCGCTCAGCAACACGGCCTCATCTACATCGTGCGTTACCATCAGGGCACTGATTTCGTACTCTTGGCAAATTTCCATCAACTTTTCTTGCAAGTTGCCGCGAGTCAAAGCATCCAAAGCGCCGAAGGGTTCGTCTAAGAGTAACAGTTTGGGGCGCAGGGCCAGAGCACGGGCGATCGCCACGCGCTGTTTTTGTCCGCCCGACAGCAGTGCGGGTTGCTTCTCGGCGTGGGGCGTCAAGCCCACCATGTCGATGTGTTTTTGAATGATTTCGAGGCGCTCGGCTTTCGGTAAGCCGCTCATTACCGAGTCTACGGCTAGGGTAATGTTTTCTCTGACCGTCCGCCACGGTAGCAGCGAATAGTTTTGGAATACTACCATGCGATCGGGACCAGGCTGGGTGATTCTTTGCCCTTCAATTGTCACCAATCCTTCTGTTGGCATATCCAAACCTGCGACCATATTGAGCAGCGTAGATTTGCCGCAGCCGGAGTGTCCGATTAAGGAGATAAATTCGCCTTTTTTAATTTCTAGATCGATGCCTTTGAGGGCGATGTATGTCCCCCCATCTGAGAGATTAAAGACTTTTTCTAGTTGTTCTACTGCAATCAAAACAGACATGATTTTCTTGCCTTTTTTGTAAGTTTGTTATTTGACTGTTGAGTGTTGACTGTTGAGTGTTGAGTGTTGACTGTTGACTGTTGACTGTTCGCTGTTCGCTGTTGATATATAACAGCTAATAGTTAATACATTCCGGGATGCGTAAAACTGGTCTTTAAACTAACCCAACTACTTGGTTTAATCCCTCAAAAATAGTTTAAACAACTGGTTTCTGATCCTCCGAGTTCGTAATTCCGGTAACAGTCAACAGTCAACAGTCAACCGTCAACCGTTAACCCATCGAATTAGCTACTTTCCTTGAGAAGGAGCAATCTTTTGCTGCAACCAAGCCATCATGCGATCGAGCAACAAACCAACAGCCCCAATGTAGAACACCGCTAACAGAATTTCGCTGATGTAGTTTTGCTGGTAAGCATTCCAAATAAAGAAGCCGATACCCGTAATCCCAGACATCACAATTTCCGCTGCAATAATCGCCAGCCAAGCCAAACCGATCGCAATTCTCAATCCTGTGAAGATATAAGGAAGTGCCGACGGAAACAAGATGTTGATGTAATACTCCTGACGAGAAAGTTGCAGCACTTTCGCCACGTTGTTGTAATCGTCGGGAATTTGGCGAACACCTTCAGCCGTGTTGATTAAAATCGGCCAAACTGAAGTGATAAAAATCACGAACAAAGCAGCAGGTTCGTTTTGTTGCAGTGCAGCCAGGGCAATGGGTACCCAAGCCAAAGGGGCCACCATCCGCAAAAACTGAAAAAGCGGATCTAAAGCGCGGTTTAGAAAAGGATTTGTACCTACCAAAACACCCGTACCAATTCCCACAACGGCCGCGAGAGTGTAGCCTTTTGCCACCCGTTCCAAACTCGCCAAAGTCTGCCAAAATAATCCAATTCCGTAGGTTTTGGAGTTCATGAAAGGATACAGCAACAAAATCCGCGTCCGTTCGTCAGTCCAAATGCTGATCGGCCCCGGCAGTTTGATCAGTCCCGTACTTGACAAGAATTGCCAAACCAACAGAAAGCCCAAAACTCCTAAAATTGGCGGCAAGATATTTGGGGAATTCTTCTTCCAAAACTCGCCAAAAGCTCCTTGTGCATTGCCGCCTCTCCGACTTGTACTTACAGCCATGCTGCTAATCTCCTATGTCTGGTGCTGTGTATTTTCGAGACTAAATTTCGAGACAAAATTATGGGAAGCTAAGACCCCATCACACTTTTTTAATTGCCAAACTCTTGAGATAAGCTTCTGGCTTTTCCGGGTTGAATTCTGTGCCGTCAAAGAACTTCTCAACGCCCCGAGACGTACTTTTTGGAATGTCAGCATCAGCAACTCCGGCTAATTTTGCTGCGGCTTTCCACAAATCTTCTCGGTTGACTTTATCGATGATTGTCTTAGAATCTGCCAAGGTGTTAGTTGGCAAGAAACCCCAGCGCACGCTTTCGGTTAAGAACCACAAATCGTGACTCTTGTAGGGATAAGAAACGTTGCCGAGGTCGTCTTTCCAGTACAGCGGACTCATCTTGAAATCGTCGATCGCTGGTTGGCCGTCACCCATGAGGTACTTGCCCTGGTAGGGAGGTGTCAAAACTGCCGGAGCTACGTCAAAGTAGTTTCTGCCAGAAGTAATGGCTACTAATTCTGGGCGATTTTCTGGTTTGTCGCACCACTGCTGCGCTTCGATCAGTCCTGCTAGCAGGGCTTCTGTGGCCTTGGGGTGTTTGTCTACCCAGTCGCCACGAATTGCTAGATACTCTTCGGGGTGATCTTTCCAGATTTGGCCAGTCAGGGCGGACATGAAGCCGATGTTCTCTGTGACGATCCGCAGGGGCCAGGGGTCGCCGGTACTGAAACCGTCCATGCTGCCGGTTTTCATGTTGGCTACGGTTTGCGCTGACGGTACTGTTAGCAACTCGGCTTCTGTGTCGGGATCGATGCCGTTAGCTGCTAGCCAGTAGCGAATCCAAAAGTCTTGGTTGGCTTTGGGGAAGGTGTAGGCTGCTTTGAAGGGCGTGCCTGCTTGTTTGAGGCCTTTCATGTAGTCTTGGGCAGCTTGGTCTAGTTTGAGCCCGATGCCTTTGCCTTGGTGTTTGCTCGCGATCGCAATTCCATTTCCTTGAGTGTTCAACTGGGCTAGAACATACATCGGGATTTGGACGCTGTTTTTGGTAATCAGGCCTTTACTAATTTGATAAGGCATCGGCATTTGCCACTGGCCACCGTCAATGCCGCCGCCTGCCGATCCAATTTCTAGGTTATCTCTGGCAGAACCCCAGTTGGCTTGCTTAGCAACTGTTACCTCAGTCATGCCGTATTTGGCAAAAAAGCCTTTTTCTTGGGCAATGATTAAAGGTGCTGCTTCGACGATCGGGATGTATCCCAATGTGATTTTAGTGCTTTCAATTCCTTCGACTCTTTTCTCGTTGGCAACAGCCATTACTGAGGTAGCTGCGGGTATTGCGCCGTCAGTACCGGCAGTTGCACCGGGTTCTGGGGGATTTCCCAAACAACCTTTGAGCAGTATTGAACTGACGGCAGATGCACCTGCTGTAACGATAAATTTACGCCGAGAAAATTGCTCTGAAAATTTTGTCATAGTCTAGCCTCGCTGCAATTCATAATCTTCTGTAACGACATCACTGAAGTTTATCAATGCGCTTTTTTTCTGTTCGTTAATGGAATTTAGCGAACTGTTTTGAGCGCTGGTTCGCAGGAGGGAGCAAAAGATTTATCGCTAGCATAAGTCTTTAAACTATCCCTGCTGATTTTACACTTTTGATTAACTCAATATCTCGACGATCGGCCGAGCTGTGCGATCTCCCAAAAAGCGAGCAGCACATTTTCTTGGCTTGATAATTAACTCTACCGTACTATTGCAGAAATTCTAAAACAATTATTAAATTTGATTGATAAGTAAATCTTTTGAGAGGGCTATCGATAACGAATCGTGGGGAAGGGCGATCTGGTTTGCTCATCCAAACTGGTTCAAACCAAGACAGGATGGGTAAGGGTTGTAGCGAATGGCGATCGGGGGGCATTCAAATCCATGGTCAATAAGTGGCAAATATCGCCCCCACCACACATTTACTTGGTTAATATATCTTTACTTTTTTGGTCTAATAATTGTAGTGAATTATACAGAAATAATTACTAATTTACCAATTAGCTGTTTTCACACGGTTAACTGGTTTTCATTGGTGGACTAAAATTGGCGCTTAATCATAAATGATTTACCGGATATGATATGGCGTGGGCTTTCAGGTTCGATTTCCGTAAAACAGAGAAACCGGGTTTCTTCAAGAAACCCGGTTTCTAAACACCCGAAATTACTAAGGGATCGCAGTACCTACAAGTTCGATTAGTTGGGCGGGTCAAAGCGGTTGACGGAGAGAGCAACACCGATCATCGGCAGAGCAACGCCGAAGCAAATCAGCCACTGATCCAGATTCATCGGAGCCGTCTCAAATATGCGATTGACAAACGGAGAATTAGCAAAGATAATCTGCAAAATCACCGCCAGGACAATTCCCACACCGAGGGCGGGAGCGCCACTAACTTCTTCCTTAGAACCGCTAAACTTAGCAATCAAAGAAGGCAACAACTGGCTGAGACTCAACAGGTAAAAAATTCTCCCCATTACCAAAGCTTGAATCGCCATCGTGCGGGCCAGTGCCAAAGTTCCCCAATCCGCTTGGCGCACCCATTCAAACATTCCGAAAATCAGAGTCCAGTTGTAAAGAGAAATAGCGATGATCCGCTTGATCCGATTTCCGGTGAGGAAAGCTTCGTTTACCGGTCGGGGCTGCTGTTTCATGACTCCCGCTGACTTGGGCTCGAAAGCCAGAGGCACAGTCATGGTGATCGAGTTGAGCATATTCAGCCAGAGAATTTGTAGCGACAAAATCGGCAATTCTCTACCGAGGAGGGTGCTGAGCAAAATTGTCATCGATTCTCCGCCGTTGACTGGGAGAATGAAGCTGATTGCTTTGAGCAGATTTTTGTAAACCGATCGCCCTTCTTCGACAGCAGATTCGATCGACGCAAAGTTATCATCGGTAAGAATCATGTCCGCGGCTTCCTTAGAAACCTCCGTACCGCTACCCATCGCAATCCCGATATCCGCTTGTTTGAGGGCAGGCGCGTCGTTAACCCCGTCTCCCGTCATCGCCACAATTTCGCCTTTCTGCTGCAAAGCTTCTACCAGGCGCAGCTTTTGTTCCGGGGCGACGCGGGCAAAAACTGAGCCTGCTTCTACAGCTTCGGCGAGTTCGTTCTTGCTCATTTCCGCGAGTTGGGCGCCGGTGTAGGCTACAAGTTCCCTGTTGTGTTTAGTTTTGCGGAATCCCATGCGGCGGGCGATCGCCTTGGCTGTGGCAATGTGGTCGCCGGTAATCATTTTGACTTGGATGCCGGCGGTTTGACAAGCTTGGACGGCTGCGATCGCCTCAGCCCGCGGCGGGTCAATCATGCCTTGCAGTCCCAAGAAAACCAGGCCTGACTCCAAATCCGAGTGATCGACGGAATTTTGCTCTTCGGGTACTGGCTTTTTCGCTAAAGCCAAGACGCGCAAGCCTTGCTTTGCCATTTCATCCACTTGATGGTGGATTTGTGCCCGATCGACTTCTACCGGATTTCCTTGGGTATCGAGACTGGAACCGCAGCGGCCGAGAATTGATTCTACGGAACCTTTGACGTACAAAATTTTGCCAGTGGGAGTTCGGTGCAGCGTCGCCATGTATTGAAACTGAGATTCAAAGGGAATTGAATCCAGCCGCTGCATTGACTTGGATAAAGTTTGCTGACTCAATTCGGCTTTTTTGCCCGCAGCAATTAACGCTCCTTCTGTCGGATCTCCGACGACAATCCAATTATCGTCTTTGAATTCCAACTGAGAGTCGTTGCAAAGCAGTCCAGCTTGCAAACATTCTTGCAAAGTTGGAGTTTGGCTGACAGTAATTGGCAGTTGGTTGAGTTGAATTTCACCTTCGGGGCTGTATCCCGTACCCGTAACCGAGTAGGATTCGCCACCAGAATAGATTTCTTGCACCGTCATTTGGTTTTCCGTCAAAGTTCCGGTTTTGTCGGAACAGATGACTGTAGCGCCGCCGAGGGTTTCGACTGCGGGCAATTTGCGGACGATCGCGTGGCGATTTGCCATCCGGGAAACGCCTACGGCTAGGGTGACGGTGATGACGGCGGGTAAGCCTTCGGGAATTGCGCCGACAATCAGGGCGACTGCGGGTTCGACTGCTTCTTTAAAGGCTGAAACTCCCGGAGGGACTGGCCTGCCCAATCTGACTGCGAAGGTCAAGGTTGCCATTCCCAACACGAATAGCAGCCAGTTTTGACTGAATTGGTTGAATTTGCGGGTTAAGGGGGTGGTGAGGTCGATGTGCCGATCTAATAGTTGGGAGATTTTGCCGGTTTCGGTTTTATTGGCGATCGCAATTACGATGCCGCTACCTTGGCCAAAAGTGACAAAACTGCCGGCATAGGCCATGTTATCCCGTTCTGCTAGTGGCGTTTCTTTTGGCAGAACTATGTCTCCCGATTGTCCTAATTCTTTTTCGACAGCAACAGATTCCCCGGTGAGTCCCGATTCGTCGATTTGCAAGTCGCGGACTTTCACTAAGCGCAAGTCTGCCGGTACTTTGTCGCCGGAAGTCAGGGTTACTAAGTCGCCGACAACGAGTTCTTTGGAGGGAATTCTTAATTTTTTGCCGCCCCGAATGACTGTGGCTTCGGTGGTGACAGCTTGGGCTAGGGCTTCAATTTTTTTCTCGGCTCCAGCTTCTTGGATGAAACTAATAGTAGCGTTGGTGGTTGTTACGCCCCAAATTACGCTAGCGTTTAGCCATTCTCCGATTACTGCTTTGATTAAACCTGCACTCAGCAAGATGATCAGGAGCGGTTGGTTAAATTGCAGGATAAATTTTAACCAGGCTGGTTTCCCTGCTTTAACCGTTAGTTCGTTGGGCCCGAATTTCTGTTGGCGATGGTTGGCTTCTGTCGGTTCTAAACCGCTTTCCAGGTTGGTTCCTAAGATAGTTGCAACCTTGGATATTTCTAGGTAGTGCCAATATTGCTCTGCTACGTCTACATCGTTGGCGGATCTTGATGGCATGATTCTTCCTGAATATTTGGGGTGTCTGACGAGCTTCGATCGCTCCTTAATAGACACGCTCAATACAACTCATCGCTCGTTGGAGCGTGAATATATTGAGCGGCTTAATTTTTGCTTGATTACTTTAACGGGCTGTGACTTACATCTATATTACAACGGATGTGACCGTTTGTGGCAAGAAATTTGGGGAATTATTTGCGGCGCTACATCTTGTTTGGGACTTGGTGGCTAAGGTGGGGAAAAGTCGATCGAATCCCTTGACATTTTGCAAATTTTAGGTGTGGTTAAAGAAAGGGAGGACACGGAAGTCACGGATACACGGATTCATTATTGAGCACGAGTCAGAAGTTATCGATCGCAGTTTATTGAAGGGCAGAAATTCGCTCGCCCTGGCTGTCGCGATGCCATCGCCTGCGATCGTTGTGACTTGGATGCCGCAGGTTTGACAAGCTGGGAGGGCTGCCCGATCAATTCATGACTCAATGCTATCAATTGCTAGTCTGCTATCCCAAAAGACTAAGCGCCCTTTAGACAATTGAATTGAGATTTTGGGCTGCATCGTTCAATTGTTGAGTGCCTACTTTGGTTTGAGTAATACCACTAGCAGTTTCTTTTGCCGCTAGGTTGAGGCTGTTCATCGCCTCCACTACTTGTTGAATAGCCACTGCTTGTTGTTGAGCAGTTAGAGAAATTTGTTGATTGTTCAATACCACATTGTTAACAGCATTTGCTATTTC
>NZ_JAUBRC010000085.1:0-12813 GCF_036701635.1 Microcoleus sp. N9_B4 | reverse complement strand
GTACACCACAGGGAGGGGTGATTTCACCTTTACTTGCGAACATTGCTTTACACGGTATGGAAGAAAGAGTCAAACAGCACGCGGAAACACTAAAAGGAAACAAACGGGATAACCGGAACGCCCTTAGCCTAATCCGTTATGCTGACGACTTCGTGAGCGCGACACGATGTCGCATGTTGTGAGTGAGGAGGTGACTTCTCTAGGTTAGTGTCCAAACCTATCCTCAATCTCCAAGGGCATCACTGGTAACGGTGGGGTCTTTTGCAAGGAGGTAACGTCTAAGGAGCGTCCAAGCCATTTGGACAAACCGGGCAAGAGGAAGACTGAATGGGTGAACGCAAGTGAATCTCTGATGAGGCTGCGTGACGTCTGGTCATCGAAATATGGCTGATACGGTGATGAAGGGACAATGAACCTCGGTCTTACCAACCGAGGCACGGAATTCGGTCTTATGAATCGAATTCGAGGACACCCCGTCCCCGCAGTAAAGGAGACACCCTCTTCAGTTGCATCTCTAACATGTGGAACGTGATAACCCCAATGGGGTCTGGATTTCCAGTAGGTCAACCGCAAGGACGACTGAATTCCCCAGTGGGACAGGGATGACCCCTTAAGCGAACGCCAGTAAGCCGAAAGGCAAAGGAAATCCATAACCTGCTGGATAGGGAAATACCCAACCTGAAAGGGTGCTGACGTGGGTCAGGTGAATTACCCAAAGACTTCTGTAATGATTTCTCACTCAGGGGCAAGTTAGATGCAAAGCATGGCTTTAGCAAACGGAACCAAAGGGCAAACCGATTGGAACGCCATTAACTGGCGCAAAATCAATCGGACTGTCAGGAATTTGAGACAGAGAATCTTTCGGGCGACCACAGAACGGAACTATAAAAAGGTACGTTCGCTTCAAAAGCTTATGCTACGAAGCTATGCCAACATTCTGATGAGTGTTCGCAGAGTGACGCAGCAGAACGCAGGTAGAAATACGCCAGGAATTGACAAAGTAGTGGTGAAAACTCCTACAACTAGAGGCAAATTGGTCGATGAATTATCGGCTTTCACCCTTTGGAGAGTAAAACCTGCGCGTCGGGTGTACATACCGAAAGCAAATGGAAAACAACGCCCACTGGGAATCCCTGTTGTCAAAGACAGATGTCTTCAAGCAATGGTCAAGAACGCTCTTGAACCAGAATGGGAGGCAAAATTCGAGGGAACCAGCTACGGATTCCGCCCTGGTAGAAGTTGTCACGATGCCATTGAGAAGATCTTCGGCTTAGCTCGACCAAATAAACGGAAGAAATGGGTCGTAGATGCTGACATCAAAGGCGCATTTGACAATATCAGCCATGAATTCTTGCTCAAGGCAATTGGTGAAGTCCCTGGTCGGGAACTGATTAAACAATGGCTCAAGGCAGGATACATGGAACAAGGAGTTTTTCATGAAACGGATAGTGGAACTCCCCAGGGCGGCGTGGTGTCCCCCTTGTTGGCTAACATTGCCTTGCATGGAATGGAGGAAGCCATTGGTGTCAAATACGACTCCAGAGGTCAGTCTATTGGAAAGCGAGCAATCGTTCGTTATGCGGACGATTTTGCAGCATTCTGTGAGTCTAAAGAAGATGCCGAAGAAGTGATTGAAATCCTAAAAAATTGGTTGCAACAAAGAGGGTTAGAGCTATCGGCCCAGAAAACCAAAATTGTTCATCTGAGTGAGGGATTTGACTTTCTAGGCTTCAACATCAGACACTACAGAGCCGAAAAAACCTCTAAAACAGGTTGGAAGCTGCTGATTAAGCCAAGCAAGGAATCGGTAAGCAAAATACGGAATAAGTTGCGAAAGGAATGGCTCTCCTTGCGAGGGTCGAATGTTCTAGCAATTATTAAACGCTTAAACCCGATTATTCGAGGATGGGCGAACTATTTCCGTTCAGGAGTGTCTTGTGAAATTTTTCATAGTCTTGACCGTTGGATGTTTCATCGGGCAGTTCGCTATGTCAAGCACACCCACCCTAAAAAACCCCGTTACTGGAGACAAAGCCGGTATTGGGGCAGGCTGAATTTAGAGCGTAGGGACCGATGGGTATTTGGTGACAAAACCACAGGTATGCATTTGCTCAAATTTAGCTGGTTCAGGATAGAAAGACATATTCTGGTGAAGGGCAGATCATCTCCTGATGATCCAAATCTTAAAAGCTACTGGCAAGACAGGGAGAAGGCTAAATCTAAATCTCTTACTCCCAGTAAACAAAAGATTGCTCAGAACCAAGGATGCATTTGTCCTAAATGCGGAGAATCTCTATTCAACGGGGAAGAACTGCATGTTCATCACATTGAACCAAAACAACAGGGTGGGAGTAATAGCTACAAAAATCTCCGATTCTTACACTTCTACTGTCATCAACAGATTCATGCTGCAAAATGACTGAAGCATGTGGAAGCTAGTAATTTGCTTAAGCCGGATGTGCTGAAAGGTACAAGTCCGGTTTTGAGGGGAGGGGGTTACAGCGATGTAATCCCTTTACCCGACTTATCCACAAAGACATTGAAGTAATACTAGCCTGTCAGAAGATAATTGCAGAATGGTTAAGTGATTTTGGCTTAGAATTAAAACCAAGCAAAACAAAATTAACCCACACCCTCAATGAATATAATGGAAATGTTGGGTTTGAGTTTTTAGGATTCCATGTACAACAACATAAGGTAGGTAACTACCGAAGTGCAAAAAGTACAAACGGAACTTCACTCGGTTTTAAAACATTAATCACTCCGTCAAAACCCAAAGTCAAAGCTCATGTTGCAAAAATTGAAGAAGTGATAGACACTCATAACCACTCCCCCCAATATGCCTTAATCAAAAGGCTGAATCCAATAATTAGGGGATGGTCAAACTATTACTCAACAGTAGTAAGTAAGGGAACCTTTACAAGGATTGATAATCTTACTTACGACAAGTTAAGAGCATGGGCGAGAAGACGGGGAAAAGGCAGCATCAACAAAGACAAATACTGGCGAACAGTAGGCGACAGAAATTGGTGTTTCAGCACAGAAGAAGGTTTAGAGCTAATCCAACACCAAGCAACTCCTATTATAAGGCACGTCAAGGTAAAAGGCAGCTCAACACCTTACGACGGTGACTGGATTTATTGGAGCAAAAGACGCGGAGAATACCCTGAAACACCAACAAGAGTGGCAACACTGCTTAAGACACAAAAGGGTAAATGTACCCACTGTGGTCTGTACTTTACACCTACAGACGTTGTAGAAGTTGACCATATCCAACCCCGCTCATTAGGCGGTAAGGATGAGTACAAAAATCTCCAACTTCTGCACAAGCATTGTCACGACACAAAAACGGAAAATGACGGTTCCCTACAAAAGAACCATGATGATAACCCGTTTTGAGTTGTATCCTTAATAAAGGATGGAGATATCAAGGAGCGGAATGAAGCGAAAGTTTCACGTTCCGTTCTGAAGGAGAGGTAGGGGTAGAAATGCCCCTATCGACTCTAACGTATAAATGTCAGGAACTGAGCTTATTAAAACCTCGTGGTCGCCAACGCACTGATTCCACAAACATATTAGCAGCTATCCGAGACTTGGGGCGTTTAGAATGTATTACTGAAACCCTACGCTACGCTCTTAATGCTGTAGCTAAAGTTGCCCCAAGCTGGTTAACCAATTTAGCCTCCCCTGCATGGTACGAGCGTTACAGCAAGCGCGTTGAGGAATCTCATCTGCCGAGAAAGCCGATGGAACGGGAAGAATTTGCCGCTCAAGTGGGGGCTGATGGCTTCAAGTTAATGGAAGCTATATATAGTAGCAAGGCACCGCCCCGATTGAGGCAGTTATCCGAGGTACAGACCTTGCGCCAACTATGGCTACAACAGTTTTATGCACCGGAGTCCACAGTCCGTCTACGTTCACAAGAAGACCGTCCTCCTTGTGTGCAGCAGATTCGCTCACCTTATGACATGGAAGCCCGTTACGGGACTAAGAGAACTACGCACTGGACGGGATACAAGGTTCATCTGAGTGAGAGCTGTGATGAAAATTCACCTCGGTTGATCACCCATGTAGAAACAACTAATGCTCCTGTAGGAGACCAACTCGCCACACCCATCATCCACCAAGCTCTACAAAACAAAGAACTCTTACCTCAACAACATCTGGTTGATGCGGGTTATACCAGCGTATCTCTGATGGTTAGTGCCCAGCAGGAGTATGAGGTTGAACTGTTTGGACCAGTGCCTAATAATCATCATTGGCAGGCTCTTGCTGAGCAAGGCTTCGATACTAACAACTTTAATATTGATTGGGACAAGAAAGTGGTGTACTGTCCAATCGGCAAAACCAGCCAACGTTGGAAGCCCAGCCATGACGCCAATGGAAATTCTACAATTTATATCGCTTTTGCCCAAAAAGATTGTCTGGTATGTCCTGTCCGAGACCAATGCACCCGTTCCTTAAAAACTGGTCGTTCGCTAACACGGAGGACACAATCAGATTGGCAGGTTCTACAGCAAGCCCGCGCCTATCATCCGTCTGATGAGTTCAAAGCGATTTATGCCCACCGGGTCGGAATTGAGGGTACTATATCCCTGGCAGTGCGGGCATTTGAACTACGCCGTTGTCGGTACATTGGTCTTAAAAAGACCACATTGCAGCATATCATCACCGCCGCTGCGATCAATGTAGTACGTTTGACTGCCTGGCTGCGAGGAGAGCCTTTGGCTCAAACCCGTAAATCATCGTTCGCCCAACTAGCACCCGATTAATTAAAGCTGTTTACAGGTATGTCAAACCAGTTAACAAGTATAAATCGGCATCAGGGCTGTTGAACAAAGCTGTTTACAGGTTTATTAGTCGTAAACAAGTTTATGATAAACTTGTTTACGACTTTTTCGACTCTGATGCCCAAACCCAAAGGCGGGAGAGGTAAGAAAGCTCCCTACGACACCAAGCTGGCACGTATCCCAGTTCCCCTTGCTGAACAAATCAATCAGTTGGTGGAACGCTATCAAGAATATATAGCTGAAGGTGGTGAGCCACTTTCTCCTCCGATTTGGCTTTTTGAGAAACCTGTTAACAAGATTAATCCCCGCTCCGATAAACCTGTTAACAACTTAAACTCACCACCCAAACCATTTCCGAATGCTGAGGAGCTACTCAATAAACTAAGAGGGCATAACCAGAAAAGCAAAGCTACTTATCTAGATGTAAAAATATTGCTCGCTTTTCTGACATCTTCTACGGAGTCACCACAGGCAGAAGATTAGATCTCCTTAACTTATTTATGACCAAACAGATGCCTCTTGGCGATCGCCAAGAATATTAAGAAATATTTCGCCAACAGTATCGTATCTCGCCTTTACCCCTAAATCTCTACCTCTGGAATTCCCTCGATGTCGAAATGAGTGAGGGGCGCGATCGCAGGCAGTGATGTTCTTCGAGCCGCAACAGGCGATCTCGCCTGTCCTGCCAGCGCGGACGCGAGCCAATCTCTTGTCTGTGTGTGTTGCCGGCTGTCCCAACTGAGGAGGCGCCTCGTCCCCGGATGGGTGGGGTGCAGTGCTAACACGGTCAGCTTGATATTTTCTGGTGGCAGTGAGAGAGATTCGGCTGCTGTCCACAATTTTACTCGGTCAGACCAATTTAATGCAGGATGGCGGATTGCCCATTCAATTAAATGGACGGATTGACGTTCAAGAAAAGCTGCATTGGCGTTGATTTGCACGCATACATCTTTATTAAGCCTAGCGCTAAACTGAGTATCGACTAAGAATGTAGGAGGTTCCCATTCAAATACCTCTGGAAATAGCAAACTAACTTCCATAATCCACTTATCCACTTTGGGATTTGCAAGTAGCAGGGGTTCAGTGGGGAGTTTCAAGAAAGTTTGTTTCATTATTAGTTGAAATTGTTCTTGTTTCAATTCAATGGGAACTGTTAGTTGTGTCGGATTGGCTAGAAAACTTAGATCGGTGAGGTTGATTAATTGCATAGGTGAGTAAGACAGTTACAGCTTACCCAGAGGGCGCGACGCTAGTCGCCTGGATGCTATTTATTGATAATGAACATTTTGGTTATCAAATATTTATAAATAAGAGTTGAGCGACCTCAAGAAAAATACTCACGGGTGATCGCCACTTGAGAGGGTTTCGAGTACACGGAACTTCAGTTTAAGGGTGATGTCTCAATGCCTGCGACTACGCCATTGCTGCCCAGGAACATTGTTAATAACCCTCTCAAGTAGTCATCATGCTTGTCGATGTTAAGGAGCCTCAACGATTGACCTATCAAGGTTTCAGAGGCGTTTCACCCGCGTCAGACCCGGAAGCGAAAAAACGAGCCAAACTGTTAGAGGTTGCACTGCTCGGCTATGGTAGCGACGAGTTAAACTGCGACGCAGCAGCACTCAATGCTGTGCGATCGCACATTCAAACTCATTGGCAAACAGATCATCGGTTAGTTTCAGTAAAAAGGAACCTTACTACAAAGCCTGCTCGATCGCCCGCCGCGCCAATTCCACCTGTTCCACAGCATCCAGATAAGCTAGCGCTGCTGCATCCCAAACCACTTTTCTCTGCATCCTGTTCAAGACGATTTTCCCAAACTCGTACACCGTGCCGAAGCTTTGCAGCCTGAGAATTCGCTCAGCTATTGAGCAAAAACTCGGCGTTGGGTTCAATATCGCCACCACATCCGAGTGAAGGAGCGACACCACCTCTGAACCCATATCGACTTTCAAAGTCGCTCCAACTTCCACAATCCGGCCCCAAAATCCATTCCACTTCCTTTCCGCTATTTTTTCAGTAGGAATAAAAGGGATTTTGACAATAACCCATGCCCCCGCGCTGTCTGGACCAAAGCGCGTTTTGACTCCCTCACCCGTAATTGGTTCGCAAGGAGTGCAAGTTTTACATTCTCCACCGCAATCGCCTTCTTGAATCGGCTCGCTACTACTGCTGCCCTCGGTTTCCTTCGAGGCGGAAGATTTTCTCAAAGCAGCCTTAATCAGAGCTTTAGCTTGTTTCGGGGTTTTCGCTGCTCCCGACGAGATCGCAGCCAACGCCACTACTCGCTTGTCCTCCTGCATCTTCGCAAGTTGATACCCTACATCTATGCTGTGGTCATTAATAATGTCCAACCACTTTGCAGCCAATTCGGGGCTGTCTCTCTTGAGATCGTCGGCAGCTTTGACGGCAATGCGCCCTTTCCTGTAGTTCCTGCCGCATCCCAAGCCGACTATAGCCGCCACAATATTTTCCGTCAGTTCCATTTCCCTTGGAGTCAGGCCCAAATCGAGCGGGTTCAATGGAAAATTTTCCATCAGCGGTTGCTGGTTGTCCGACGGCGGCTCTGCTGAGTCAGCAGCTTGCTGGCAAGCTTTCTTGGCAGCATATCTGTTCCTCAGCTCTCTAGCTATAGGCTCCACAACAATTCCTTCCCGAATTCTCTGTACTGGACTTTGGTGGCGGTGGCGGTTTTCTGCCACCAAGACGAAGAGCTCGTCATCTTCAGTCGGGAAGTGGCAGACAATAACTGGGACAGACTTCCAGCCCAGCGCTGCCAGCGCCCTCCACCGCCGATGGCCGCTGACGATCGTGCCATCTGTTTTGACGGTCAGCGGTTGGACGTAGCCTTTGAGTTGGATCAACTCTACCAGGTCAGCAATACTTTCGGTGCTTCCGTAAATTTCCTCATTGCGAGGGTGAGGCTTGAGTTGGTCAAGACCAATATGCTGAATCGCGTCGCTGACTGAGAGCGACACAGTTTCATTTTTATTCATTTGGATAGCCCTGGTTGTTTATTTGGGGATTGGGGCTTTGTACCTTTGCCTGCTAAACCCAATAAGGTTTCCTAACAGAAAGCTGGGGTTATTCTCTGTCGGGGCGGCGCGGGCTGTATCGGCAGGTCGCCTTCACTGTCAAAAGGTTCGCTGCTTTTACCTTCTTAGAATAGCATATTTCTTCAACTAGCAATGCGCTACATTATGGTATAAGAAAAGACTATTATGTTTAAAGTTATTTTTAATAATTATTGATTATTATGATAGCGTTTCTGATAAAAAGTGTACAAATAATTAAAATAAATTCTACTCGATTAAATAACCGCCATGAAAGTAACAAAGCTGTTTATTAAACCTCAACACGTAGTGCCTCTCAAAGAATGCAATTCGCTTACCCTCCGGCGCGGTTGGGGGAGCGATTTGGAGTAACTTTAGTTTAATTAAGAAGTTTTATAAAATTTTTGACTAAAAAAGATAAAATTTCCCCCGTTTTATTTCAAAATTAGTTAAACGAGGGAATTGACATCCTCTTTTAACCATGTTTCTGAAAGCCAAATTTTAAACCACAATCGTTGGGTTTTCGCGTACCAGTTGAGTTGTGAGCTTGTGCAGAAAATCTTTTCTAGAGTCAGCAATAGATGCTTGAATTACAGCATTTACTTCAGCAGTTCTTACATTATACCGTATTCAACCTGAAAACTATGCTAAATACGTTGAAGTTGCAAATTTCGGGGCATCGAACCCCGAAATTTGCCCCCATTCCTTCCACCGCTTCTCTTCGAGTAAGCGGGGGTCTTTTGGGGGTTTAGATGAGCACTCGCGATTGCCCCTACATCGCCCCTACATCGCCCCTAGATCGCTTCTACTTCGCCCCTACATCGCTTTTACTTCGCGCTTCCTTACTTTCTTAGGAGAAAACAGTTGGGCGATCGCCAGAATTGCAGGCAACATGGAATCCCCTTTACGCCCAAGCTTCAGCGAACCCTCTAAGTCAAGCAGCAGAGACACCGCAGACGAAAGGGATGTTAGAGAAGCAGCAGCTACTTCTTTTTTCAGAAAGTACACTCGCTTAGGGTTAGCAATTTGACAAATCCGGGCAATTTCAGCGTCTTGTTTAACTCCTCCAACTATCGCCGCTTTCACCCACAACCAAGTTCTAAATTGAGCAATCAGCGTCGCACAAATCGCCAGCGGGAAAGTTTCTATTGCCAAAAGTTCAAGTAGCAAACAAACTGCTCTCTTAGAGTTATTTTCCCTCAGCGCTTCGGCAAGCTGGAGGCTATTTTGAGTGGTTGAAGGAACCAGCGATCGCACAGAGTTTAAAGTGAGGTTCGCGCCACTGCTGTAAGTCGCCAACTTGTGCAGTTCTGATTCAGCGCGAGCCGGATTGTTGCCGATCGCAACCGCCAAGTAATCAATAGCATTTGAGTTCAGCGACAGCCCTATTGCCAAAGCTTGAGTTCGGATCGATCGGGCAATGAGATCCGTTCGCCAGGGGGGGATAAGGTCGAACTCGAACAGCTTAGCTTGAGAAAGCAAGAATTTTGCCACCTTCAGGCGTTTGTCAATGGAAGGCGCTACAAAAACCAGGTGCGTCTTTTGCGGTATCTGCGGGAGCAACTGGAGAACCTCCAGCGCCTCTTCAGTAAACTGTTTGAAATTACACCCTTCTACCACCACTAACTTTGCTTTTTCCGTTCCCAAGGCGGGAGTTAAGGCGCAGTCAACTGCCTCATTCAATGCCGAAGCATCAAAGCGGTGATAATTGAAGCCAATCCAAGCGGGGTCGAGGTTCTTTTTAAAGGCAGAAAGCTTTTTGTGAATCGCGTGGAGGTCATCCCCTATCAGCAAGCTAATCATGGGTTTTTCTCCTCGAACGACACTTGATAGCGAACGCCCGTTGCAGCCAGAAATATCTTCTGCACCTTAGCCGCGTTTCGGTTGAACTTGTCCAGGTATTGGGCGGGCACGGCCAGCACCGCTTTCTTTTCCGTCAGTGCTACCAGGGAAGCAGCACAGAGTAAAGCGCGGTTCTTCTCAGAAGTCGCTGAGAGCACTTTTTCCCAAATGGCGAGCTCTTTGGAACGGGGCGATCGCAACTTGGAGGAGGTGGGCAGCTTCTGGGTGCGGTCGGGCTGCCTGGGGTTAGCAAGAGCGCCAAGAGCGACGTGGGGTTTTAATTGTGGCACCTTTGCCAATCCCAGCAAGCAGAGTTCCAGCCACAGCGTTGGGTGAGCGCTCTTGCTGAGCTGCCATTCCGAAGCCCGCAACTGTTCGAGGCCAGCAGCGATCGCATTGCAGTCCCAAGCAGAGGCAATTTCCATCAGGGCTGAGTGCGAAATGCCGCTAACTAGCATCAGCGAACAGTCTGACACGCTCGTTGCAAGCAACAAGTCCCGGTAGCAGGCTAGCAGCGACGCCAGCAGCATTTTAGGGCTTTTCCCGCTGTCAATGAGTTCGCGGGACAGTTGCAGCAGCTTCAGCGCGTTGCCGATACGGGCCGATTTCAAAATTGCAACTAAATCCGACTCCGGTATCCGCCCCGACAGCTCCAATACGTGAGAACTAGTAATTTCCTCTCCTAATAAGCTCAACTGGTCGAGCAACTGCAAGGCGTCCCTCATCCCGCCATTCGCGGCGCGGGCGATCGCAATTTTAGCTTCTTCGGCAATTGCAATTGACTCTTTCTCAGCTACCATTGTTAGCTGTTTGACAATGGCTGGGATTGGCAGCGATCGAAACAGAAACGTTTGGCAGCGGCTGTTAATTGTTGGCAGCACTTTGTGTTGCTCTGTTGTACACAAGATGAACACTACATGATGCGGAGGTTCTTCCAAACATTTTAGAAGAGCGTTAAAAGCTTGGGAACTTAGGCAGTGAACTTCATCTAAAATAAACACTCGGTAGCGGCTGATAACTGGTGCGAAGTGCGATCGCTCGATCAGGGCGCGAGCGTCATCCACGCCGTTGTGGGAAGCCGCGTCAATTTCAGCAACGTCTAAGCTGCTGCCTTTTTCAATCGAGCGGCAGGATTGGCACTTGCCGCACGGCTTTACTGTGGGTTTGTCTGCACTGGTGCAGTTGAGAGATTTAGCTAAAATGCGGGCCGTTGAAGTTTTGCCCGTTCCCCGTTCGCCGGCGAACAAGTAAGCCGGAGCAATTTTATTAGTTTTGACCGCATTGGAAAGTGTCCTTTGGATGTACTCCTGTCCGGCCAGTTCAGACAAGCTACGAGGGCGGTATTTTTGAGGCAATGCTGCGTACATGATTGAATGGTTAGGTGTAATTGTTTGCTGAGAATTAGAGTCATATTTGCGGAGTTTGCACTCAGAAGAAGAGAGAAGTAAAAAACTCAATATTTTTACTTCTGCCAAGCGAGCCTTTTTTGCAAAAGACATCAGTCTTTGAAAATCGGCATTAACAAGTATTTGGCATCCATTAGGATGTTGGGCTTGGAGCGGTTGCCAGCAGGAACTAAAATGGCGGGGCCGTCGCGCTGAGTGAGGTGCATTTGGAGTTGGGAACTAGCGATCGCTTTTGCACCTTCCAACAGGTATTTTATGTTGAATGAAATTGACAAATTGCTGTCTGAGTTAACGTGCGCTGCCATCTGTTCCAAACCGTTTCCAAATTCTCTGAAAAGCGACAGTGACACTTGCTGTGCTTCGCTATTAATGCGGATGCTGAGCGTTTTTTCTTTCTTGTCTGCCAGCACAGCAATTCTCTCTATAGCTTTGATGAAAGGTGCTTTTTCCAGCGTTACCTGATGTTGGAAATCCTGCTGCAATAAATCGGGATAAGCTGGGTATGTGCCTTCTAAACAGCGCGTTACTAAGCGCTGCGCTCCCCACCGGAATTCTACCAGAGCGTCGAGAGTGCTGTAAGAAAGCTCTACTGGGTCAGCGGATGTCCTGCTCGATAAAATTCGCTCCAGTTCGGCAAGCGATTTAGCTGGGACTGTAAGCTCTAGAGGCTGTGCAATTTCCGCTTGTTTCTTCTTAGAAAAACCTTGAATTGAAGTATTGAGGACAACCAAACGGTGGCCGTCTGTGGCAGCAAATTCGAGGCTATCTTGGCAGATTTTGAAGTAAACACCTGTCAGGATGTGCTTGCCTTCATCGGTAGCGGTGGCAAATAGTGACCCTTTCAGCCCTTCTTTCAACGTTTCAGCGGGGATGCAAATTGTTTGCGCTGTTTTTACTTCAGGAATAGCAGGGAATTCTTCACTCGAAATCCCTCGAACTTGATAGCGACCGCAAGCAGCAATTAGGGTAGCAACTGGACTGTTGCTAACAGCCTCTGGCAAGGTGATGTTATTCCCGCTATCTTCGCTATCTTCACCTTCGCGATTCAAGGCTTCGCGACTGACTAAAGTGATATCTCCGGGCGAGAATTTCCCGACAATATCACTGAGAAGTCCGACTGGAATAGTCATGTCGCCGGGAGATTGAACGTTGGCCTCAAAGGAGGTTTGAATAGCCAATCTCATGTCGAAGACGGTAAGTTGGACTCGCTGCGTTTTTTTGCAAGCAACTAAGAGGACATTTCCTAACACGGGGTGGGTGGGTTTTGCTGGGACAGCTTTGCTGACAAGTTCGAGATGGTTGGCTAAATTTTCTTGCGTGCAGACGAGCTTAATTTCTGCTGGCAAAAGCTGGGGAGAATCGCCTGCGCTATTGGAGGAATTGCGATCGGATTTTTCTTCAATTTTTGGTTCATCTTCGACCAAAGGTTCGGTTTGTTCTAAGGGAACACTTGCCTTGGGTTTAATTTTGGAAAATTCGCTCTCTTTTTTTCGGCTTTTAGCTGTCGCGGCGCGGGATTTGGTTTGCATCTTTGTGCGTTAAAATAGCTGCTAAGCGGGGGCAGCGTTAGCTGCCCAGAGAATAGTTCGCATTAGCAGCTTGTTAATTGACTACCGGGTTAGATATAGCAATCAATCCTAAATCATTTGTGAATTTCTTACTCCCTCCCCAAGGCATCGGGGAGGGCTGGGGTGGGGTAAAAAATTTACGACTCCTGCAAGG
>NZ_JAUBRC010000003.1:82148-247492 GCF_036701635.1 Microcoleus sp. N9_B4 | reverse complement strand
CTGTGCAATCGTTTGGGAGTTTTGTGTTTCCGAATCTATCTTCCTTTCCTTCTGCTTGAATATCTGCGGAATGTGGGGAGTAAGGACACCGCAGTACCCTCTCCTACTTCATGCAATTTTTACTTTATCTCGGTTAGGATAGCAATTGTAGTCTATGGTTGGCGATCGTGAATTCTGACTCTACTGCCTCACCTGCGCGCAACGAAATTTATCCCGGAGAAGTTTTCGTCAATATTGCCAATTTTGATACCGGCATTCGGCGACTTTTACCTAAATATGACGAAATGCTAGATGTAGTAGCAGGCTGCATTGCTAACACAAACCACCGCATTTTAGAACTCGGCTGCGGTACGGGGGAACTCACTTTAAAAGTTCTCAAACGCTACCCGTCTGCCGAAATAGTGGCTGTCGATTACTCGCCACGAATGCTTGATTTTGCCCGCGCCAAAATAGAGTCTGCAGGATACACAACTCGGTGGACTGGCATAGAAATGGATTTTGGAGAATGGGCGAACAATCCAAATTTCTCAGGCTTGGGCGATAAATTCAATGCTTGCATTTCATCTCTGGCAATTCATCATCTTGAGGACGAGATGAAGTTGAAATTGTTTCAACGCATTCGCGAAAGTTTAAATTCTGGTGGCTGTTTTTGGAATGCCGATCCTCTTTTAGCAGAATCAGCAGCAATGAAAGATATTTATCAAGCGGCGCGAGAAGATTGGGCGCTAAATCAGGGGGAAACCTTAGCACAAATTCGCGCAAATGTGGGAACGAGTGTCTCTTACGGGTATTCTAATCCCGATCGCCTAGCTACACTTTCGGCACAGTTGGAAATGCTGGTAAAAGCTAGATTTGACACTGTTGCAGTGCCTTGGAAATACTACGGTATGGCAGTGTTTGGGGGATTTGTTAATTGAATTAATTGAAAAAAGCAGTCCTGGAGGCAATTGTCGCGATTCAATCGATTTGTAAGGTGCGTCAGGCACAGGATGTGCGCGCAATAATTAGGGTTGGCGTCTGACGCACCCTACTGGCTTTTATAAAATATATAATACTGTCAGGAGTTAGGAAACAAAATGACTGCAACTGCGATTCAAAGTATTGACTGGGAGGCTTTTTCTTCGGAACTATCGGGAATTGAAATAATTAGCGATCGCGCGCAAGTTGTCAAGCTATCTCAAGACTATTATCACTTCAGTCCAGTTTTGCAACCTCTCTTAAGTGATAAAACAGGAGATTTAGTAGTTCGTCCCGCCAGCGAAGCCGAAGTTTTGCGGATTGCTGCAGCCTGCGTCAAATCCAAAATTCCGCTAACTGTTAGAGGTGCAGGAACGGGCAATTACGGGCAGTGCATTCCCCTCAAGGGCGGCGTCATTTTAGATACCACCAAAATGAACAATATCCGCTGGATAAAACCGGGTTTAGCTTGCGTAGAACCAGGGGTGAAAATGTCGGTTTTCGACAAACAAGCGCGAGAAACTGGTTGGGAATTGCGGATGGTTCCCTCAACCTATCGCACCGCAACGATTGGGGGATTTATCGGCGGCGGTAGCGGGGGAATTGGTTCGATAACTTACGGCCAATTGCGCGATCGGGGAAATCTTCATGCCGTTCGAGTAGTTACAATGGAAGACGAGCCCCGCGTCATCGAATTGCGCGGCGATGAAGTGCAAAAAGTCAATCACGCTTACGGCACAAATGGGATTATTACTGAGTTAGAAATTCCCCTCGCCCCTGCTTATCCTTGGGCGGAAATCATCGTCGCTTTTGACGATTTTATGACCTCGGCAAACTTCGGTCAAGCTTTGGGCGATGCTGACGGAATTATCAAAAAACTAATTTGTGTTTGTGCTTGGCCGATTCCTGCTTATTTTGCTGCTTTCCGCGATGCAATTCCTGAAGGTAAGCACTGTGCTTTGTTAATGGTAGCTGAATCTTGTCTGGAACCGCTGCAAGATTTGGTGCGCGAATATGGTGGCACAATTTGCTATCAAAAAAACGCGCAAGCAGCGAGCAAAGGTGCAGCAATTGCTGAATTTACTTGGAATCATACAACTCTCCACGCTCGCAGCGTTGACCCGTCTGTGACTTATTTGCAGACGCTTTTTCCCCCAGATAAAGGTTTGAAATTGATTGAGGAACTGTACAATTATTATGGGGATGAGGTGATAATGCACTTGGAGTTTTTGCGGATGAATGGCAGGGCGATCGCCGCGGCTTTGCAAATAGTTCGCTACACTACGGAATCACGGCTAAATGAAATTATTCGCTATCACGAAGAGCAAGGCGCACTGATTGCTAATCCTCACACTTATATATTGGAAGATGGAGGGATGAAAAGTATTAATGTGGAACAGTTGCAGTTTAAAGAGTTGGTCGATCCTTACGGTTTGCTTAATCCGGGTAAAATGCGGGGGTGGTTGGAACGGGATTGAGGGCGAAATGATGTGATAACTCACGCAATTCGCAAATTGAAAAAAGGTTTGTAGTTGCGCTTTAGCGCCGGCCGGCGCCCAAGCGCAACTACGAACCTAAAAAAGTCCTTACTGCGAACAAAAATTGTAAATTTAAGGGACAGGGGCGGTAATTTCTGTAGGTGCGATCGCCCCCGGTGTAGGTACTGCTTGCTTTTCCAGTAGTAGGCGCTGTTTGTTCCGAAATTCTGCGGCCGCATCGTTCAAATTTTGGCGCTGTTCGCTATTAAATTCTTCCATGCTGCGGCCACCTCCCAATTTGGATCGGTGAATTAAATCAAATATTCCGCTGCCACTGCTGCGGCCGGAAAATGGGTCGGTATTGTCTTGAGTTTGAAAGTCTTGCAGCGGTTGGGCATTATTTAAACCGCTAGCTTGAGCGAAGCTTGCTTGAGGGGAGAAAAGAGCACAGGAGGCGATCGCGCTTGCAGCAATCCCAATCATCAATTTGCCGGATTTGGAAGTTTTGGTGTTCATAATTTATTAGTTGAACTTTCAAAAAAACAATTCTATCTAAACAATATTCTGACTTGCGAGTAAATATTATATTACTTCACTGGGGCTAAGGAGACGGCATTGCCCTTCCTCGTTTCCACAACCAGCCTGGAAGCATTGAAAAATCTCGCTTTGATCCGAGACCAGATCCCCCTAAATCCCCCTTAAGAAGGGGGACTTTGACCGCTTCTTGTCCCCCCCTTTTTAAGGGGGGTTAGGGGGGATCTGAGCTTAATCGCCAAACAGCAGTCTCTGAGTAGGTTTGAAGTTAAGTTGACACGATCCAGGGCTTTTGGAGTGTCCTAGAATTGACGGTGCAGGTTAAACGATCGCCCTTCCTCACGCAAAACGGCGTCTCAGCAGGGGTTGAATGCTCAGCAGCGCTACGACATCAAACGCCAGCAATACTAACAGCGCTCCTCCAAAGGTAACATTACCCCAAGGAGCGTGCATCACGACACTGGCTAGCGACCAATCGCTGTGCAGGTACAGGTAGCGGATGGGTTCGATCGCATAACTCAGAGGATTGAGAGTCACCACAACTTGCAACCACTCTGGCATAAATGACAGCGGCGCGAGGGCTGTGCTGGCAAATAACAGCGGCAAGTTAGTAACAAAAATTACCGCAATTAATTCTACGTGACCGGGAAGGGCGAAGGCTAAACCCAGACTCAAGCCGGTGACGCCCAAAACTAATAGTAGGACAATTAGGGCGATCGCCCCTAGTCCGGCAATTCCCGGCAATCCCGCGCCCAAAAACGCGCCAGCGGTTACAATTGCGCCGGTTTGGATGAAGCTGAGGGTGACGATAAAAATAGCGGAAGCGAGGACGATCGAAAATCTGGAAGCCAGCGGTGCGACTAACAAGCGGTTGAGAAAGCCGAATTCGCGATCGAACATAATCGGCAAACCAGCATTCAGCGCCCCGGCAAATGCAGTAAAAACGATAACGCCAGCGCCGAGAAATTGTCCGTAATTCTGGCTTTCGCCGAACAAGCCGGCGGGTGCATTTTCAAACAGAGCTCCGAACAAAACCAACCACATCAGCGGCTGAATAATTCCTGCAACTAGCGTCGAGGGGCGGCGCTGCAATTGAATAAACAGGCGCTTGGTTAAGGCGAGTGTTTCTTGGATGAAGTCGCCCAGCAGGGAACTGGAAGTGTCAGCGGATGCCGTGGAGAGTGGCCGCTGCTGGTTGAGGTTGTTGGGGGATGTAACAGTACCGCTCATAATTGCTTGCGCTGATTTTGATTAAATCTAACTCTCTTTACAGTAGCAAGTCTGGAGGTATTGGTGGTGTTGGGCGGGCGATCGCTTTTTGTGTGGAGTTTTGGTAAACTGAATATCATGTTATCGCACACACCAGACCTCGCCGAACAAATTAATGATTGGGAATTTATCGAATTGTGGGTAGATCCGATTGTTTTCCCCCCTCGAATTTTGATGTTAGTAAGTGGGAAAAATGGAGGTGTTTGTATTTATGACCCATCAGCAAACTATAAGTCTCTGTTTTTAAGTTCCAGCTATGATGACGCTCATTCATGGCTTTTGGAAGATGAGTATGAGCGCTGCGATGGTCGGCTTTTAGCGGAGGAAATTGTTTGAGTCTTTTAGAGGAAATATTGTGGTAAAATTAAGTATAAGCTCTCATTAACGCTACTGAATATGCTACATTGAGTATGAAGAATTTGGCAAAAAAATGTCTTGTACTTTCACGGCAATTGTTTATTGGGAAGAGGATGTTTATGTAGCCGAGTGTCCTGAAGTGGGAACGGCTAGCCAAGGAGAAACGATAGAAGAGGCGATCGCCAATCTCAAAGAAGCAACGGAACTTTATTTAGAAGAATTCCCTCTGCCTAAAACTTCCCCCCGTCTGCTAACTACATTTGAGGTATTGAGTGCCTAAACTACCGCGAGTTAGTAGTGCAGAAGCCATCCGGGCTTTGGAACGCTTAGGCTTTATTCAAGTACGGCAGCGAGGCAGCCATGCTATTTTGAAGAAACAACTACCGATCGATGATGAGTCTAATCCTCAAGGAGCGATCGAGGTTGGCTGTGTAGTACCAGTGCAGCGCAAAAACTTGGCAGTGGGAACTCTCAAAAGTATTCTAAATCAGGCAGGGATTTCTGTTGAAGATTTTTTGAGAAATCTTTAAATATATTGAAAGAGCGATTCCTGCGGATAGTTCGGATCAACAATGGAGGATAAAGCTATGTCATCAAGGGCGATCGCAACTTTGGTCAAAATCATGGAATCTTTGCCGGAAAGTCTGCAAGATAGAGTTGTTGAACACCTGCGAGAATACATTCTGAAATCCAATATTACTGTTCCTGTCAACCCCGACGGTAAGTTAGAAATTCCCGCTGAGATTGAGGCTCAACTGAAGCCTGGGGATCGATATGCAGTTACAGTGACAGGAGATAGTATTGTTTTTGAGAAGGTAGCAGGTTTTGACTGGGAGGAATGGGAACGGCGAATAGAAGCAGCGAGTCCCGATCCTGATGAGTTAACAATGGAAGAAATTTGCGAAGTTGTGCGGGAAGTGCGTCGGGAGAAACGTTCTGAAATAGAGTCGCACAAATGAAAATTGTAGTGGATACTAATATCTTTGTGTCAGGCTGGCTGTGGGGAGGTATCCCAGCTCGTTTATTCAGATTAGCTCGAACTCGTAAACTCATAATTTGTGCTTCTGAACCAATACTAGCAGAATTAGAGAATACTTTAAACAAACAAAAACTCCAGGCGAGATTACAGTCTTTGAGTTTTACCGTTAATGGTTTAATCAGCGGAACACGAGAGTTAGTGGAGATTTATCCGATTTCCACTATCAAGGTGCCTGAGTTACGAGATGCTAATGACAATATGATTTTAGGAACTGCGATCGCTGCTGATGCTGATGTAATTGTTACGGGCGATCTGGATTTGTTAGTTTTGCAACAATATGAGGGGATTCCTATTGTTACAGCTAGGGAACTTTTGGAGCGTTATTTTCCAGAAAATTAGGAGGCGATCGCACGCTTACTCAAGGAAGGGCGATCGCAGACTTACAACTTAGCATTCCCAGGTTACGCAGTCAGAAGGCAGTTATGGTTTAGCAGCTTTAACCACATCCTCAACCATTTTAATCGCCTCTTTGATTGCAATTTTACCGCTTTCTACGGCCCTAATTAAATCCTGAGCGTCTTTCGGGCTAATTAAATTGAGCCTGACGGGTTCTTTCAAGGAAACAATAAATTTATTTTTATCGCTGTCTTCCAGCTTAGAGGCTGTTTCTTTGGCTTTAATATCTTTTAGCTGTCCTTCTAAGTTTTTAAGTATTTCTGCTTTTTTTCCATCGTCAAAATTGCCATCAAATATTCGTTTTACCCCTACAAGAGCAGCAGCACCTAAAAGTGCACCGCCAACAACTAATCCTACGGGAGGTGCAACGGTTATTAACCCAAATAGAACTGGTACACCACCGAAAGCTGCCACCGCCGCACCAGCACCGGCAGCCCCCACCACACCAATGCCAATATCTGCTAAAATCCCTAATTTATCGTGTGGGTTTTTTTCCAGTTGCTCAATTGCCTTCAGAATTTGCTCTTTGGTTGGCGTTTTATTGGCCGACATATTAAACCTCAATCTTTTTGCTAATTTGGGCAGTTAAGCAGTGATGACGTTGCGGAAAATTGTATTGAAAACGTCTATCAGTAATTGAAAAAAATCTTTGGCAATCTCAATAATCTCTTGAACAATTCCAATAATTCCATCAGACACCTCTTTGCCTCGATCGAGTCGGTGGCCGGCTATTGCACCAATTGGGATACCCAGCGCTGTTGCCAAAGGTTCTAATAACGGGCCGACAAATGGTATCGAACTTGCCAAAATTCTTACAGCGACACCAACAGCAACCCCTATCGCTAAATGGGGATGCGCTTTGACAAATTCTATGATTTTAATGAGGAGAATTTTGCCGATAAGTAAAACTTTGTTAGCAGCTTTTTTCGTGTATGTGGCGAGTTCATGCAGCCGGATCGAGACTTCATGCGGCAAGCCGATATCATTTAACCACACATACAAGTCGCTGCTACTCATTGCATCAGCATCGACTTGCCAGAGAGCCATTTTTAAATTAGCTTGCGGTAGGGATAATGCACTAGACATGATTTCTTTCCTATGGTAACTTAGAAAATATTTACGAACATTTTACGAGGCGAAAAGCCCCTAGACATTGCTCACAGATCCAGCAACATTGCGAGCAACTTCTTTAACCGCTGGAGTAGCGGATGCAGCCACATTTTGAGCAACTTTTTTTAACCGTTAGGGATGGACGGTGCTATCTGGCATAGTTGCGCCAGTCAGATTTACATTGTTAAAATCTTTTAGGTTGCCTAAGATTGTTTTAAAGCCCGTGATTAAATTTTAATTTAATTTTTATGTATTGGAAAGTAGGAGAATGTCACAATTTGCCAGGAGTTAATAAAATTAGCTAGCCGTTAAAAGTCATATTTTGTCCTTCTTAGCCATAAAACGTCAGAAAAAGTCTGATACAATAGATAAAACCTCCTACATTTACCCAATAAATGGATGTTCAAGAACTCTTAAGGTTGGCCGATGGCTTGGTGTTCGCTAAGACCGGCAAACGATTGGACGATCTGCAACAGGCAGTAGTACGGGGAACGTGGCAAGGTAAAAGATACTCCGAAATTTCTAAAGAGGTTCATTGTACTGAACGCCATGTCAGAAATATTGCCTCAAAGTTATGGCAAACTCTTTCAGAAATATTAGATGAAGATGTAATGAAATCAAATTTGCGCTCCACGATGGAGAGGTATGAATTTTCTCAAGTTTCAAATTTTGGTGATTTTAATTTTGTACAAAACAAAGGTAACATCAACGTTTGCACAGAAACCTCACGCCCTCCAAAAGCTCCACAACACTCACCCCCTACACAAACCTCAACTGAAGACAACACCCAAGAGAAACTGCGACTCGATTTAAGAGATGCACCAGATATCAAAACCTTCTACAACTACCCCAACTCACCCCTCACCGCCCTCGAAAATGCGATCGCACACCAAAACTGCCGCCTCCTCACCATCACAGGCATGGCAGGCACCGGCAAAAGTGCGATCGCCCGTAACCTCATCCCCCAAATTCAAACTCAATTCGATCGCATCATCTGGCTCAGTCTCCGCACCTCCCCACCCCTCGAAACAACCCTCAAAAACCTGATTCAATTTCTATCCGATCGCACAGAAATTAACTTTTCCGCCAACATCGATGCTCAGTTGTCAATCCTAATCGAATATTTGCGCGAAAATCGCTGTCTAATCATCCTCGATGACGTGCAGCAAATTCTCAGCAGCGGGCAACTTGCAGGAAATTACAAACCCGGATATGAAAACTACGGAACTCTATTTAAACTCATCGGCGAAATTCCCCACAACAGTTGCTTAATTCTCAATAGCTGGGAACCACCCTCAGACATCCTCACATTCACCGACGATAATTCAGCAGTACGTTTATTGCACTTAACCGGTTTAGGTGAAGCAGCAACAGAAATTCTTAGACAAAAGGGTTTGTTGGATGAAGAAACCTGGCCAGAATTGATTAACCTTTATCAAGGCAATCCCCTGTGGTTAAAATTAGTCGCTCCAACCATTAAGAACTTATTTGGCGGTAGAGTCTCTCAATATTTAAGCTATCAACCAGTATTTTTAAGCGATGAATTGACACCGATATTGCAGCAGCACTATCAGCGGTTGTCGGAAATAGAAAAACAGGCGATTTCGCAACTTAGTAATGAAATCGAGCCTGTTTCATTTACCGAATGGATGGCAAAGTGTCAAGGGTCACAAGGCGAATTATGTAAAGCAATTCAATCTTTAGCCCGACGGGGAATGATCGAAAAATTGGGCGGTGAAGCTGAAATCGTTTTCACGATTCCACCTGTGTTAAAACAGTATGTTAAAATGGTTGCAGAAGAGTCTTAAATATCTAGCTAATTGTTACAATGGTAGATACAACACAACTCCTTTCCACTCCGATTGTTCGCTACAGTTAACCAGTACCAGAAGTTCATCAATAGCCTGTCTAACTGGCATTCGATCGTTAATTATAAATAAACCTGACATTTGTTCCTTATCCCTCAACTGTTCGTAAGCCAAATCTGGCATAGTTGCCCGGTCATGGCTTAACACAATGCGATCGTTCTGGGCCGCCCAGTTGAGAATTGTTGGATCGTCAGCTTCTCGCAAACCAACATCCTGAACGCGAAGCAAGTCAAGGTCTGGCTGACGCAGGAAAAGCCCTCGAACAATATCGCCATTAAAATTTTCATCGCTCAACAGCCGCAGCATAGTTAATCCTCAAGATTGTTTTTGGGCTAACAAGCGCGATCGCACAACGCTGAGATCCGGTTGAATACCTAACAAACGCTGACGGACGGAATCTGCTAATTGCTCGCGATAATTGAGATAAGTTTCCACTGCTTCTTGGTGTCGGAGATAATAGCCGATCGCACTATAGACATCCGACAACGACAGAGTTGAATAACGCTGCACAATAGATTCCGGCGACGCACCATCCTGAAAAGCTCGAATCACCAATTCCAGCAAAACTCTTGAGTTTCCCACCCGAATAGCACCTGTTGCATCTTCTCGGAAAGGAGGCGCTTCAACTTCCAAAACAAGATTCATCTATTAATATCCTCCCAAATTACGATCGTATTTTAGATTCTATAGGACTTACGCATGGGGGTTGAGAAACCGGGTTTTTTTACGAAAATACATCGTTGCAGCCCGCAGATTCGGTAAAAAACCCGGTTTCTTTAGTCGCGCGGAGTTATCCCAAAGAGCATCCCCCCAACTTTCCTCAATTAATCCGTGTATCCGTGTCAAAATCCGTGTCGTGCATTCCCTCTTCCCTCAAACTACGATCGCATCGCCTGTTTTTGCTCCGCCTTCAAATCGCGGTTGCTAGCAGCAGCCAACTCCGCATCCAACAGCGTCTTACCAGTCGCAGCCAAATACACATCATCCAAACTCGGCCGAGATTGAGCAATCCCAAAAGTAGGCAATCCCGCATTTTTTAAAGCTTGCTGAATAGTCACCAGCGCATCGCTTTGCGGTGTTACTACTAAATTGAGAGAATTTCCTTGAGCCGCGTTGACAATTACTTCCTGCACAAAAGGCAAAGATTGCATTAAAGTTTTAGCTTTTTCAGCTTCTTCGATCGGCGAAAACTCCCGAATCCGCAAAGTCACCCGATCGCCCCCAACCCGATTTTTCAACTCCTCCGGCGTGCCCTGTGCAATCACCGTACCCTTGTCAATAATCGCCACGCGATCGGCCAAAGCATCAACTTCTTCGAGATAGTGACTCGTAATCAAAACCGTCGTACCTTCCTCCCGCAAGCGCCGCAGGAAATCCCACACCACCACCCGACTTTCAATATCGAGCCCGACAGTCGGTTCGTCTAACACCAAAACATCCGGCTGGTGAAGCAACCCAGCAGCCAAATCCAAGCGCTTGCGGATACCGCCGGAATAAGTACCCGTCTTTTTATTTTCCCACTCCTCCAAACCGAGGAGTTTCACCATTTCGTCAATCCGCCCTTTAATCCTAGGGCGCGGCAAATGGTAAAGCGCTGCTTGCAGTTGCAGGAGTTCCCGCCCCGTCAGCACCTTATCCAGAGCAACTTCTTGGGCGACATAGCCTAGTCTTTGTCTGGCAATTCTCGGCTGACTGACAGCAGAAATGCCAGACACTTCAATGCGTCCGCTATCGGGCGCACTCAAAGTACAAAGTACCCGCAGGGTTGTGGTTTTGCCTGCACCGTTGGGGCCTAGCAAACCAAATATTTCCCCCGGTTCTACCTTGAAGGAAACATCTTTAACGGCTTCTACAGTGCCGTAGCGTTTCTGAAGATTTTCAATTAAAACGGCGGGAGCCATATATTTTGGGGATGAACTGGTTGTTAATATTTTGACACTTCTGAGCTCAAATTGCCGGAATGGTCGATCGACCAATGCGACTGGCTGTGTTGGTAACGATCGCACACTCCTCCTCAACCGGAAACTGCTTATAGTTTTGATTCTTAATGCCCGTTTAAAAAATATTAACTTTATAGCGGTTTTCAACCCTGATATTCATCAGTTTTCCCACTCTCTAATCTCCCATCTCAAATCCAAAAAATTATGAGTTTTGAGTTAATTATAACTTCTCAGTTAGTAACTCAAAACTCACAATTGTTCAACAAGTAGAGATGCACCCGAAACCTGTTATTTTATAATTATCTCTACCTATAGGCTGATGTGTAGCGAGATTTTGATAATTAACACTCTGGTCAAACACATCACACTTTCGAGCCAACTCTTAAGCACAAAAAACTTCCCGAAGTGGCAAGTTCTACTTTTAACCCGTTCCCCAAAAAATGTAACTGTAGGCCCGTGATCTCAACGCCGATAGTTATCAGTAATTACCAATTCTTTAATCGAAAATCGAAAATCGAAAATCGAAAATGGTATTAACTCCTCTAAAAGAAGTGGCTGCCACCTCTTTAATCGACAATTTTTACCCAACCGCGGCGAACGTTGTACAGCAGTCGGTTGATGATGGCATACTCATCTTCATTCAGTGTTCTTTCTAAAAGTGCAGATCTGAGCTGTCTCCGGTCGTGGCGAGTCACGACGCTGGAGAACATGACCTGACCAAATAACTCTTCGAGTGTCATTTGGGATACTGACATGATAAACCTCCTAGTTGATTGAGACAGATAAAATTTTAACAGGCTTGTTGTATTTGTATTATGCACTCTGGGAGCGACTTCAAAGGCGATCGAAAACATTGACACAGTGTGATTTTTTGGTTAAACATCTGTGACTAAGACTTTGATGCCCAGTGAGTTGGATCTCTTAAATTTGTGATGCTTGTCACGGAAGTCAGGAGGAAGAACTCAGAAGGAAGAGGGAAAAAGACCATCAGGTGCGATCGCCCTCAACAACTCTCCATCTCGTCCTCATGGCTTCTCAACCTCATTTTCCCCTATGCCAATTTTCCAGCTAATTGAGGCATCGGTCAATAGTCGCCACAACCGACTCGGCCAACTCTTTCAGCGCGTAACCCCCCTCCAATCCAAAGGAGATGCGACGGGTGATTTGCAGGCAGTATCCGGTGAAAGTACCGAAATCTGACGGCGCCAGAGTCATGCTCGCCAGTGGATCGGACGCAGTAGCGTCATAACCAGCGCTGACAATCAACAAATCCGGTTCAAATTTGGACAAAAAAGGCACGACAAGAGATTCAAAGGCGCTCAGGTATTCAGCTATGCCGCCGCCCGGATACAGGGGAATGTTCAGCACGTTGTCGTAGATGCCTCGCTCCTCGGCATCTCCAGTTCCCGGATAGCACGGAGATTGGTGCAGGGAACAGTAGGCAATTTGCCGGCAGTTTTCCACCAAAGATTGAGTGCCATTGCCGTGGTGCACGTCCCAGTCGAGGACAGCGACGCGGTTGATTCCCGGCTGTTCCAAGGCGTAGTGAGCGGCGATCGCAGCATTGGAAAACAAGCAAAAACCCATCGCGCGGGCGTTTTCGGCGTGGTGTCCCGGCGGCCTTGCCAGCACAAAAGCCGGTTCCCCCGCAACCACCACTCGATCGACCCCATCGAGCCAAGCACTCGCTGCTAGCAGCGCTACGTCGTAACTTTCAGCAGAAATCGGCGTATCACCGTCGAGGTAGCCGCCTCCCCGATGAGCCAAATGTTCGACTTCTTTGATGTATCTTTGCGAGTGAACTTTTTTGATAGCCGAGAACAGTGCTTGTTCGCGCTGCGCCACTGGGGTGGGCAGTTGCCACTCAATTTGATCCGCCCAGGGAGCAGCTTTCAGAGCGTTGACGATCGCCGTTAAACGTTCTGGTCGCTCTGGGTGAAGCATTCCAGTCTTGTGCAGCAAGAAATCTTCGGAGTAGATGACGGGTAGCATCGGCTGATTTTAGATTTTAGATTTTAGATTTTAGATTTTTAGTTTGCTTTAAGAAGGCCTTCGGTTTTGTGAAATTAAAATTGCGATCGGGCAACCATTTTATTTTTTTAGATAACCCTCAAAACAACTCACCAAAGCATGAAAGCCTTCCCCCTAAAAAACCCTTTCTAGCTTTTGCCAATTGATGACTAAATCACCAACTGCCAACTTGCGAATTTCCCTTGTTTCGTCCCTTAATTTTTCTGGCAACTTTCCCATAAATTCAAAGGCAAATTGTGATATAATTTCAAGAGTAATTTGCAATATTTGGCAGCTCTACTGAATCCAAACCGATTTTATCGCATTTTTGAGATTTATAGCGGTCAAATTTAAATTTTTAACGGAGTTTTTCAACCTATGAGCACCTCTGAGTCGCGGATAATCCCGACGGATCTGGGTAATGAGATGTCCCGATCGTACTTGGAATACGCCATGAGCGTAATTGTCGGTCGGGCGCTACCAGATGCCAGGGACGGTCTCAAGCCCGTTCACCGACGCATTCTCTACGCCATGAACGAATTGGGCTTGACTCCCGATCGACCTTTCCGCAAATGCGCCCGCGTCGTGGGGGAGGTGCTGGGCAAGTATCACCCGCACGGAGATACAGCGGTTTATGACGCCCTGGTGCGGATGGCTCAGGATTTTTCCATGCGGGAACGCCTGATCAACGGCCACGGCAACTTCGGCTCCGTTGACAACGACCCGCCCGCTGCCATGCGGTACACAGAATGTCGCCTCACAGCTTTGACTAGCGACTCCATGCTGCGCGACATCGACTCGGAAACAGTTGATTTCGGCGACAACTTCGACGGTTCCCAGCAAGAACCCCTCGTACTCCCGGCACGCATCCCCCAAATTTTGCTCAACGGTTCCTCCGGGATTGCTGTAGGGATGGCCACCAACATTCCGCCGCACAATTTAGGCGAAATAATTGACGGTTTATTAGCACTAATTCACAATCCAGGAATTACTGACCTGGAATTGATGCAGTACATCCCCGGCCCGGACTTTCCCACCGGAGGGCAAATTCTGGGTAGAGGCGGCATTCGCGATGCTTACACCACCGGTCGCGGTTCGATTACAATGCGCGGAGTCGCCGGCATTGAAACCATCGAACATCCCGGCCGCCCCGACAAAGAAGCAATTATTATCACCGAATTGCCTTACCAAACAAACAAGGCAGCCCTAATTGAGAAAATTGCCGAACTTGTCAACGACAAAAGATTAGATGGAATTTCCGACATTCGCGACGAAAGCGATAGAGACGGAATGCGGATCGTGATCGAACTCAAGCGCGACGCCTATCCCCGCGTCGTCCTCAACAACCTCTATAAACAAACACCCCTCCAAGCCAACTTTGGAGCCAATATGTTAGCGCTAGTAAACGGGGAACCCCAACTACTTACGCTCTCGCAATTCCTCAATGTCTTCCTAGACTTCCGCATTGAGACAATTACTCGCCGGACTCAATATGAGCTCCGCAAAGCAGAAGAACGCGACCACCTTCTGCAAGGCTTATTAATTGCCCTAGACAACTTAGATGCAATTATTCACCTAATTCGCGCCGCTGCCGACTCCGCCGCAGCGAAACAAGAATTGATGGATAATTACGGTCTTTCTGAACAGCAATCCGACGCAATTCTGCAAATGCAGCTCCGGCGTTTGACAGCATTAGAAGCGCAAAAAATTCAGCAAGAACACGAAGAACTGCGAGCGAAAATCGCAGATTTGGAAGATATCTTAGCGCGCCGGGAACGCATCTTAGAAATCGCCGAAGTTGAAGCAGTCGAAATCCAAACCAAAATCGCCACTCCTAGACGCAGCGTCATCGAACACGCCGAAGGAGAAATCGATGAAAGAGATTTAATTGCCAACGAACAAGCAATTATTCTGATTACAGAGCAAGGCTACATCAAGCGGATGCCTGTCAGCACTTTCGAGGCCCAAAGTCGCGCTACTCGCGGCAAAGCAGGCGCGAAAATGAAAGAAGACGATGGAGTAGAACATTTCCTTTCCTGCTGCGATCACGATAGCGTTTTGTTCTTCAGCGACAGGGGCGTAGTTTACTCTGTCAAAGCTTATCAAATTCCCGTCTGTTCCCGGACTGCCCGCGGCACTCCCGTGGTGCAACTGCTGCCGATTCCTATAGAAGAAAAAATCACTTCTATGGTGTCAGTGACAGAATTCACCAGCGAAGAATACTTGGTCATGCTGACTCGCGGTGGCTACATTAAGAAAACCGCACTTTCCGCTTTTGGCAACATCCGCACTAACGGATTAATCGCGATTTCTCTAGAAGAAGGCGACCAACTGCGCTGGGTACGGAGAGCAAAAGTTGGTGACAGCATCATCATCGGTACGCGCCAAGGCATGGCAATTCATTTCCGCACTAATCACGAACAGTTGCGCCCAGTCGGCCGCGCGACGCGGGGTGTAAAATCAATGAAATTGCGATCGGGCGATGAGTTGATCAGCATGGACATTTTGCCGAGTTCAATTGTTGCCGAAATTGCTGAATTGGAAACTGAAGAGTCGGAATTTGAGGGAGCTAATATTGCTCTATTAGAAACGGGCGAATCGGAATTTGAAGGGGCAGAAATTGCTGAATTGGAAACGGAAGATGCGGAATTGGAAGATGAAGAATTAGAACTGCAAGCCGAGGAAATTGAAGGCGAAGAGGCTGAAGAAATTTCGACAATTAGCAGCGAAGTTCCTTCGGTGTTGGTAATCACCACCAACGGCTATGGCAAGCGGGTTCCCGTTTCTCAATTCCGCCTACAAAGACGCGCTGGCAAAGGATTGACGGCTACTAAATTCAAGTCGAAAAAGGGTAAGGATCAGGTAGCTGCCCTGCGAATAGTCAACGAAGATGACGAATTGATGATCATTACCAACCGAGGTATTATTATCCGTCAGGCTGTGAGTGCAATTTCTACTCAATCGCGCACAGCAACGGGTGTGCGGGTGCAGCGGTTAGATGAGGATGATTCGATCGTAGCTGTGGCTTTAGTGCCGCCTGCTGGTGAAGAATCGGCGGAAGAATCGGAATCTGAGGAAGTGGCAGAATAGTCATAGGTTAATAGTTTGTAAGGTGCGCCCTGCGTACCTTACTGCTGAATGTACAGAATTACCGCTGAAGTATCTCGACTATCTTAGCGATCGCCTCATTCAACTTCTCAAGTTTAACCTGACCCGCTTTATAGAGTATGATGCCTCGGTCTGTTGTAAACAAGCGATTAGGTCTAATGTTGCTGTTTTGGTTGAGTCCCCCCTCACTAAAGTCGCTACTTTGAAGGGCAATAGCATAAAGATCGCTAATAATCTGGCTAGTAATCTGACAAAGAATTAGATCCTTTCCCTCTAAAGTGGCTAGAATTAAAGCTGGTCTGCGCTTGGCTTGCGTTAAATCTGAAAATGGGAAGGGAACCACAACCACATCACCTTTTACAAATGCTGCCATGCTTCATCCTCCTCCGCTCTCAACCAGTCTTTTTGCAGGGAATATTCACTTAGGAGGCTATTTTCTAGCTGGTCTTTTTGATATTTGTTTTTGAGAAATAGCAGAAAATCCCAAACCTCTTCTAATATGAATTCTGGAATATTTTCCATTTCTTGGAGTAATAATTCTTTAGCACTCATTGTATTTACCTCTTATAAAAATAAGACAGGAATCTATTGAAAATAATCTTCCCTCCTCTACAATCATACATAGTGACAAGTGAAAAATCAACCATCTCTCGTCAAAAGTCTTCAGTCAAAACTCAAATAAATTTTCCGGTGAGGTAATGATGAGTCAACTCCAAACCAAACTACTAACTGATACCTGGGTTACAGCGACTTGGGAGGAATATATAGAAATTATTAAACAGCCGGAGTACGATCGAGCAAAATGCTACTACTACAATGGACAGTTGAGGATTGAAATGGCAGCAGTCGGGGCTGATCATGCTGATGACAACGGAATTATCGTCATCTTAATCAATTTATTTGGCATTGCTAAAGGTATAAAAATGAGACTGCTGGTCAACTGTAGCTACGCCAAAACAGGTGTCAGAGGCGCTCAACCTGATGCTTCTTACTACATCGGAGACCGGGTACAAACGGCACCTCGCGGCAGTTCGGTAGTGAATTTAGATAGCCTAGTTTCCCCAGATTTAGCAATTGAAATTGCCGACAGTTCTCTCGTTGACGATTTGGGGACAAAAAGAATGATTTATGAAGAATTAGGAGTGTCTGAATACTGGGTAGTAGACGTACAAAAAGCGCAAGTTATTGCTTTCAAAATAATTGCTAACCGGGGAAGCGAACGGCTGACGGAATCTCAAGTTTTGCCGGGGCTAAAAGTTGCTTTATTAGAGGAAGGTTTGCGCCGCAGTCGCCAGACGGACAATACAGAAGTAGGCAACTGGTTTTTAGAGGAAGTTCGTGAGAATTGTCAATAGTGCGATCGACTGCATTCTTTTTTTAACTGAAGGCTAGAAACCCGGTTGCGCTTGTGACCAGGAAAATTGGAGGCAGAGCCTCCTGATATGCGTCCCCAGGCAGAGCCTGGGTACGAGTAAAACATTTAATACTAATTGTGAAAAAATATCTGTAGGGACACGGCATTGCCGTGTCCTTAATGCGATCGTTGACAATCGAGCCGATAATTGCTATAGCATAATATAATCAAAAAGTTAATAGCCAAAGTCTCTAAAAATGCCTTATTTAACAGCCACAAACGACATCAAAGCACTCATCGCTAAATTTTCCCAAGCTAAAATCCTGTGGGTTGACACAGAAATAGCAGACTATAAATCCAACCCCAGATTATCTCTGATTCAGGTGTTAGCTGACTCCACAGATTTGACGGGAGATGCCACTTTTCTACTAGATGTCTTGGATAAACCAGAATTGGCAAAAGATTTCATCAACCAAATCATGGTCAATCCCGATATTGAAAAAGTCTTGCACAACTCCAGCTATGACATCCGATTTCTAGGCAATGACGACGCTCAAAATGTCACTTGCACATTAAAAATGGCGAGAAAGATTCCAGATTACATTCTGCCCTTACCTAATCGACAACTCAAAACTTTAATAGAAACACTTTGCGGCATTGCTTATGTAGATAAAACAGAACAAAGCGGCGATTGGGCAAAGCGTCCCCTCACCCAGAAGCAGCTAGAATATGCCAAGATGGACGCGGTTTATTTAGCTGGAGTGCATCGCCGCCTGCTAGAAATCCTTGCCCAATGTTACCCCGAACCCGCAACGGAAAACTTGACAGCATTGGGCGAAAAATATCAGGAAATAGAATCTCGGTGGAAGCCGCTAGATTCAGAAATCGCTGAAGTTAAAGAACGATTCAAAGCAGGGATGCTGGCCCAAAAGCTCAAAGACAGTTCTTATTTTGAGCTGTCCAGTTCGATAACGATGAAAGTTGATTTTATGACGCTGGCCAGATTGACGCAAACTGAGGGAATTGAGTTAAATTTTCCGGTAACGCTGACGAAAGAAATTCAAAAACAGTTAGGCCAACTCATCGCTCATCCATCTTTGGAAGTTGAGGAGATTGCGAGTTGGCGGTTAAATTCTAATGTACAGCAACGGCGGAAATATACTAAGAAAATTGCACCGGAACCGGAGAGTGAGGATTTAACAGCGTTGGGGGAAAGGTACAAAGAAATTTTGCCTGAATGGAAGTTACTGGATTCAGAAGTTGAGCATCTGAAAGAACGAATTAAAAAAGCAATGTTGGTGCAAAATCAGGAAAATACTCCCCATTTTAAGTTATCCAGTTCCTCAATTTTGAAGGTAGATTTTGCTAAATTGGCAAAACTTGCGCTATCTGTGGGAGTTGAGTTAGATTTTATGGTGACGCTGACTCAATACATCCAAAAGCGGTTAGGGGAAGCGATTAACAAAATTGATGTGAAAATTGAGTATATTACGAGTTGGCGGATGACGGCTAAGATTGTGGAAGATGAAGATGAGGAAATCCCGTTTTAACTACTAAAATATCACCTTTCCGCTCATTTTTCTGTGTTCTCTAAGGGTAAAGCCGAGATACGTGCAAAATAGGACACAATGTAAAGTTTGTAACGTGCGACTCGCTCAATGCGATCGCTGTGTTTGTGGCGTGGCGATCGCCATGCCGCAGTTTGTCAAATTTGTCTAGTAATACCACTTCCAAAAAATTATGCTACAAGAGAATCTCTAAGTGGATTAGATTAGATCATCCCTAGCCTATGTTGCATGACTTTTAAGAAGTGGTATAAAAAATTGGGGCTTTGGAGTTTCTACCTTGGTGAGAAAGTGAGAAAAATCAGTCTTTTGATTATTCCTCGCTTAAAGGCTTATTGAGTCTTTCTAAAGTCTCTTCAATTTTTATTATAGTGTTGGCGCAGTAGCCCAATGAAACTTCCGCATCTTTCTTATCAAAATTAAGTTTTCCACTACCGAAAAGGCCTGATTTTCGATTAATTCCTATGCCCTGGTAGAAATATCCTGCCATTTTTCTATAGCGGACATATTGCTCTATATTAATACCTAAGCAATAGCACATAGTTGTTTCATCTAATTCTTGTATTCTGTCCACTGAATGCTGTACACCATCTTTTAAAGCTTTTATCCCTTTGGTTAATTTCGATGATACTTCTTTATTTGAAGACTTTTCAACGTAAATACCCTTGATAAGATCAACCTCATTCAAATAATTATGAGGGTCAAAGCCAAAATAAAATTGTTTTTTATTAGAAAAGAAATTATCAGCTATCTCAAACATTATTTCTAAGCCAGCCGTAGCATAAAAGATTGCTTCTAGATATTTTTCTTCATTCATTAAATCCTCAGCTTTGAGCAATAACTCTTTTGCTTGTTCGTTCTTTATTGCACTCATTTTTTTTATGAAGTTAAGGAGAAAATTTGTAAGCTCATCAACACTAGCATTTTGCTTAGAAAGTCAACAACTGTAAATCAGTGCGGATATCCGAACCGATCAGCATAGGAACCGCCGACTATTCACCTCAAACCAGCGTTTGGAAAGGCAACACCAAAGGAAAGTTACAAACCCAAAGGATTCCGCTCTTTCGTCTTGGCAACCTAACACTTGTCCCATCTACCTATTTCCTAGTCGCCACCGCTGCGCCTTTGCGGTTTATTTCAATCACCCATATTTAACCAAGGTGGGCAAAAGCCCACCATAATTCCTACTTCCCTACCGTGAAATACTCATTCTTAGCATACACGCTAATAATGCAGTCGCCGACTTCAAAAAACATCCCCTCTTGCTCATCTTTAGAAAATTGCAAGTTGCCGTATTTAGAATTAATTTCCTCAGCAGTCGCCGCTTTTGCCTCCATTTCATCCGGGATAAGTCCGGTAGAACCGATATAGAAAACCAGCGGTGAAACTTTTTCCCTGTACACTTTTTCGGCATAAGCTTCCAGTCGCTCATTCGCATTAGCTAAAGCAGCGACAAACTCGTCTCGCTTGATATCTTCTTCCTGCCATTTCGCTTGCAAAAGGCGTAGCAAACTATCTGCACCCACTTTGGCTAAAGTAGCGCTCACAATTCCGTTATCCTCCAACCCCAAAAACTCATCGAAAATCAGTTTCATCAAGTCGTCAACTTTGGTGATTTTTGTTCGGGATGACAGCGTTTTGTGTGCGAAGACAACAGGCTCATCTAAGGTGATGTCAAATGTCGGTTTTGCTAGCTTTTCGCCCGTGTTTTTGTGGTAAACTTCATAAAGGCGATCGAGAAATTTGTTGGCCGAGTGCAATTTGCCGAAGTTGAGGATGTTCTTGCTGCCGATGTCGATTTTGTAGCTGACTCGCGAATCTACTGAACCGTTGGCGATCGCACTTTTTAAATCTGTGTATTCCGTCGTCGTGGGAAAGTTGATGTAAAGGCTTTTTGACAGATAATGCTGTTTCAATTCTTCCAATTGTTCCGCAGTGTAAGCCTCGGAGTCCTCCTTCAAATGAGCCGAGAGAATGCTAGAGAGAATTTTGATTTCTGCGAGTTCCTCAAACACTCCGTCAAGGCTGCCGTAACGCCCGTCAAAAGGCACCAGGGGCAAAGTCTCTAACTTAATATCGTACTCTGAACGAAAGTCAAATTCTTGCACGGGCGAACCGTCTTTTTCAAGGACACCGCATTTTTTGAGCAAATCAAACACTGGTTTACTGCTGATTTTGGTTCGCAGCGACTTGATATTAACTTCGCCGTCGCTGACAATGGTATAATTGTTGAAAGTATTGAGATCTGTAACTAGAATTCCCGCCACTTCTGCGATTAAAGTTTCATCCTCAACTTTTACCAGCTTAACTTTTCTGGTAATCAGCATATTGATGGTAGCGGTATTTTGATTGATGGCAAATGAACCCATTCGCACGTATTCGCCACCATCTAAGAATTCTGTTTTCAGCCAAGGCTTGACAAGGTTGCCGTTTTCGTCTCGCTTTCCTTCAATTCGCTTCAAACCTTTTCGCTGATAGTTTTCTTGCAAGTGTTTTAAGTTGATAATAATGCTGTTGCTGTTTTCCTCCAATATCTTGACTAACTCTAGCAGAGAAATTTTGTCGCTGACTTTTACCCGATCGCCAATTTCATGATTTTTCAACACATCAGGCGCAAAAACAGCCTGTTCCAAATCTTCCGTAAACTCCGCTATTTGGGCATTTGTCAAAGCTTTCGCGTGTTTTTCCGTCAAAGTAGCGTCGAAGGTGCTCGCCAGCGCATACTTAGCCGTATTTAAATTGCCGTCAGCGAGGTTAGCTTTCGCAAAAGCCAACACCGACTCATCAGTTTGAGCAACGGGAACATCTACTTTGTCATACTCATCTTTGGCGACTTTCTGATATTTGTAAAACAGTCCGCGATCGTCTGCTTTCAGCCCGCAGATTTTCAGCGTGCTCGATGAACCGTTAATTTTTTTCCCACTTTTGGAAACAAAAACTTGATAATCGTATTCCTTGATTAACGGTTCTTCCAACGGCGGTGCAACGGAACTGCCTAACAGTTTTGTGCTGTCGTAAAGAGCATCATAAACCATTTTGACTTCGCCAGCGCGGATGCAATTCCCCGATAATGTGTTGGCGATTTTGGAGAGAAGTTTGAAGTCAGCAGAGGCATAGGATATCGTGTTGGCAAACACATCCATGTCTTTGAGTTCTTCGCAAATTTCCCCTAGTTTTGCAGCTTCCGAATTCGCACTGGGGTCATTTGCATAGCCGTCTGTGTGCAAATTGATCGCTGTCATTTCTCCCGCTTTAACCAGAGATTTAGCGAGTTGCATCGACTGCGATATGCAGGTACAGCCAGCCGTGTGGATTTTTTGAATTTCTTTGATGTATTGAGAGTCAAACTTCAGCACTTCTTGAATGGGAATTCGCTGGAAGTGACAAATTACGTCCCCCTTGTCAGCATAGGAAATCAGGCTGACAATTAGCTGGTAATTGTTGTATTCGTCTAAGGTCAAAAGCTTAATTAGGGTTTCTTTCAGCGGTTCTAAGTCATAATACATTGAGCCGGAACGGTCGATGATGATGATGCTGTGAGCGACGGATTTTTCTGGGATATCGCCTGGTGTTCTTTCTAAATTAATGCGATCGACTAGATAGAAGGCCTTTGCGTTTCCGGCAAAATTGTAGAGGGTAAATTTGGTGCGAGTATTGGAGGCTGCTTGGCTGCTGGAACTTTTAACTTGAGATGATTGTTTTGCTTGCCGTGCCATAGTTATCACCTATGTTGATTTATTCCTCAACTTTATGATTACACGCGCTTCTGTGGATGTCAAGGCCTGTCTGAAAAATTATCTGGGAGGGTGAATAACTATTTATATTTAGCGCCGCGGTGCCAGGGAAAACTGCGGCGGTAGGGTAAAGGTGGGTAGTTTTGGCAAAAGTAGTGGATCTGCGTAAATATTTAGTAAAGATTTAGCCAATCATGCTTTATTTAGAAAATCCGCTGCTCAAACTTTATCTAAATCTGATCGGATGGGTGGCGTTCGGATTTTTTCTCGGCCACCTGTTACCGAGAAGCTATTCTACATATTTAGCCAAGTTTCTTTTCTTCTTTGGCACCCCATTGAGCATTGTTGCTTTTATCCGTCGCGCCAATTTGTCTGGCGCTATTTTGATTGCGCCGCTGACAGCTTGGGCGGCAATTCTAGCAGGTGGAGGACTCGCTTGGATTTTGATAACTTTTGTTGTCGGCGAGGAACGTTTTAAGACTCTTAATCGGAGCCCCCAAAATAGCCCGGAGTACACCAGCGCTTGGAGTTTGCCCACTCAAGGCAGCTTCTTATTGGCAACGATGGTGGGTAATACGGGTTTTTTAGGCATTCCCGTCACCTTGTCCTTATTAGGCTCGGAACACTTTGCCTGGGCGTTGTTTTATGACTTGCTAGGCACTACCATGGGAATGAATATACTGGGAGTTGCTATTGCTTCTCACTGCGGTAAAAGTGTGCAAAGTCAGAGTTGGTTAGCTCCCCTGCGGGCAATTTTTCAGAATCCGGCACTGTGGGCTTTTGGTTTAGGATTTGTCTCGCGCAGCTTGCCGCTGTCGCCACAAATCGCAGAATTGTTAACAACAGGCGCTTGGACTGTAATTACTTTATCTTTAATTACGATCGGGATGCAGTTGAGCAAGTTGAATTCCTTGCACAACCTCAAACAAGTTTTGGCTTGTCTCGTGATTAAAATGTTGTTAATTCCCTTGGTAATTGGCATGGGATTAACATTTTTTGGGATCGCGGGTGCCCCGCGACTTGTGCTAGTGCTGCAAATGGCAATGCCTCCTGCTTTTGGTACTACGTTGTTGGCCGAAGCTTTCAATCTCGATCGCGAATTAGCAGTAACTGCGATCGGGATGGGCTGCGTTAGTTTATTGTTTACTATTCCAATATGGATGCGGTTATTTGGTTTTTAAGCTGCTGTGCATCTAATTTGAGAGTCAATTTTTCTACAATTATTGTGGGACGGGCATCCTGCCCGTCTCGGTATTCAATTTAGATGCGTAGCAGCTTAATCAAAATATTAATTTTAGTAGACGATCGGCGATGGATGTTTGTAGTAGAAATTTGGCAAAAAGATAGTCAAGAACAGGCAGGATGCCTGTTCCACAACAATTATGGGAGATGTCTAGTGAGGACTTGCATTCGTCACTACAAACCAATTTGACGGCAACTCCCGACACTGGCAAAACTTGCCGCGCCACGGGAGCCAGATTGCCAAAATCTCAATTATGCTAACCTAGGCAAGCAGCAATCCCTTGTCACGAAGGCGATTAACATAATTTCAAACTATTTATTTTATTGAGGAGCGGTGTATCCCGTATGGCAAACCTGATCGGCACAGACAGCAACGACTTTATTCTAGGAACTCCGCTGAGCGATCGAATTCGCGCCTTAGATGGCGATGATTCGCTCCTGGGTGCGGGAGGAGATGACACCCTAGAGGGCGACGGCGGCAACGACCAGCTTCTGGGAGGTGACGGAGCAGATTCGCTGATTGGCGGTGAAGGAAATGACGAACTTATTGGCAACCAAGGCCGCGATTTTGCTTCCGGCGGGAACGGCGACGACTCGATTCGCGGCGGTTTGGGCAACGACATTCTCGAAGGCAACGACGGGATAGACAGCGTTTTGGGAGACGCCGGGGACGACTTAGTTATTGGCAACGCAGGCTTTGATGTGATTGCTGGCGGTACTGGCAACGACACCCTCACAGGGAATGACGGCGACGATTCCGTGTTCGGCAATGCTGATGATGACTTTCTCTACGGGAATGCGGGGAACGATTCTCTCAACGGCGGTAGCGGCAGGGATCAAATGTTGGGCGGAGACGGCAACGATTATTTGACCGCCGGCGACGGCGACGACACTTTGTACGGCAATGCCGACAACGATTCGCTCTTCGGAGACGCTGGTAATGACCAGATATTCGGTGGCAAGGCTGACGATACAGTTTTTGGCGGCAGCGGTTCCGATACCCTTCGCGGCGATGAAGGCGACGACTCGGTACTGGGAGATGAAGGCAATGACTTCCTGTTTGGTGGCAAAGGCAATGATGGTATCGACGGCGGTTTTGGCGATGACTCCTTGGCTGGAGGTATCGGCGACGATACCATTTTGGGCGGTTTCGGCAATGACAATTTATTTGGGGCAGAGGGTAATGATTCTTTAATCGGAGGCGAGGGTTCGGATACTCTGACTGGCGGCAGCGGCAGCGATGTTTTTGGATTGGGAGCCGGGCCTGGCAGTTTGGTTTTAATTACTGATTACAATGAGGCAGAGGATTTCTTTGGACTGCCGAGCAATTTATCTTTCGGTCAACTTGTAGTTAGCCAAGGCAACGGTGCAAATCTCAGGGATACAGTAATTACGCTCGACGGCAAGCTTTTAGCAATTTTGACAGACACTCCGGCGGCGCTGATCGATGCCAATGATTTTATCGCTGTGACTGGGACGGTTACTCCCAGGCCAACAACAACTACTACTACAACTACAACTACAACAACAACAACAATTACAGATCCAACTCTAACTCCAACTCCAACTCCAACTCCGACTCCGACTCCGACTCCGACTCCGACTCCGACTCCGACTCCGACTCCGACTCCGACTCCGACTCCAACTCCCACGGAAGAAGCGACGCCGACTCTCACGGAACCCGCGACGCCGACTCCGACGCCGACTCCGACTGCAGCACCGACGCCGACTCCGACTGCAGCACCGACGCCGACTCCGACTGCAGCACCGACTCCGACTCCGACTGCAGCACCGACTCCGACTCCGACTGCAGCACCGACTCCGACTCCGACTGCTTCGAGGATTCCAACTCCGCCGACAGTTAGTGTGCCTGATTCGCCTCTGCTATCAATTAGTTCGATCCCCCCGGCGCCGACCCCCGGACTATTGCCAATGCCCGGCCAGACGCCGATATTCCCGACGGCGGTGCCGAACCTGATACCTTTTCCTACACCTGTTCCTACACCTTTCGGGTTCTAGGTGCGATCGCGCAGCTCAGTGATGAGTGATGAGTTAATGTAAAACTCACTAAACTCATCACTCATCACTATTTAACGTCCTGGGGAGTTTCGGCCGAGTCTTCTGGCGACTCGGCTGGAGAATCTTCTAGGGGAGATAATTGTTGGCTGTACCCCAAGAGCGATCGAAGTTTCATGCGGTGGATGTAAGGCCAGCCGCCATTGGCTTCAATATTCCTGAGCAGTTTGTAAAGTGCTTGGCGGTTGTCGGGAAAAGACGCTTGAAACAAACCGTCCCGAATTTCCCGGTGCGAAGCTTCCAGCCTCCGCAGCAGGGCCAAAAGCAGCAGACTGTCTCCCTGACAACTTTCGGCTAAAGTCCGAATCGCCTCTGTCACTGATTGCATTTGAGACTGCAACTTTTCTGACTCTAAATCTTTGCCGTTGTCCATACCGCTGCTTCCTTTGAAATCTACAAGGCCTTTGTCCCCAGCCTTTTGGTCAACCGACTAATCGAGCTAGTCGCGATCGCCATTCGGGGTCATCATAAGCAAAGTAACTTAAGTAGGTTGACTTAAGCAATATTAATTTGCAGTCCAAGTCAGGAAAAGAGCACAACCCGTCGTACCATGTGTATTGGGCTGCGATCCGAACATGATTGAGAAATCATAAGTTCATGCTTATTTTCACGGCGCACTAGCTTGATTTTTTGAGTCAATGCCGGTGTCGGTGAAGCGAGGGATCAGGATCTAAATGCTACCCTAAGCGCTGGCCTAGCCTGCCGGCGGGCAATTATATTTTGCTCGAACTAGGGCTTTTTCTTAATATAATCCGATGTTGGATATTGAGGTTTGCAATGAAATATCGTGCTTTAATTGTTGCACTTTTAGCATTTTGCATGAGTGCGCTGGTTGCTTGTTCTTCTGCTTCTGACACGACGGTGGCGACTACCGAGTTGCTCACCTACGACGAGATTAGAGGTACTGGCTTGGCTAATAACTGCCCTAGCTTGGCAGAAACTTCTCGGGGATCGATCCCCATCGAAGCGGGCGCCACCTATAAACTGACTGGTTTATGTTTGCAGCCCACAACTTATTTTGTCAAGGAAGAACCAGCAAACAAACGCCAAGAAGCGGAATTTGTGCCTGGTAAATTGCTGACACGGTTCACGTCGAGCATTGACCAAGTTCAAGGTACGCTCAAGGTCGGTACTGACGGAACTCTGACTTTCACAGAAGAAGACGGCTTGGATTTTCAAGCTATTACGATTCAGTTACCGGGCGGAGAGCAAGTACCTTTCTTGTTTACCATTAAACAGCTAGTGGCAAGTTCCGAACCGGGAGTGGTTGCTATCAATACTTCCACCGATTTGCGAGGGGAGTTTAACGTTCCTTCTTACCGCAGCGCAGGCTTTTTAGACCCTAAAGCTCGCGGGGTATCGACTGGCTACGACAATGCTGTAGCGCTTCCGGCTACTGACAATTCCAAACGTGTGCGGGCTAATGTTAAGGTAGCTGACACTCGCACCAAGGCGGGCAAAATTTCTCTCCAAGTTGCTAAAGTCAACAGCGCCACTGGCGAAGTTGGCGGGATTTTTGAGAGCACGCAGCCTTCTGATACTGATTTGGGAGCTAGACCGGCTCTGGACGTGAAAATTCGGGGTTTGTTTTACGCTCGCATTGAGCCTTCTGTCTCATAAAATTGGCTTTCAGGATCGATCGAACTTGAGCAGTTTCTGGCCGTAAAGCTCCTGCTCGCCCTTCATTAGCCAACAGTCTTGAGCAACATAACTTAGGACTGTTGACTAATGACTAAATTTATGATTAAATTGTGGTCATTCGCAAGTTATAAAGTTGGGATTTTTTATTAATTAAAGTTTTGTATTCACAGCGCTTTCAGCTTATAATATAAATTTCAAAAATCCTGGTTTAATTCGGGATTCGGTCGAAGACCTTCTACCTGGTAAAAGTCTGCCTGATGCCGAAAAACTTCGGAGCATCCCTCTAAATCCGTTTACGTACCGAAAACTCAACTGGTGTGTCCGCTATCACACCTATTAAGTGCTAGGATTACACTACCTAAAAGTGAATTTTTTTAGACTAGATTAGAAGCTAGATCTAAAGCAACCTCAGTCCTCTGCTCTACCAACCCTTATGTCACCATGTCTACCACAGTGCCGAACGACCTAAAAAGCGAAAATTTGCAATTGTTGCGCGAGTACCAACTTTCTGGATCGAATAAAACCCGCAATCAGTTAGTTAAACTGAATATTGGGCTGGTGAGAAAAGAAGTTTACCACTGGATCAACCAGTGCGGTGAAAGCTACGACGATTTGCTGCAAGTCGGGTGTATTGGGTTGATCAGGGCGATCGAGCGGTTTGATATCGCGAAGGGGCACGCTTTTAGTTCCTTTGCAATTCCCTACATTCGGGGCGAAATTCAACACTACTTGCGGGACAAAAGCCCTTCTGTGCGATTTCCCCGCCACTGGCAATCCCTGGAACGCAAATCAGTAGCAGCGATCAAGGATTTGCAGGTGCAGTTAAACCGCAAACCTACGGATGCTGAAGTAGCAGCAGTCCTTGAGGTTTCTGTACAAGAATGGCAAGAAATTAAGTTGGCCCATCTCAACAGATCGCCTCTGAGTTTGGACGCGCCGATGCAAGATGAAGATGAGGGGGCGACTTGTCTGGGAGAATTGGTCCCCGATAGCAAGTATCGGAGTTTTCAGTTGGCGCAAGAGGATCAAATTCGCGTACAGCAAGCTTTGGCTATGTTGGAACAACGGACTCGCGAGATATTAGAGTTTGTTTTTCTCTACGATTTGACGCAGAAGGAAACGGCTGAACGCTTGGGTATCAGTGCGGTGACTGTTTCTCGGCGAGTTAAGAAGGGGCTGGATTTGCTCAAAGAGATTATGACTAAACAACTTTAGTTATTAGTCAGTTGTTGGTTGTCAGTTGTCAGTTGTTGGTTGTCAGTTGTCAGTTGTCAGTTGTTGGTTGTGAACAGTTAACAGTTAACAGTCAACCGTTAACAGTTAACAGTGAACCGTTAACAGTCAACAGTCAACAGTCAACAGACTACTAACTAATTTTTAGATGCTGCGGACAAATTTATCGAGCCTTTCTACGGCTTTTTTAATTGTGCCTAAATCGGTGGCGTAAGACAAGCGAATGTGGTCGTCTGCACCAAACGCAATCCCCGGAATAACTGCTACTTGCTGCTGTTCTAAGAAAGCGTCGCAAAATTCCAAAGAATTCATTCCAGTCTTGCTGATGTTGACAAACATATAAAAAGCACCGTCTGGTTTAATACAGCTAATTCCAGGGACAGCATCGAGTAATTCAAATATTACCTGACGCCTTTCGGCAAAAGCTAGACGCATTGTTTCGACAGACTCTTGACTGCTTTCCAAAGCTGCGATCGCACCGTACTGTGCAAAGGTACACACGTTTGAGGTACTGTGACCTTGAATGGTGCTGGTGGCTTTGATTAATTCGATCGGCCCGGCCAAATAACCGATTCGCCAGCCTGTCATCGAGTAAGCTTTGGCAAAACCGCTGCTGATCAGGGTGCGATCGAAGATTTCTTTGCCCAGGGAACCGATGCTGACGTGTTGGGCGTCGTCATATATAATTTTTTCGTAAATCTCGTCAGCAACGACTAAAATATCTCGATCGACTATCACCTCGGCCAAGGCTTTGATTTCGGCCCGAGTATACACCATTCCCGTCGGGTTAGAAGGCGAATTCAGTACAAATAACTTGGTTTTGGGAGTAATCGCTTCACTCAGTTGTTCCGGTGTAATTTTATATCCTGTAGAAGCATCAGTCCGTACAATTACTGGCTTGCCACTAGCGAGTTTCACCATTTCAGGGTAGCTTAGCCAGTAGGGAGCCGGAATAATTACTTCCTCTCCAGGCTCGATCAGAGCCATCATCAGATTGTAGAGGGAATGCTTGCCGCCGTTGGTGACAATAATATTTTCCGGTTGATAGTTGAGATTGTTGTCGGATTGGAGTTTGCGGGCGATCGCAGCTTTTAACTGCGGTTCCCCAGTCACAGGGCCGTACTTAGTCTTCCCCGCGTCTAGAGCTTGTTTTGCCGCTGCTTTAATGTGTTCGGGGGTATCAAAGTCCGGTTCTCCCGTACTCAAACTACAGACATCAATCCCTTCGGCCTTCATGGCTTTAGCCTTAGCGGCGATCGCCAAGGTTATGGAAGGAGAAACCTCGCCCACTCGTGCTGCCAACTTAATCATTGGATTTTAGATATTAGATTTTTGACTTTAGATCATAGGGTGACAAATCGTGATATTCAACCCTGTTGTTAGGGAATTATGACATTTGTTTACATAGTACGTAAAGGATTAAGCAATTAAAGAATAAAAATTAAAGAAGCTCTTAGTTTTAATTTTTAATTTTTATTTTTTATTTTTTGACGTTATTATTGTACCATTTTTGATGCCTCGTTACCCTCAATGCCGATCTGCAAGCTTATGGATCTCAAATCTCTAATTCGCGACATTCCTGATTTCCCCAAGCCGGGAATTATGTTTCGAGACATTACAACTTTGCTGCGCGACCCGCAAGGGCTGAGCTACACCATTGACAGCTTAGCGGAAAAATGCTCTGCAGTGTCTGCTGACTATGTGGTGGGCATGGAATCGCGGGGCTTCATCTTTGGCGCGCCTTTGGCTTATAAAATGGGGATAGGCTTTATTCCTGTCCGCAAACCAGGGAAACTACCAGGTACGGTTCATTTTGCTGAGTACGAATTGGAATACGGTGTCGATCGACTGGAGATGCACCAAGATGCGATGACATCCGGCAGCCGGGTGCTGATTGTGGACGATTTAATCGCCACTGGCGGAACGGCGGCGGCGACGGCTAAATTGTTGGAGCAAGCTGGCTGCGAGCTTGTGGGTTTTGCTTTTATCATTGAATTGCAGGCTTTGGGCGGCAGGCAGAAATTGCCGGATGTGCCGATCGTCACGCTAGTTGAATATTAGTTAGTTAACTGTTGGCAGTTGACAGTTGGCAGTTGACTGTTGACTGTTGACTGTTGACTGTTGACTGCTGACAAATAATATTCTTGAGCTTTGCATCGGAATTATTCATCTCTCTCTTCTCTTTCTCTGCGATCTCTGCGTTCTCTGTGGTTACATCATTCCGATGCAACCGGCATTAATATCATTCACAATTCTTCCAATCTAAAATCTAAAATCTAAAATCTAAAATCTAAAACAGTATGACTTCTATTAAATCTAATCGAAATTGGCAATTATTGAGTTCTCTGTTTGCTGGGGAAACATTTACTTATGTTTTCAAGCGACTGTTGCAGGCACTTTTAACCCTATTTTTGGCATCAATGCTTTGTTTTGCAATTATTGAGCTAGCACCGGGAAATTACTTGGATACTTTGAGCCAAAATCCCAAGATTTCGCCGGAGACACTCAAGCAACTCGAACAGCAGTTCGGCTTAGATAAACCAGCTATTGTGCAGTATTGGCTGTGGCTGCAACAAATTGTGACGCGGGGGAATTTTGGCACGAGTTTTGTGTATCAGCGATCCGTAGCTTCGCTGCTGTGGGAACGGGTACCGGCGACGTTATTAATGGCGATCGCATCTTTGATTGTAACTTGGGCGATCGCGATTCCTTTGGGAATTGTCGCCGCCGTCAATCAAAACCGCACAGTCGATCGAGTTTTGCAAGTAGTCAGCTACACCGGACAAGGATTTCCCAGCTTTATCACAGCGTTGCTGCTGCTATTTTTTGCTCAGAATACTTCGCCTCTGTTTCCCGTCGGAGGAATGACAAGTATCGACCACGCAGACTTACCTTGGTGGGGTCAAATCCTCGATTACGGCTGGCATTTAATTTTGCCAACAGTCGCCCTCAGCCTTACTGGTTTTGCTGGTTTGCAAAGATTGATGCGCGGGCAATTGTTGGACGTGCTGCGTCAAGATTATATCCGAACAGCACGGGCGAAAGGTTTGCCGGACGATCGAGTAATTTACATTCATGCTTTGCGGAATGCAGTTAATCCGTTGATTACGCTATTGGGTTTTGAGTTTGCTAGTTTGTTGAGCGGTGCGTTTATTGCCGAATATTTCTTTAATTGGCCGGGTTTGGGAAAGCTGACTCTGGATGCGGTGAACAATCAAGATTTGTATTTAGTAATGGCTAGTTTGATGATGGGTGCGACCATGTTGATTGTGGGGAATTTGTTGGCAGATTTGCTCCTGAAAGCTGTCGATCCTCGGATTAAGCTGGAAGATTTGAAATAGAAGACTTAATTCAGTAACAGAAGGTACGCAAGGGCGATTTGTAATAGTCAACAGTCAACAGTATTCCCATTATCCATGCCCCATGCCCCATTACCTATCTCGGAGTGTTTTATGTCAGAACAACAACCCAACAAGCCAATGAGTTTTAGCCGCTTTGCGGACTGGTGCAGGCATATTGACAGTCTTTCAGAAGGAGCAAGGCACACAGTTAAAGTGTTGTTAAAAAAGGCTGGCACTGATGACGCACAAGCAGCGGAGCAGATACTTTCAAGCATGACAGAACTGGATCTCAGCAGCAATCAAATTAGCGACATCAGCTTTCTCGGCTCGCTCACCAATCTGACAACACTGAATCTCGGCGGCAATCGAATTACCGACATCAGCTTCCTCGCCTCGCTCACCAATCTGACAACACTCAATCTCTACCACAATCAAATTAGCGACATCAGCTCTCTCGGCTCGCTCACCAATCTGACAACACTGAATCTCGAAAGCACTGGAATTAGCGACATCAGCTCTCTCGGCTTGCTCACCAATCTGACAACACTCAATCTCTACCACAATCAAATTAGCGACATCAGCTCTCTCAGCTCGCTCACCAATCTGACAACACTAAATCTCAGCCTCAATCAAATTAGCGACATCAGCTTCCTCGGCTCGCTCACGAATCTGACAACACTGCGTCTCTGGGACAATCAAATTAGCGACATCAGCTTCCTCGGCTCGCTCACCAATCTGACAACACTGCGTCTCTATTGCAATGAAATTACCGACATCAGCTTCCTCGGCTCGCTCACCAATCTGACAACACTCCATATCTGGGACACTCAAATTACCGACATCAGCTTCCTCGGCTCGCTCACCAATCTGACAACACTGGATCTCTACGACAATCAAATTACCGACATCAGATCCCTCGGCTCGCTCACCAATTTGACAACACTGAATCTCCAAAGCAATCAAATTAGCGACATCAGCTTTCTCGGCTCGCTCACCAATCTGACAGAACTGGATCTCAGCTACAATCAAATTAGCGACCTCAGCGCCTTGCGATCGCTCACCAATCTGACAGCACTGAATCTCGAAAACAATCATCAAATTACCGACCTCAGCGCCTTGCGATCGCTCACCAATCTGATAGCACTGAATCTCAGCGAGAATCAAATTACCGACATCAGCGCCTTGCGATCGCTCACCAATCTGACAGCACTGAATCTCGAAAACAATCAAATTACCGACATCAGTGCCTTGCGATCGCTCACCAATCTGACAACACTGGAGCTCGAAAACAATCAAATTACCGACATCAGCGCCTTGCGATCGCTCACCAATCTGACAACACTGGAGCTCGAAAACAATCAAATTACCGACATCAGCGCCTTGCGATCGCTCACCAATCTGACAACACTGGAGCTCTGGTACAATCAAATTACCGCTCTGTGCGTGTTAGGCGAACTCGCAGAGAAACGTCTTACTCTCTCGACTAAGCCAATTGATGCTCAAAAAGCTACAGAAGCCATCAAAGTTGCCTATGCCGCTATTGGGCTAGAACAACCCTCCGTTATTATTTGCAGCAGTCCCCGCGACGCTTATCTCCAAATCTTCAACTTGCCCAAACGCGACCATTCACCAAACTGGTCAAACGAATGGGACAGGAATAGATTGGGGAAAAAGCTAGAGTGGGAATGGATCTCCCCATCGATTATTGTGAGAGAATTTACAAGTCCGGGCCTGTGGGAGTCTGAGCTCGCTCACATGACGATCGAGTCCGAAGCAGACAGCACAATGAGGTGGCTGATGTACGAATTGGTTGGCAGCTATGCGCGATCGGAAAAAACGAAGGGGAATGTTTTTCCCGATTATTTGTTCGGCCTCCAATCCCCTGAAACCCCCACGACTTTGGTTAAAAAAATCTATTTGACTGAATGGTATATCTCTTCATTAAGCGTCAATCTCTCCCAAAAGGCACAAGAAATACTTCGCTCCCAAAAACTGCTTTTCGAGCATTGCGGTTTTATATTTCCCTTTGAAAAGATTTGCGCGGTGTGCGATCGCCCCCGCCATCTTCGCTTTGACAGTCAAAACCGCTTGCACGCGGAAGGAGAACCTGCCATTGAGTTTGCGGATGGATGGAATTTTTACTATTATCACGGCGTCAGATTGCCTGAAGAATACGGCAAAGTCCACCCAAATCAATGGCAATCACAATGGCTTTTAACAGAAGAGAATGCCGAACTTCGGCGAGTGTTAATTGAAGGAATTGGTTACGATCGCATTTGTCAAGAGTTGTCAGCAGAACAAATAGATAGTTGGCAGGAATATGCACTATTAAAAATAGATAATGCCGATGTCGAGCCGATTTGTTTGTTAAAAATGACTTGTCCGAGTACGGGATTCATTCACGCTTTGAGAGTGCCGCCTAACCTGACATCTGCTAGGGAGGCAATTCGCTGGGCAAATTGGGATATCGATCCAGAGGAATTTTCCGTGCAGACTTGATATAGCAGAAGGAAGAAGGAAGGCACTACACGGATTAACACGGATACACGGATTAAAGGGTGCGCGTATCAGATGTCATACCGAATCAGCGATCGGGAAGAAGGAAGACTTAATACTAGCAAGAATTTCAGCGATCGAGAATGTCCTTGTTTTAATTTCAGCAACGAGATGACAATTCCTGCAAGAACGAGCTAGGCTAGCTGTAGGCATCTATTTCGATCGGGATTTACGCACGGGTGGCCAGAAACCGGGTTTTTTGTGAGAAGACGCGTTATAGCCCGTAAAAATGACAAAAACCCGGTTTCTTTGGTGTTGATTCGTAATATCCTGTCCGGTAGATTAGCGATTTGTCGTCGGGCGGGGGCAGGTTTATGAGATTGTCGGTTTTCGGCAATTATTGTCGGTGAACCTGCCCCTACAAGACATGGCGTTTGTAATAACGGATCGGATCTATCTGAGATATTGCAGCATTCTTTATTAGCTGTAGGGGCGGGTTCGCCAGTAGGCTTAAAGTTTGCAGACAGGTTAAATAAACCCGCCCTCCCCCACGAATAATCCCCTCAAATCAATCGGACTCGATCTAACTTCTATTATTCCTAGAAATGCACCGCATCAAATTTCTCTCACCCTCCAAACATGGCAAAACAACTAGCAATAGAAACTCGCGGGCTGACGAAACAATTCGATCGCCATATAGCAGTCAATGACATCGATTTGCAAGTAGCAGCAGGCGAAGTATGTGGACTGATCGGCCCCAACGGTGCCGGCAAAACTACTTTGCTGCGGATGTTGGCGGCGGCTGAGGAACCGACTACAGGGGAAATTTACATCAACGGCGATAGGTTATTGTGCGATCGATCGCACCCGATTCTCAAACAGCGCATCGGCTTTCTTCCCGACGACTTTCCCCTCTACGACGACTTGACTGTTTGGGATTATTTAGACTATTTTGCCCGACTCTACAACCTCCAGCAACCGCGCCGCCGAGAGCGAATCAACTTTGTTTTAGAACTCGTACAACTAACCAACAAACGCAACAGCTTAATTTCCACCCTTTCGCGGGGGATGAAACAGCGCCTGAGTTTGGCGAGAACTATTATCCACGAACCGCTGTTGCTGTTGTTAGACGAACCAGTTTCTGGCTTAGATCCGATCGCCCGAATGCAGTTTCGCGAAATTATCAAAGCTTTGCAAGAAGCCGGGATGACCGTAGTCATATCATCTCACGTCCTCAGCGACTTAGCCGAACTTTGTAGCTGGGTGGGTATCATGGAACTCGGATATCTGGTCGAAAGCGCACCGTTACAAGAACTTTACAAACGCCTCAGCCGCCAGCAAATTTTCATGTCGGTTTTAGGAAATAAATTAGAAGCGCTAACATCCGCATTAAAAAACTTTCCTTGGGTGGAAAATTGGGCAATAATCCCGGAAACTCAACAGGTATGCGTTGATTTTTCAGGAAGCCCGGAAGATGCGGCAAATTTATTACGCGAACTCGTCGCGGCCAACATTCCCCTAACAGAATTCCACTGCACTCAAGAAGATTTAGAAACCATTTTTCTGAAGATGGGACACCAGCAAGCATCCTAATTTAGTCGTTTCCAGAATCAAATTAATTCTTTGTGGAACGGGCATCTTGCCCGTTATTGAAAATAATTCAACAGTGAGTTATAACTGAGTTATATTTTTTACGGTGGGATCGGAATTATTTCACCGCAGAGAACACAGAGGACACAGAGGAAGAAAAAAGAGAGAATTACCAATCAAATCACCAATAATTAATCAACCATGACACTCCACTTACTAGACAAAATAGGCAACTGGAATCCCCAGTTATTTCGAGAAATCAAAGGCCGCTTGAATACTGGCAATATGGCGATCGCCTCGGCTTTTTCCCTAAGCGGTCAACTGCTGCTATTCATGTATTACAGCGCCCAGATACCCGTTACCCCTCCTAATTGGAATCATACTGACCCCATCTATTACGAATTTTGTCATAGCTATCACTCAAAGTGCGTCACAGATGCCTTGGGCAACTTAGTCATTAACTGGCCGAAGTGGTGGGGAGAGATATTCATTTGGCTGAGCATATTTAGCGTGTTAGCCCTCTTACTCGCAGGGACTTATATGCTTGTCAGCGACTTATACAAGGAAGAACGCCGCGGCACGCTCAACTTTATTCGCCTCAGTCCCCAGTCTGCCAAAACAATTTTTATGGGCAAAATTCTGGGCGTCCCAATTCTCCTTTATGTAGCAGCAATTCTGGCAGTACCGCTGCACTTGTACGCTGGATTAGCTGCTCACATACCCCTGGATGGAATTTTATGTTTCTATGCAGCGGTTGCAGCTAGTTGTGCTTTATTTTACAGCGCTGCGATGCTATTTGGATTGACAACGAGTTGGTTGGGAGGATTGCAACCTGCGTTAGCTACCATTCCGGTTTTTGTTTTGTTGTGGATTTCTGCGATACTCCCGTTCACGCACACTGCTTGGGATTTGCTAACATTTTTGTCTCCCATTGCTCTCCTGAAATATCTGATTTTTGGAGTTCTTCCTGAATATTATCATTTCCCTTTTGTCGCTGTAAATTTAGATAATTTGCAATGGTTTTACTGGCCAGTCGATACAAATATTGCCAGTGGCCTTGCTTTGTCTCTCTTGGTTTGTGGTACAGGAACCTACTGGATGTGGCAGGGATGGCAGCGCCGTTTTCCAAATCCCAGTGCTACAGTGTTGAGCAAGCGGCAAAGTTATTTGCTAGTTATCTGCTGTCAGGTAATATTTTTAGGGTTTGCACTCCAATCAGACGCCCCAGAAAACGCTAATCTCATCTGTTTACTTATCTTGAATTTGCTGATGTTCTTAGCTTTAATTGCAGCTTTAACATCTGACAGACAATCATTGTACGATTGGGCGAGGTATCGTCAACAAATCGTTCCCAGCAGTCAAAAGTTGTGGCGGCGCTACCCATTACTCGATTTAATTTGGAGCGATAAAAGTCCGGCTGTAGTTGCGATCGCCATCAATTTGCTGATTTCAGTCATAATTTTAACACCTTGGACGCTGTTGGAAAAATTTGAGACAAACGGATTTTGGGGCGTAATTCTCTGCATGAATCTCATCCTAATTTATGCAGCTATCGCCCAACTATTCCTATTTACCAAAACCAGAAATCAGGAAATTTGGGCCGCCCGCACAGTGGGTGGCGCTATCTTGTTGCCACCTGTGATCTTATCTATGCTCTTGCTTACCCCAGAAAAAGCTCCTTTTTTGTGGTTGTCTTCAACCTTTGGCATTTGGTTTTCGCCGTTTCTGACAGCCACGTCAGGAAATACCATTTTGCTATCCATACTCAGTCAGTGGACTGTATTGGTGTTGTTGAATCTCAAATTGCGATCGCAACTGAGACTCGCTGGGCAATCAGCTTCTAAAGCACTGCTGAAAGCTTGAAAAAGCAGGGGAAGATCTCAAACGTGAAACTCCGATTCAGGCAGGGATTTAAACCCCTGCCTGAAAGCTTAAGTCGTCTGAAAACGACTGTTCAACTAACTTATTATGCAAATTCCGCATTTATAATCCACTTTCTACCGCTCGATAGTTGTCGCCGCTACACACAAAGCTCACCTTCGCAGGCTTTAAGATTAAAGTTGAAAAATAATTTCTAACTGTACAGATCCAAAATTATAGAGTCAGCGTATATTACTAATGAACGCAGTACAAAATTTCATAGGTTCGCACCGCTAAAAACTTCAGCTTGCCTGTTTGCAGTTGAGCTGCGATCGCCCTTGGCTACACAGCCAACTATAAAATACGGCTAACTGATCTGTCTTTAGGAGTGGATTGATTTGAATCGGGAGGCGGGTTTATGTATCATTTGACCTGCCTGTAATACTTTTATTGCAACCGACCCCTACAGCCGAAAATCAGAAAAACTATCCTAAAAGTGCGAATTTGTGATATTTTGACTGAGAATACCACCGCCGTTAGGCAACAGAAGTATCAAATTTAGAGGGTGATTAGAGGATGGCAGAAATTAGAGGCACCGCCCAAGCAGACTTGCTCGCAGGAACTCCAGAAAATGACCTGATTTTTGGTTTGATGGGCAATGACACCATTGCCGGAAACTCTGGTAATGACAGCATTTATGGAGGTAAGCAAAGCGATTTAATAGAGGGCAATTCTGGTCAAGATTCGCTTTTTGGAGATTTAGATAACGACATTATTAACGGCGGCGAAGGTAACGACTTTTTAGTGGGCGGAAAAGGCAGCGATTCCATATCGGGAAACTCCGGCAATGATGTTTTGTCGGGCGATCGAGATACTGATGTCCTGATAGGCGGAGACGGGGCAGACCTCTTTGTTTTGAGGCGCTACGCTGAGGCAGATCCGGGTCGTACCAGCGGCGGTGTTAGTTTGGCAAATGCCGACGCGATCGCCGATTTTGCACCCGGTACAGATTTAATCGGTTTGGCGGGAGGTCTTAGTTTTAGCGACTTGAATATTCAGGAAGCTGGAAACGATACTGTTATTCAAGACCGAGTGACTGGAGAATTTCTCGCTACTCTCAGAGGGGTGAGACAAAGTGCGATTAACCAGGCAAGTTTCACTAATAATATTAGCAGCGTTGTTCCAAACCCCCCGCCTCCAGCGCGGACAACGGCTTATGCTTTAACTCCTGCTAATCGGATTGTCGGTTTTAGTCTTTCCAATCCGGGAAGTGTGATCTCAGATTTGCCCGTAACTGGATTGCAAGCGGGAGAAAGTTTGCTGGGAATTGATTATCGGCCGGCTAACGGTGTGCTATACGGTGTGGGTTCTAGCAATCGCTTGTATACTGTCAATCCGATGACTGGGGAAGCAAGTCCAGTCGGTAACGGGGAGTTTGCTGTTCCTCTAACTCCGGGGGCTGCGGGTTTTGATTTCAATCCGACAGTCGATCGAATTCGGTTTGTCAATGAAGCCGATCAAAACGCCCGCCTCAACCCGGATAACGGGGCAATTGTCGATTTTGACACGGTGGCGGGGGGAATTCAACTCGACGGGAGTTTAGCTTACCGGGCGGGCGATCGCAATTTTGGGTCAAATCCAGCGGCTGCGGCTGCTGCGTACACGAATAACTTTGCGGGCGCAACTTCGACAACGCTGTTTGTAATTGACAGCAATTCAGACGTTTTGGTGCGACAAGATCCGCCGAATAATGGAGTGTTGAATACGATCGGATCTTTGGGAGTTGATGCTACTAGCATTCTCGGCTTTGATGTCAGGAGTATTGGCGGCCGCGAGGTGGCAGTGGCGGCGCTGGAAGTTGGTGGCATTTCCGGCTTGTACAATATCAATTTAAGTAGCGGTCAAGCTTCCTTTGTCGGTCAAATTGCCGACGGGAGACAGATTAACGGTTTGGCTTTGCCTTTGCCTACAGCTTACGCCTTAACTGTCAGAAATGGCGCTGAAACAATTGTCGGTTTTAACGAGGCGGCACCGCGGGCGATTCTCAGTGACGCAGCAGTTACAGGGTTGCAGCCGGGAGAAAGTTTGCTGGGAATTGATTTTCGCCCCGCTAACGGTGTGTTATACGGTGTGGGTTCTAGCAATCGCTTGTACGCGATTAATCCCGTTACTGGGCAAGCAAGTGCAGTCGGTAGCGGGCAGTTTGCTGTTCCTCTAACTCCGGGGGCTGCGGGTTTTGATTTCAATCCGACGGTCGATCGAATTCGGTTTGTCAATCAAGCCGGTCAAAACGCCCGCCTCAACCCGGATACGGGGGCACTTGTCGATGTTGACACGTTGACGGGGGGAGTTCAACTCGACGGGAATTTGGCTTATGCTGCGGGCGATCGCAATTTTGGCAATCCCGGCGCGGCTGCGGCGGCTGCGTATGTGAATAACTTTGCAGGGGCAGCTTCGACGACACTGTTTGCAATTGACACCAATTTAGACGTTTTGGTGCGACAAGATCCGCCGAATAATGGCGTGTTGAATACGATCGGATCTTTGGGAATTGATGCTGGTACTGTTCTCGGCTTTGATGTCAGGAGTGTTGGCGGTAACGAGACGGCTTTGGCTGCGATCGAAGTTGGCGGAGTTTCCAGTCTATACAATATCAATTTGACGACCGGTCAAGCTTCGATTGTTGGTCAAATTGGTGACGGGCGAGGGATTAAAGGTTTAGCGCTAACTTTGATTTAAATAGGGGAAGGAAGAAGGAAGAAGGAAGAAGGAAGAAGGAAGAAGGAAGAAAAATAATTAAACTTTTTTAATTTACCAATGCCCAATTCCCGATTCCCGATTCCCGATTCCCAATGCCCAATTTGAGTTAATCTATTATTTTGACAACCAAGATAAGATGTTATCTCAAGTTTTTTACTTGCTACGTTCTCGTGCTGACGGCAAATATATCAGCGCTTGTCCCAATCCAGATTCGGCGGTGAGTTACCTGCTGATGTTTCGCGAAGACTATGACGCTTTGAGTTATCTCAACGCCCACGCTGCTGAGGTTGCCGATCGATTCGGAGTAGAATCGATTTCCGGTTCTCAGGTTAAAAAGCTGCTTGAACGTTGGGGCTTTAACGGTGTAGGGGTTGTTCAAGACCCGCTGTTACCCAATATTGAGTTTTTATTGACAAAGGATTGACAATTGACAAGATTTGCTATTCACCCGGTTTCAGGAAGAAATCGGGTTTTTTTGTCAAGTTTTGAGCCGATCGCCCGATCGAGCTTGTACAGTTCTGTGCCCCATATCTAGTGCAAATTGTCAAATATATTAACCTTTTACCCTAAATCTGAATCCTGTTGTATATTCGTAGTCTGTTGATTTATTCCGACACGTCAGTACACAACCTATGGTTCGAGAATTAGAGCGATCGAGTGCTAGCGACAAACGCAACCTGTCCGATTTCCCCGAAACAGCACCCGCAGCCAATCCAGTATTTTTTAGGACTTACAGCCGCCGTACCGAGACGGGAAGGGAGACTTGGGCCGAAGTGTGCGATCGAACAGTCAAGGGGCTGCAAAAGCTGGGAAACCTCACCCCCGAAGAAACACAACTGCTGCACCGGATGCAAAACCAGCTCAAAACCCTCGCTTCAGGCCGCTGGCTGTGGGTAGGTGGCAGCAAATGGATCGAGCAACCAGAGAATTTTTCCGGCGCATATAATTGCTCCTCAACAAATATTCTCGACTGGCGTTCCTTTGGTTTGTTAATGGATTTGGCAATGATGGGCTGCGGCACCGGGGCAGTCTTGGAACCACAATATATCAACCAACTGCCGCCGATCCGCAACCGTTTAACCCTAACCATGCAAGGCGAAATCGGCTTTACACCCGCCCAGTCGCGCCGTCAAGAAACAGAAGTAAAAATAGCAGAAAAAACCGCAACTATTTATGTCGGAGATTCTCGCCAAGGTTGGGTAAACTCCTATCAAAGTTTGCTGGAATTATCCACAGATGAAAGATTTGCAGGAGAAGTTCAAGTTTTTATCGATTTGAGCGACGTTCGCCCGGTGGGAGAACCTTTAAAAGGTTTTGGCGGAGTAGCAAATCCGGTGAAATTGCCCGACCTTTATCAGCGCTGCGCCGCAATTTTGAATAAAGCTTTAGGGCGGCAGTTAAATTCAGTTGAATGCTGCGTGTTGATTGATGAAGCGGCGGTCACGATCGTCGCCGGCAACATTAGGCGCAGCGCGGGAATTCGTCAGTTTTCTTTCGATGACGAACTAGGGGCAAATGCTAAAAATAATTTGTGGCAGCAAGATGATAACGGCAACTGGAGAATAGATCCAGAACGCGATGCCCTTCGGATGGCAAACCATACGCGAGTTTTCCATACCAAACCTACACTAGAAGAATGTATTGATGCTGTCCGCAAACAGTATTATAGCGGCGAAGGTGCGATTCAATGGGCCGGGGAAGCTGTAGCTCGATCTAACGTTGATTTACTTTCAACACCGAGTCTTAAACTTGAGTTTTTGAAAGCTTACGACGAAGGAAAAGCTAAAGATTGGTTGCAGGAACGCTATCCTAATATGACTGCGGAAGAATTAGAGCATCGGTTAGTCCGTATGGGCTTAAACCCGTGTGGTAAGTAATTTTGCCTCACGTAAAAAACCTCGCAAAATCGGAGAAGACTGAGATGTTAACTCCGAGGTAAGTAGGGGAATTAAAAATCCTTTACCACCGTAGAGCGTACCGGGTGAACCTTCTTAATTGAAGAATATAATCCTGGCAAGAGTGCGGGGCATTTACAACTACAGTAAATGAAAAAGTACGCCGAGCTACAGGTAAAATGGAATCTGTAGAACTAAAGGATAAAAAGCCTTTAGGGTAACAAAAATGGAAATCATCGGCTCTAACTTCCACTGCAATCTTTCTGAGGTTCACCTTAATCAAATTGACCCTTACAACTTCAAAGAACAGGAGGAAGCTTTCAGGGCTGCGGCTCTATCTGTGGCGGTACTTCTCAATCACAAATTTCTTGAACCCCGCTATCAATACAGCCGCGAACTAGACCCGATTGTCGGCGTATCTTTCACGGGATTGTTCGATTTCTTCGTTCACGCTTTTGGCGTTGAGTGGCTGCGCTGGTGGGTGGAAGGCCGCCCGCAAACTCCGCAAGGAATCGCTTTTAAACAGCGGGAAGAAGAGTATTTGAGTGGTTGGCGGGAGATTGTGAATCGGGTAGTATGGGATTATTGCGATCGCCATTCCTTAAAACGCCCAAATCGCTGCACAACCGTTCAACCATCCGGTACTAAATCTCTGCTGACAGGTGCTTCACCCGGCTGGCATCCGCCGAAAGCCCAGCGTTTTATTCGCCGAATCACTTTCGGCAAAAACGACCCCGTAGCCCTCGCCTGCATCGACTACGGATACAACGTGATTCCGTCTCAATCTGACAAAGATGAAAACGGCAATTTGCTGAACAATCCCTTCGATGAACGCTGTACAGAATGGCTGGTAGAAATACCTGTTGCGGTAAGTTGGGCTGATTTACCCGGTGCTGATGAAATTGACATTAACAAATTCTCAGCGGCGGCACAAATGGACTTTTATATGCAGGTGCAAAAGTTCTATGTCAGACATAACACTTCGGCCACGATTGAACTGCGCGAAAACGAAGTTGAAAGTTTGGGTACTCGGATTTACGAAGCGATTCGCGATGATGAAGGCTACATTTCCGCAGCGCTTTTGGCTCGGTTTGATGCTCTTGAAACTTTCCCCCGTCTGCCCTTTGAACCGGTGAGCAAGGAAATTTACACCAAGATGGTGGCAGAGACTTTAGCGCGCCGCGAAATTGATGTTTTTCACGAGGCTTTGAGTCGCTATGACTTGGGTGAAATGATGGATTCGGGGCCGGCGGGCTGCGATTCTGATAAGTGTCTGATGCCGGAGACTAAGGCTTTGTAATAGCCTTGAAGGAAATCCCCCGTTTGGGGGATTTTTTTTATGTTTAATTGCAGATAAACATAAAATCGTAGATACTGTCTTGACCTGTCAAGGGGTAGCGTTCAAATAATTGGGGTCGAAAAACTTTTGGGATTTTAAAATCCCAAAAGCCAAATGCAGCAACTTCCGATATCATTGCACCAATCACCTGTATTTTGACCTTTCCATGACCCAATAATCGCACAGCGAGTCGCTTTGAGATACAACGCCTTTTTTCGTCGAGGGAAAAAACGTACATTGAGTGGGGGCGGGTTGATCGGAGGGAGCATCTCACTTTTGTAACCAAGCTAGAAATTGGAGTTTTGAGGCTCTCTTGCTGCGGGGAAAGAGTCAGAAGGAAGGAGCCAGAAGAAGTGTTTTTACAAATATGAGATACTCCCTGATCAGATTATTAATTTTTGGCGATTATGGTTGGTAAAACCCGGCCCTACAGGAATTGGGGTTTAATGTTCCGCTGTCAAAAGATGGAATTGCTCGGTATCAATGCGATTTGCTCGATACAAAATTTCAGCTATTTCCGAAAGCGCCAACACAGAATGGGCGCGATAACCGTTGGCCTGCATCTTATCTTTGACTCCCTGTTCGTGGTCGATTAATACCACGATATCTTCCACATTCAAGCCAGCCGATTTTAGCTTAGCCGCGCCTTCCATCACGCTTTTGCCACTAATCAAAATATCATCGACTACGACAATCGTTTCTCCTGCCTGAAAATGCCCCTCAATTAACTTGCCGGCACCGTAAGTTTTGACTTCCTTGCGCGGGAAAATCATCGGGCGTTCCATCCGCAATGCTAAACCCGTTGCTGTGGGTAAAGAACCGTAGGGAATTCCGGCAATGCGATCGAATTTTAAATCCTTGAGAATGTCTGCATAAGCGCTGACAATTTGATGGAAAATCTGCGGAATTGAGATAATTTTCCGCAAGTCGATGTAATATGGAAATACGGCTCCCGATGCTTGTACGTGGTCGCCAAAAACTACGCAGCCGATGTCATAAAGTTGCAAGATTAAATCGCGGTGAGGTTCCGGTTGCAAAAAGCAAACATCGGGCAGCCACAGTTCGCAAGTGGGACTACCTTCGATCGCGCGCAGCCTCTGTTTATTAATACTATCCCGCAATTTCTCAATTTCTCGGCGCGGCTCTTTACCCGCTAATAAACTTGGGGGGACTGGCAGCAATAAATCTTCACCATTCTTGCTTAAACCAGCCGCCAGCAGTTGTGCGAGGTCGTTTTCTTCTGTGAGGTCATTTTCTTCGGCGATGTCTCCTTCAACTAAAATTAGGCGTTCAGGAGCTTCTTTGCGGATACGCGCTAACATATCCGGCATTACTCCTACTTCTAAACCTAGTTTTTCGGGAGTTCCCCAAGTTTGAGAGAGTCGGACTAATTGCAAGTAAAAAGGGTTGTTTGGCGTCGGGTATTCTTGCACAGCCGCCGCTGACGGGTTGGCGGTGGCACAGAGTACAAAAACAGTTTTTCCGGCGTATAACAAAAAAGGCGCTACTTGGTCGAATCCGGCATAGGGACTTAAAGTAATAGCGTCAACTCGCCAGTCTTGAAATACAATTTTGGCAAAGACTGTGCTGGTATTTAAATCGCAGTGTTTGGCATCTAAAATTACTGGCAGGTGAGGGGGAATAATTGTTAAAATTTCTTGCAGCAATGCCCAACCGGGAATACCGAGAGATTGGTAAAAACCGAGGGTGATTTTGCAGGCACAAATTAAATCTGCTGTTTGGTCGATCGCACTTTTTAGCTTTGACAACAAATCAGTTACAAAAGTTTGAGTCTCTTCCCCAGTCATCGAAACCAGGGCGGGCAAGGTTTCCGAGTCGGGGTCGAGGGCTAAATACAGCAAACTTTGATTGCTTTCAACAGCCGCTAACAGTTTATCGAAAAAGTTGGTTCGATCCGTCATAGTGTGTTATGGAGGTAAGGGGAATTTAAAAAAATGCAGCTCAAAGTGGGAGGGGTGTTGTGCCGGAAGAAACCGATCCCCGTTGAAATTGAAATTAAGAATCTTTTAAGATTGTAGAATGTAAAGAGCAGGAAATCTGTAACTTTGGGAGCAGTTTCATGGGGAATGATTTTCGAGTTGGCTACACCAGTGATTGCACCTAACCCGCAGCAAATCAATTAGTTGCGGTAAACTAACCAGTGTCCGGGCGGCGATTTGATCGGCATTCGCCTGCGGTACGCGAGTTTAGCAAATGCGAATTTGCAAGGGGGAGATTTGAGAGAAGCAAATTTTAGGGAAGCTAATTTATCCGGGGCAAATTTGAGCGGGGCTTCTTGACGGCAAGCTAATTTACAAGGCGCTAATTTTACTCAAGCTAATTTAATCCAGAGCCCGTTTGAGGGGGTTAATCTAAAAAATCCTACCGTTGGAGGTATTATTTTGGTTGACGGTAGTATTAAATAGAAGCAGAATCTAAAGCAATGCCCGCCTTATATTAGGGATAGTAATAAATGATCGGTACGATCGACTTTACGATTTGGGACGAGTTGCTGCAACGCTACGTTGACGATTTCGGCCGCGTCAATTATCGGCGCTGGAAAGCTGAGGGGGCGGATGTTTTGAGGGCGTGGCTGGAAAGTTTGGCTGATGTGGATTTGGCCTATGGTACTGATGCGGATTCGCGGCTGGCGTTGTGGCTGAATGCGTACAATGCGATCGCAATTTCTCAAGTTCTCGAAGTATATCCGATCGCGTCCATCCGTCCCAAAGTTTTGGGAATTCCCAACTGGCTGAGTTTTTTGGATTTTTTCACTCGTTCAAATACGATTATTGGCGGCAAAAAGTACAGTCTCAATCAAATCGAACACGCAATTTTGCGGCCGGAATTTGCGGAACCGCGCATCCATTTTGCATTAGTTTGCGCTTCAGTCGGGTGCCCGCTGCTGCGCCGGGGGGCTTATTTCCCGGAGTCGGTACGGACTCAACTAGAAGCAGATGCCAGCCGTTTTATTCACAATCCTGATAAGGTGCGATATGATGCCGAGAAAAAGACGCTTTATTTGAGCAAGATTTTTAAGTGGTACGGCGAGGATTTTGTGAAGGCGGCGGGTTCGGTGGCTGAGTATGTGGGCGGTTATTTGGGGCCGGAGGCGGCTGTGGGTGATAAATGGGCGATCGTTTTTTTGCCTTACGACTGGAATTTGAATCGGGTTGATGGATAAAATTTGCGCCTAGGGGTAGGTGTTTTTTTGAGGGAGTAATTTTTTTCGGCTGTCGTTACCCCTTCAAATTGCCAGATTCAACAGGGCGATCGGATCACGTAAATAGTTGACGTGTACTATAGAGAGGTTATTATAATGGTTTGAAGCTCAAAACTTGTAAACGCTGATATTTTCAGTATTTAATAAATATAAAATATGCCTCAAAGAATTAGTGATGTGTTTCAGGTAGATTCAATAATATTAAGGGAACATAATGTATTTAATGGATTTATTGATAATGATTCAAAACTATATATAGACCCAAGACTCTTATCAAAAACATCTGTGATAGAGCTAAAAAATGCTGATGAAAAAGTTATGAATTATTTTGAAAACAGAATAAAAGAAATACAAGTTATTATTGAAGTAAAAAAAGAACTTAAGGAATTAAAAGCTAAGGAAAGTTCAGAGAATTTCTTTTATAGACCTTCACCTAAATATTTGAGACTTCAAGAAGAGTATAAAGAAATAAGAGTTGAAGTTCGTGATAAATTAATATTTTCTGAAACTCCTCTAGCTGGTTTAGGATACTCAAACAAAGGTAGTGGAGGTAAAGGTATTGGATGGAGTATAGCATGGGATTTATTAGATAATATTACAAGTTTTGTAGAAGTGGGGCTGGTAGATCCTATTATTTTTCAATTAGCAGCAGTTTTTCAAAAAAATATAGGTGCTGATAGAATTAGTGATATGATTATTTCTATAATTTTACCAGAATTAGCTCAATTTTCAAGTCGTATTGCAGAACAATTAAATTTACCAAAAGCTGATTCAACTGATATTAATGGTAATAGATATTGTAATTTACCTTGTTACTTAGATAAAGGAATTCTTTTAGTACCCGAAAATATATTAACTTTTCTTCCAATTAGTTATTTGTGGAGTGAAAAAGATGCTATAAAACATCATAATTTAGAACTTAGAAATTATATGAATGATAGAATGCGAACTTTATTTGCCGATGGTTTAACATGGAATGATATTGTTAAAGATAAGAATAGTTTACAAGAATTACTTGTAGAGCATCCTGATATGATGACAAAATTAATTGATACATATAAATCAACAAAACCTATCCCCTATGATTTTATTAAAGATCCTGAAAATTTATTTAGTTGGCATGATGTTGCAAGATTTTATTCTGAAAAATATCCTTTAAATATTGAAAATATTAGTGATATATATTTTATTAATAGTGAAGAATTGTTAGAAACAATACGTGTATATTTTTCACAAATTGTAAGTTGGGGACTGTGTAAAGAATTTTATAATGTAATAAATTTTCCTCAAATAAAACGTGTTCCTAAAGAAGAAACAATAGCATTATTTATACTATCAGAATTGTTAGATTATCATCTAAAAGATAGTTGTTTAACTGTGGAATGCGTCCCTCAAGAAAACGTTATAAAATTTTCTAATCATGATAGAATCATATTGAAATTCACTTCTAGCCGTGGGATAATTAAAAAATGTCATAAATTAATAATAGAAAATAATCATCCCAATTCTACTAATTCAACTACTATTTTGTTTCTTATAATTGTTAATGGTGGTAAGTCAGAGAACGAGATTAGATCATCATTTAATGTAAATGGAAAAAACATATATATAGAAAGTGAGTTTTTTAAAATATTTTTTATTAATGCCAGATGGTAAAAATAACTATACGTTAAGGTCGGATGGTTTCATAGTCCTATCATATTTATGGTTCTATAGGCGCACGATGCTCGGACGCCTGTATAGTCTTACCATAGGTACGGGTTGTATTCTAAGCACGTTTTACACATCTGACACGTCTGGCACGGCTCGCTCATACGTTTAGCGGATGGTCGGAGCGATCGTCTTGCTTGCACGGTCAGACGGTCTAGCGGCTTGCACGGTCTAGCCGTCGTAGCGGTGGCAAGGTCTAGCAAGAAAGCGTCACGGGTGCAATAATCAGCCCTAAGTATAATTTATAGGTCTTTATGTAAATCACCCATAAGTATAATGTCGAGGTCTTTATGTAAAGGGTATATTTTTAATAACCATTTGTAAATGTAAGGAATAAAATTAGTGGCTACACTCAAATTTGATTTAAGAGAACTGAATTTAGTACCTTGTGAGGGTGGAAATTCATTTATAGAAACTCCAGAATATTCAGATTTTTATGTTTTTTTAGATACATCCGTAGTTAAGTATTTGACTGACTGTAAACATATAATTGCTCTTAATAATATGTTTCTAATTATTGAAACTGAAAATGATGAACATTGGAGAATTTCACACCGTAATGAAGAAGGTGGTTTTTGGGGTTGTGTTGTTGGTGGAAAAATAATAAAAAAAGTAGAGGAGAAAATAAAAATATTGTGTTCTGAAGCTGATATTAAATTTAGCACATCTAGGGTTTCTGGAATAGATAACTGACGTATTGGTTAGGGTTACAAGCTTTAGGCGCGGAAAGTTGAGTTTCCCCGCCTATATTTATTTAGCAAAGTAAGGTTGGTGATATTCTCACGTCACTATCTAAAAATGGTGTGACTGTTAGCGAAACTTACAGGTTGCAATCAAACTAAACCCCTATTAGGGATGGAAACATAGCCTTAATCAGGTTGAGGGTGGAGATTTTCACTAATCGGTAGGTGGTTAGATGAATGCTAACCAATTAGCTATCGATCCGCCCTTAAACCTCTCCACTCAAAATCTGTTGAACCGTCAAACTTAGCTGTGGAAACATCGGAGATACGATCGCCTCTCCATCCCGAAATACCCCAACCTCAACATATTGCCCCTCCTCAAGCCGCAAAACCGTCACCACTTGTTCAATTGGATCGATAACCCAATACTCTGCGATGCCCCGCGCTGCGTACTGAGCTCGTTTGCGTTGGCGAAGCCCTCGAAGAGGCTCGTAATCCCGATCCCTGCCCACTCTACCCGGACTGACTACCTCCACAACAAACCGAGGAGGCAGCATATCGAAAGTGATAGTTAGCCTGATTGCTGTCAGCGGAATGTGTTCAGGTTCCAGAATTATCAAATCGGGGTAGCGGTTGGCCGCATCTCCCGATCGCAAAACGGCAACTTGAACCTCGCAATTATGCGTTTTAATCAGCCTGAGTGGCACGAGTCCGCTGCTAGCAAGATAGAAAAATAGATAGTTAGCAATGAAATTATTAGGTTCAGATTCTGGTGGCAAAGCTATTAACTCCCCATCAATTAACTCATAGCGTTGACCCGTATCATTTGAGTAATTAAGGTACTCGTCAAAAGTTAATTTTTTAGATTGAGCTTGTACCATAAAATTACATTCCTTGATTTATTCGTTCCTTTCTGCTGGGAGTTTGTTTATGTAGAAACGGTTTCAACAGCCGAAGCATATCCATCAAATCTGCTGTGCAAGTTTAGCAGGTGTCCCAGCCTCCATCGACAATCGAGCCACAAATGACATATTAAAAACTATCACAGTTCAAATCCTCTGGAATATTAAAAATGATTTCAGATAAATTTCGGCGCGAGTTGCGAGATCAAGCCAAACTCTGGCAAGCAGAAGGACTCATCGACACTTCATTCTACCAACAACTTTCGGAACGCTACCAATTCAACACACTCGAAACCGCCTCCCGCAACCGATTCCTCAGCATTCTGATGAGTCTCGGCGGCATTCTCCTCGGTATAGGAGTCATCACCTTTGTAGCGGCAAACTGGCAAGTTTGGTCGCGGGAAGTGAGAGTGGCACTGCTGCTAAGTCTTTTCGTAGCAGTCAATGCAGCAGGTTTCTATCTGTGGCGAATTCCCCCATCCCGAAGCCAAAACTCCCATCCAAATATGCCCGTAACAAAAGGGCGAAACAAACTCCTAGGTGAAGGATTGTTGCTGTTAGGAGCTCTGATTTTAGGAGCAAATATGGCATTGATGGCGCAAATGTTCCATATTGGCGGTTCTTCCTACGGACTTTTCCTTGCTTGGGGAATCGGCGTGCTCGGAATGGCTTACAGTTTGCGGTTGACTTCCTTGGGCGTTTTGTCCGCACTTTTAATCGGTTTGGGCTATTGGCTTGCCGTGTTAGATTGGTCTTCCAAAGTCGAGTTTTCTTGGCTGGAAGTTTTGGTGCGGCAAATGCCGATCGCAGCCAGTATAATGTTTGTGCCGCTGGCTTATTGGTGTCGGTCGCGTGCTATTTTTGCCATAGGTGCGATCGCGATAATTTTTTCCCTACAAGTTTCAATTATCCAAGGGTTAAATCAAACTTGGGCTGTGACAATGTTTTGCGCCCTACCGCCCGCTTTGCTGTGGGGATACGACGATGCAATCTGGCCGAAGGTACGCAGCAAGCTGTTTCAACCTACTTCCCGCAGTTTAGCACTGCTGTTTCTCGCCGGTTTGTTTTATTTTCTTTCTTTCCACTGGTGGTGGCAAGATTCGCCGAATCCTGGGCAAACTGAGCCCGATTGGGTTTTGCTGACAAATGTGGCTGTTTTGGGCGGTTTCACGGTGTTTGAGTGGCTGCGTTTGGGACGTTTGGAACTCCGACGGCCCAAACAAAATGGTGTGGATTTGAGTACAGGTGCGATCGGCATTTTAATCCTCGCCAGCGCCTTAATACCGCTTTTTCACCTCAATTTTACTCCCCTTCCTCAATTAGCGACTTTTCTGTTCAATGTTTTCTTATTTTTGCTTGCTGTCGGCTTAATCAGAGAAGGTTTAGCATTAGGAAACCGCCAGACTTTTTGGGGAGGCATGGTATTAATTACCCTGCAAATTATCAGCAGAGTCTTTGAATATAACACAGGATTGTTGCTCAAATCTTTTGTCTTTGTTTTGTGCGGAATTGGCGTAATTGCTGCGGGTTTGTGGTTCGAGCGCCACTTCGCAAAAATCCCCGATGAATAGAAAATCTTCATCTCTCTCTTCTCTAACTCAGCGCCCTCTGCGGTCTCTGTGGTTTAATCATTCCGAAACAACCGTAAACAATATAGCCATCCTCGCATCATTTGTGAATTTCTTACTCCCTCCCCTTGATAAGGGGAGGGTTGGGGTGGGGTCAAAAATTTACGACTCCTGCAATGATTGCTATATAACCCATACCTAATATGAACACAAACAACATTGACTTATTAGTTGAAAATCCAGATACAACAAATGTGTTTCAGCTTCCCCCGGAAGCAAAACGCCTTCCTGCGTGGCGGCTGTGGGTTCCTTTACTCTTGCAAATCGGACTAATTGCCGCCGTACCCGCGACCGCAGTTTACACTTTTATTACTGGCAAAACAGTTGTTCTGCAAACAGCACCAGTAGACCCTTACGACTTTTTGCGCGGATATTACCAAGTTTTGAGATATGATATTTCCGATGTCACAAATCTCCAAAAACTCCCCGATTGGAAAGATTTACCTACCGAAAAAAAACCTTGTCCGCCCGGAATTGTTTGTCCAAAAAATACGCACAATCTCAAACCAGAAACCAGTTTTTATGTAATCTTAGAAGCGCCAAAAGCCCCCACTAAGCCCGGCCGCCCCCAAGCTTGGAAACCCGTCCGGGTCAGTCTCAAAAATCCCACCAATTTGCCCGCCAATCAAATCGCAATTAAGGGCAAATATAACGGTTGGCAGATGCAATACGGCTTAGAAACTTATTATATGCCAGAGGATGAAAGGGAAAAAGTCAATCAGGAGATTAGCGAAGCTCAAAGGAAGCAGCGACAATCATTTTTGGTAGAAGTAAAGGTTGACAAAACAGGCCATGCTGTGCCTGTGAGTTTGTGGGTGCGCGATCGCAATTATCGATTTTAGCCAATCAGGGCAAAAGGTCGATCGACCTTTTGCCCTTGTTTTGAGTATTTTGGCTTAGGGATGGGGCAGAAGTTCGGCGATTCCCTACCGCAACGGGCCCGCAGGCGCGTTGGGGATAGCTTCGCTAGCGCGGACATTCAATTGCCGACAACTCAGGAGAATCTATTAAGATAGATAAGACTTGCACAAATCTTGCCTGTTCAAGGGCGCAAGTCATGACTCTACTGGAGCTTCTCATGTTAGCCGAGCTAATCTCTGCCAGACGAATACTCAAGACCAAACTCCTCGACTTCTTAGGACTTCCCGAAAATTGCCCAGACCAAACAGATCATCTCGTCAACCGAATTGTATCCCTCCTGGAAGCAAATCCAGCCGAACAAGAAAGATTTTGGGAGACTTTCAAAAGTGAATTAGCCGTCGATCCGGTAGAATTAGAAACAATACTCAAGTGTTCGCCCGCAGAACGCCAGCAGTGGATTGAACAAGACAAACTCCCTATTTTAGAATACCGCTCTTTCCGCAAATCAGGAATCCATCTAGAATATCCCGTTCACGACAGAAGATTCATCTTAAGTCTAACGCCAACCGATATTAATAATTGGCGCAAACAACCCAAAGGGCTGATTAAAAATAATCACCAAATACCCACCCCAATCAATACAGAAAAGCCTGAAGAAAACGAACAATCACGAGTAGCTTTTAGTTCAGCTTGGGAAAAAATTATTGCCGACTGGAAAGAACAAGGTTCGGAAGAAATTTCAGCAACCTTCCAGCTAGCTTACTGGACAGTTTGGGCGTCGCGCTGGGCCAAAGAAAATCAGCTCAACAGCTTTAAAGCAATTAATAAATATAAGGAAGTCTACGAAACTCACCAGCAGGAATGGTACCAGCGAAAAAATCAAGCAGTCAAGTTACTGATTGAAATGCCCTACGCCATGCTTTACTTCTACCGTCCGGCGGATTCTGACAAATTATATCTCGAACTGTGCGACGACCACCAGGAAATGATGAAAGATGCCTACTATTGGGACAAGTGGGACTTTTTCTATCAGAACCGCAAACTTGTAAATAAGTGCCGCGAATGTGTGTACTGCGAAACCAAAGATTATTACTCGCTTTACTATCTCGAAATCAAGAGCGACAAGTTTCCCGATTTTAGTTTTTCTTTCCACACGCCGTACACCATCGGCAGAAAATTTTTGCCACATCCAGAAACGCTACCTTATGTAGACCACGTAGAACAGGACGGCATTTTTCGCTTTGGCCGCCCGCTGCTGGAACAAGAGAAAGCTATTCACACCGAAAAGGATGTATTGCTCAAGTTTGAGGCGGCTTTGGCAGAAGCGAAAAAGTTTGTTTAGTTAGCAGTCATTAGTCATTAGTCATTAGTCATTAGTCATTGGTCATTAGTCATTAGTCATTAGTCAGGAAGGATTAGTCATTAGTCATTAGTCATGAAGGATTAGTCATGAAGGATTAGCGATGAGTAGACATTCTTCATTTTAAAAGTAAGAACTCAGCAGTGTTTAGTCAATAATTGGCGCGTCCTTTACTAATGACTAATGACTAATGACCAATGACTAATGACTAATGACTAATGACTTTTGAACTTGTATTACTTGAATGCTGCCGCCAGCATAAAGTTTGGGTTGTGGAGTTACTTCGGAATTGTACGATCGCCATCCCACCTCTGCCAACAAACTCCCCAAGTCAGTTTCAGTCTCCAACAACCACAAAAATACAGCCAACCCTGGCATAAATACCGGATTTGTATGCCGATGAATATCTACCAAAATGAATAGACCACCGGGCTCGATCGCGCGGTATACTTCCTGAAATATTTGTCGCAATTGCGCCCGTTGCATTTCGTGCATCCCAACGCTGCTGCGTACTCCTGTCAAACTGACAGTTGGCAAAAGCTTCTAAATAATAATTGGCTGATGGTACATTTTTCGTTTGCCGTTGTGACCCAAACGAGGATTGCAGCCTACGCTCAAAGCAGCCAGACGCGCGATCGCAATCCTAGAGACACTGATACGGATAACTTAAATCTCTAAAAAGTTTTGCAATAGTCAAAATTATGTATACGTTGCTATCGACTTAAGATATTATTAAGTTATATCATAAAGATAAGTAACAGAACTGAGACGATGGGAGAGCTGTAACCGCTATGGGTCGTGTGGGAGTATTGCTATTAAACTTGGGCGGGCCAGATCAAATCGAGGATGTCCGTCCTTTCCTGTTCAACTTGTTTGCTGACCCGGAAATCATTCGCATTCCGTTTCCGTGGATGCAAAAACCGCTCGCCTGGTTGATTTCGACCCTGCGCTTTCAAAAATCCCAGGAAAACTACCGCCAAATCGGTGGCGGCTCTCCTTTACGGCGGATTACCGAGGAACAAGCCACTTCGCTGCAAGAACTCTTGCAAGAAAAGGGACAGGATGCTCGAGTATACGTGGGGATGCGCTACTGGCATCCTTTTACTGAAGAGGCGATCGCCAAAATTAAGCGCGATCGCATCGAACATTTGACAATCTTGCCGCTGTATCCTCAATTTTCTATCAGCACCAGCGGTTCCAGCTTCCGGCAGCTAGAAGAAATGTGGGGCAAAGATCCTGCCCTCAAGGATATACAATATACCGCGATTCCTTCTTGGTATCAGCGGCCTGGTTACATTCAGGCAATGTCGGAACTGATAGCCCAACAACTAGACCACAATCCGAATCCCGATCGAGTTCACATCTTTTTCAGCGCCCACGGCGTCCCCCTCAGCTACGTAGAAGAGGCTGGAGACCCCTATCAGCGCGAGATTGAAGATTGCACTCGTCTGATTATGGAACATTTGAACCGATCGAACGAACACACTCTAGCTTATCAAAGTCGGGTTGGCCCGGTGGAATGGCTCAAGCCTTACACCGAAGACGCCATTACCGAATTGGCAGAAAATGGAGTCCAAGATTTGTTGGTAGTTCCGATTAGTTTCGTTTCCGAGCACATCGAGACTCTGCAAGAAATTGACATGGAGTATCGAGAATTAGCAGAAGAATCGGGGATTAAAAATTTCTACCGAGTGCCGGCCCTGAATACTCATCCGGTGTTTATTGAAGCCTTGGCCGATTTAGTCATCGAGTCGATCGAATCTCCCAGCGTTAAATTCTCTGATGTTATACGCCCTTCCAAGATAGTGAAAATGTACCCTCAAGAGCAGTGGGAGTGGGGTTTGACCACGGGGGCGGAAGTCTGGAACGGTCGTGTGGCGATGATTGGTTTTGTGGCACTATTGCTGGAGTTAATTACGGGTCAGGGCCCGCTACACTCGATCGGATTGCTTTAAATTGACAGTTGACAGTTGACCGTTGACTGTTGACTGTTGACTGTTGACTGTTGACAGTTGACCGTTGACTGTTGACTGTTGACCGTTGTTACACATGGTTAATGATATCAAATCCGTTGGGATCGGAATGATTGATCTCTCTCTTCTCTTCCTCAGCGCCCTCTGCGGTCTCTGCGGTTAAATCATTCCGAAATAACCGTAAACAATATGACTAATAACCCATAACAAATAACAAATAACAAATAACTAAATTAATCAGGATCGCGCTTGCGGCGGCGGGGATTTCCCCTATCGCCCGGTATTCCCTGACTTTTGTACCAGCGATACCACTCTTTAGAACTGCGAATTGCCAGCCACAGCAGGATCATCGCAACTAACCCTCCCTGCCGCGGTGCGTCAAAGGCAAACAAAACCAAGGAAATGCACAGAACATCTTGGAGGAAAATCACCCAAATCGGCAAACCTCGCAGCCGATAAAACCATCCAGCTTGTACCAGTTGCAGCACTAAAGCCAACAAACCTCCGACAATACCAATTATCCACAGCATCCAAGGGTGAGCAATAATTTCGTCGATCGAACTTACCTGAGCGATCGCAATTCCCATAATTGCTCCTACAATGGGACTGAAAATAATTTGCACAATTTGCAGTACCCGCTGTCCTACAAAGGTTTTAGAAGCAAATAACTCTAACAGCGACCAACTCACTAAAATTGCTATCACCACCTGGGGGTGAAGCCCAGACAATAGAGGTATTTCCGACCAAAGTTTGTCAATCCGCAACAAACCAATTAACAGCAGGGGCAGGGCAATTCTCATACCCCCTGCCGCAGACGCAGAGAGTGCGGCTAGGAGTCCAACCATAATAATAATTCAGTTTCTAACGTCAGCTAAAGCCTCGATCTATTTCAGAATTTAATTCCCCTGATGGCTGGCTGTGATTTGAGCGATCGAACTCAAATTGAGGCTTGAGCTTAAATATCACCTTCTATTGTAAGTGTATCTGCTTAATCCTGCTTGGCACTGCGATATTGTCGATCGACAATATCGCAGTTGACTGTTAACTGTTGACTGTTGTCAGAATAAAGGAGGCACCATTCAACCAGGATTGTGATTAAATTAGCTTAAGCACCCGAATCCTTCTTGTCTCTGACAACAGTCAACTAACAACAGTCAACAGTCAACTAACTTCTTATGTCTGAATCATTATTTGCCGATGCCAGCCGCCGATTAGAACGAGCCTTAAAATATGTGTCCCTTTCCGAGGATACGATCGAAAGGCTTAAACACCCCAAATCCAGTTTAATTGTATCGATTCCCGTGCGGATGGATGACGGTTCCCTGCGAATTTTTCAAGGTTATCGCGTGCGCTACGACAATACCAGAGGCCCGTCTAAAGGAGGAGTGCGCTATCATCCGGGAGTATCCCTTGATGAAGTGCAATCCTTAGCATTTTGGATGACTTTTAAATGTGCAGTTTTGAACTTGCCTTTTGGAGGAGCCAAGGGCGGAATTACTCTCAATCCCAAGGAATTGTCCAAACTGGAATTGGAACGGTTGAGCCGAGGCTATGTCGATGCGATCGCAGATTTCATCGGCCCGGATGTCGATATTCCCGCGCCGGATGTCTACACCAATCCCATGATTATGGGTTGGATGATGGATCAGTACAATATTATTAAGCGGCAGCTTTCTCCAGCGGTTGTGACTGGAAAACCAGTGACAATTGGTGGTAGTTTGGGCAGAGATACGGCAACAGCAATGGGGGCTTTTTTTGTAGTAGAAACTATCTTACCCAAATTTGAGCTAAATCCTCAAGATACAACTGTAGCAGTACAAGGTTTTGGTAATGCAGGTGCAGAAATAGCTGAACTGCTCTGGAAAGCAGGTTACAAAGTTGTTGCTGTCAGCGATTCCCAAGGGGGAATTTATGCTAAACAAGGGCTGGATATCCCCAGTATAAGAAGCTTTAAAGACTCTAACAAAGGGATCAAAGCTATTTACTGCGAAGGTTCTGTTTGCAATATTGTCGAACACGAAATATTGACAAATGAGCAACTTTTAGCATTAGATGTAGACGTGCTGGTTCCAGCAGCGTTGGAGAACCAAATAACAGAAGCCAATGTTAATGATGTTAAGGCTAAGTTTATTTTTGAAGTAGCTAACGGCCCGATTGATTCTGCTGCTGATTTGATTTTAGAAAAGCGGGGCATTCACGTAATTCCTGATATTTTAGTCAATGCCGGAGGCGTAACGGTTAGTTATTTTGAGTGGGTGCAAAACCGCAGCGGGCTTTATTGGACGCTGGAGGAAGTCAACCAGCGGTTGAAGCATAAAATGGTCGAAGAGACTGAGGCAATTTGGAAAAAATCTCAGGAATTGTCAGTTTCCATGAGAACTGCTGCTTACGTGTACGGGTTAAATCGGCTCGGAGAAGCGATGAATGCGAAGGGAACGCGGGATTATTATGTGAACGGTTGAGAAAAGTGCGATCGGGGAAGCTCGATCGCACAATCTTACCGCACTTATTCGATAAGAGTGCAGTCTACGAACCGACTTGGCAAAACTTAGCCCTTAATTGGGGAATTTTAGGTTGGCACGCAGCCGTTTATTTGACCGCAACTTTGGTGCTTTAAAAGACGAAAGATGTTTTTCAATAGAGATTTTACATAGAGAGAAATGTGTGAATTTCTAAGAAATACCTAATTTTACAAAAGCCACAGCTATGATGTAGGGCCAACCACCGGAGGATTACCCCGACCAAACACCATATCGGGAGGTCATGTGTAAGTCCGGATCTTGCAATTTTCTCAATCAATCGCCGCTGCACAATACTGGCATTCTTTTTTAAGAGGGCAAGAGAAGAAACGATCGCACTTTTTGATTAGATATGGAATAGGTGCGATCGCTGTTGCTTTTGCTTTTGCTTAGTTTGCTTTGTTAAGCTACCAAATCGTCTAACGAAAGCTTCAGGAGGTCGCACAAAACTTTCGTCGGTTCGAGATAGAGTTTGGGAATATGTCTACCCGTTTCCCAATTTTTCACAGTGGTTACACTCACCCCCAATTCATCCGCAACTTGCTGCTGCGTCAAAGAAAGCGATTGGCGTCGCTGTTTGAGTTTTTCCCCCACACTACTCATAATTCCTCTGGTTAAGTTGACTTAACCACAATTTGTCCGTAGTATGAGAAATGATGACTTGCGAACAAAACCGTTTGAAGACAGCTACGCCAACTGTTGCTGCCCTTACCCTCGAACACAGGCGAGTATCTTAAACAACAGCAACAACTCATCCAAAAACTCATTAGTGACCATTTTGACCCACACCCACACTTAAAAAAACAGCGTGACTTATTGACCTCAATTCCTGGAATTGGCGATTTAACAGCTTCTCTATTATTAGCTGAAATTGGTGAGGTTTCCGATTACCATAATGCTCGTCAATTAGCAGCCTATGCTGGTCTAACTCAAGCACGAACGGAGTTCTGGAACTTCGGTTAAAGGCAAAACTCGTTTGTCTTGTACCGGAAACGTCCGACGAAAAAAGGCGTTGTATCTGCAGGAGGTAGTGGCGATGCTCTGCGACCAGTTACTCAAAGCGACTCACTGTGCGATTATTGGGTCGGGGAAAGGTCAAAATGCAGGTGATTGATGCAATGATATCGGAAGTTGCTGCATTTGGCTTTTAGGATTTGAAAATCCCAAAAGCCTTTCGATCCCAATTATTTGAATGCTACCCCTTGACAGGTCAAAACAGTATAGACAACAGTATCTACCAGGTAAATAAATCAACCTTGCAAAACTTCAATTAAAGCATCGCCCATTGCCCGACAGCCGACGAGTTTCATGCCTTCCGACATGATATCACCAGTGCGATAACCTCGATCCAAAACTTCGACAACTGCTTGCTCAATTTTATTAGCAGCTTCCGGCTGATTTAAGGCGTAGCGCAGCATCATTGCCGCGCTTAAAACTTGGGCGATGGGATTGGCTTTATCTTGTCCGGCGATGTCCGGTGCGGAACCGTGCACGGGTTCAAAAACTCCCGGCCCGCTTGCTCCCAAACTAGCAGAAGGCAGCATCCCAATGCTACCAGTTAGCATCGCCGCCGCATCGGAAAGAATGTCGCCGAATAAATTGCCGGTGACAATTGTATCGAACTGTTTCGGCCAGCGAATTAACTGCATGGCGGCGTTGTCAACGTAGAGGTGAGAAAGTTCGACATCAGGGTATTCTGAAGAAAGGGCAATAATACGATCGCGCCACAGTTGCGAAACATCCAAAACATTCGCTTTATCAACGGAACACAGCCTTTTTCCCCGCTTCCTGGCCGTCTCAAAAGCAACTCGCCCGATTCTGTCAATTTCCGACTCGGTGTAAGCCATCGTATTGACACCGCGTTTTTCGCCGGTTTCCGTCTCAAAAATACCTTTCGGTTTGCCGAAATAAATGCCGCCTGTGAGTTCGCGGATGACCATAATATCCACGCCTTCGACAACTTCCCGTTTCAAACTAGAAGCATCAACCAACTGCGGTAAAATAGTCGCCGGACGCAAATTTGCAAACAATCCCAATCCGGCGCGCAGTCCTAATAATCCAGTTTCCGGGCGCTGTTCGCGGGGCAAATTATCCCACTTGTAACCGCCAATAGCTGCTAACAATACTGCATCGCAGTTGCGGCATTTTTCCAGTGTTTCTTCGGGCAGCGGATTGCCTGTTGCGTCAATAGCAGCGCCGCCCATTAAAGCTTCTTGAAATTCAAAGCCGATGTCCAATTGTTGACCGACAAGTTTCAGGACATCTACCGCCACAGCGATAATTTCAGGGCCGATGCCGTCTCCTGGTAAAAGAGTGATGCGGTAGTTTTGAGTCATATCGATTTGGGAGTTTTGATTTGAGATTTGAGATTGAGAGTTAATGGGAATTCTTTGGAAATGCAAGACATTCTCACAAGGTTATAATCATATCAGGATAAGCAACCTCAGAATTGATTATGACATTCCCGACTTACCCGCCTGCTCAAGCTGAACCGCCTCTAGACCCCCGGCAGAGTTTGCCAACAATGTATGATTTACCTAGCGAAGACCCAAAGGAGCCCGGTTTGCCAGATACATTTCATTTAGATCAGCCGCAACTCTTGGAATTCACGTTTTTGCCGCCGGGATGGGATGCGGAACAAGTCTTTACAGCCAGTGACCTAAATTTGTATTACGATGCAACACAACCGCGCTGGCATAAACGCCCGGATTGGTTTGCTGCGGTGGGTGTGCCAAGGCTTTATCAAGGGCGCGATATGCGTTTGAGTTATGTAGTTTGGCAAGAACGGGTAAATCCGTTTGTGGTGGTGGAATTGCTATCGCCGGGAACTGAAGATGAAGATTTAGGGCGGACTGTTCAGCAAGCTGGGGAACCGCCGACTAAGTGGCAAGTTTATGAACAAATTTTGCGGATTCCTTACTATTTTGTGTTCAGTCGCTACACGGATGAATTGCGAGCTTTTCATCTTGTAGGAGGCCACTATGAACCTGCAGAATTAATTGATGGGCGGTTATTTATTCCTGAGTTGCAGTTGAGTTTAGGTTGGTGGCAAGGCACTTATAAGAGTATGAATCGGTTGTGGTTGCGGTGGTTTACGGCCCAAGGAGGGTTGATTTTGAGTCCGGGTGAAAGGGCGACGGCGGCGGAACGGCAACTGATAGAAGCTCAACAGCAAGTTCTAGAATCTCAACAGCAACTGACAGAATCTCAACAGCAACTGACAGAATCTCAACAGCGAGAGGAAAGACTAGCGGCGCGGTTGCGAGAGTTAGGCATCGATCCTGAACAGTTGGTTTAATAGTTCTCGCACCCAGGCCTGGTGAAACCCCTTTTCAACTCATCGAATCCGCGCAACAGGAGTGAAATAAGATAAAAACAGTTCGATCGCACGCACGTACAAAAAAATCGGCAAGGAGTCGCACCAGTGGCAGAGGGCGAAGGCATACCAACATCACCACAGATTGATTATCGGGACTATTCTTGGGCCTTTTGGCCAGTTGTCCCCCTCTATCCTTACAGCAAGCGGCGCACCATCCGCAAGGAAATAGTCAAGGACACAATCTGGACTTTTGACCAACTACAAGGCATTTTTTACGTTGTCGTCCCGATTCGGATGACAGTAATTAAACTAGAACCCGAAGGCCTTCTCGTCTACGCCCCCGTTGCACCGACTCCTGAGTGCATCCGCTTGGTAAAAGAGTTAGTAGCAGAGCACGGCGAAGTTAAGTACATCCTGCTGACAACGGTTTCGGGGATCGAGCACAAAGTTTTTGTCGGCCCCTTTGCGAGGTGTTTTCCCGAAGCGCAGGTGTTTGTCGCCCCGCAGCAGTGGAGTTTCCCCGTGAATTTGCCGCTGAGTTGGCTGGGTTTGCCCGCCAAACGCACGTCTGTACTCCCCTTTGACAGCAGCAACACGTCCTTAGCCGATCAATTTGACTGGGCAATTCTCGGCCCCCTCGACCTCGGTTTGGGCAAATTTGCAGAAGTTGCGTTATTTCACAGACGATCGCGCACGCTGATGTTAACAGATTCCATAGTTTCGATTCCCGAAAATCCGCCCGCGATCGTCCAACTCGACTCGTACCCGCTGCTGTTTCACGCCAAAGACAGCGCCTTGGAGACGGTGGCAGACACCCACGAAAATCGGCGCAAAGGGTGGCAGAGAATCGCCTTATTTGCCATGTATTTTACGCCTAGCGTGCTGGAAGTGCCGCCGTGGTCGGAGGTGTTAGCCAGCGCGCGCCAAGCGCCAGAACGCTCTAGGAAAGCTTATTTCGGGTTGTATCCGTTCAAGTGGAAAACACATTGGGAGCGATCGTTTGAGGCTTTGCGGGGAGGAGGGCGGTTGTTTGTGGCCCCGATTTTGCAGACATTGATTCTCAACCGCGCGCCGCGGGAAACTCTCGATTGGGTGGATAAAGTGGCGAGTTGGGACTTTCAAAGGATTGTACCTTGTCACTTCGATAGTGCGATCGACTCCCGGCCGCGTGAATTTCGGCAAGCATTCTCGTTTCTGGAAAAACACTCGCCTGTTAATTCCTTACCCGAAGACGATTTTAAATTGCTCAGGCAGATTGATGCGGGTTTGAATAAAACAGGTTTGGTTCCACCTGCGAAAGAGAAAGTTTAATCTTACATCTTGCACCTTTGTTAGGAACAGGCAAGATGCCTGTTCCACAATAAAATTGAGTTTTGTGGAACGGGCATCTTGCCCGTTCCTAAACAGGTAATTGAGAATAGTGCAACATCTCAGTTTAATCTTACATCTTCCACCTTTGTTAAGAACAGGCAAGATGCCTGTTCCACAATAAAATTGAGTTTTGTGGAACGGGCATCTTGCCCGTTGCTAAACAGGTAATTAAAAATGGTGCAACATCTCAGTTTAATCTTACATCTTCCACCCTTCTCAAGAACAGGCAAGATGCCTGTTCCACAAAGAATGAATTTCTTTATTGTGGAACGGGCATCTTGCCCGTTGCTAAATAGCTAATTGAGAATAGTGCAACGTCTCAGTTGACTCAGATATCTGTAGGGACACGGCAATGCCGTGCCCTTACCTTTCGCACTTAAACTCATCAAACTTCACCACTTCCGATTCGGGTTTCCGCGTATCAAAATAGTAGCTGCTAACCGTACCCTCCCCCGTATCAAAAATAGTAAAAGCCGTAATATCATTGCTATCAATATACGGCAGCGGCCGCCCATCTTTCCCCAACAAAGGCGCAACTGTCGGCACCACAGGTTCCAATCCGTTCGGATCTCCAATAGCGCTGTAATCTTCCCGATATGCCGGCGGCACAAATCGGCGCTTTTCCCCCGCAAAAGCACCGTAACTGTTACCCACATTAGAAGTCTCCAAAAAGTGCATTCCGCTGGAACTTACAAACCGATTCCACAAGTGCGAATGTCCGTAAAATACCAACTGTACCCCCGCTGTTTCTAGTAGTGGCACTACATCCCGAATCAGATAATCTTGCTGTTTCGGATACTCGTAACGCACCATTTTAATCTCGCCATCGAGAGCGCGATCGACTATTTGCACTGGATCAGTATAAGCAGGTACAATATTGTCACCCAGAGAATGTGGCGGGTGGTGAAACATCACAATTTTATATTTTGCCTGCTGGAATTGCGAACTCTTTAACTCTTTTTGCAGCCAATTATATTGAGCGCTGTCCTTGACAATCGGCTCAAAAATATGCTGTCCGTATCCCCATTTTTCGGGATTATTAAAATCTTCGTCCCGTTCGCGATACCTGCCTCTCGCACCCGGATCTAAATTCGGAGTTCGCCAGATATTCGTAACATACAAAGTAACTAACCGCACGTCCCCAAAAGTCACAGCATAGTAATTTTTGCCTCCCGGTAAATTGAAAATTTCGTCATAGGTATCGCTATTAAAAGTATTGTTTTTCAGCCAGAGTTCGCGCACTGAAGAATCATTATTAGGATTTAAAAAGGCAGCACGTTGAGCGTATATTTTCTCGGCAGCGGCGCGGGGAAAAGGATCGTTAAATTGGTCATCGAGTTTGCTGCTGGTTGCAAAGCGACCCATGATTTCGTGATTGCCAATCGCCGGAAATAAAGGCGCGTGTTGGATCAGTTCGCCGCCGCTGTAAACGGTTTTGATGCCGTTTTTGTCGAGTTCGGAAAATGCGCGACCTTGCAGAGACGGAAAGAAGGCGCGGCCTCGGTAATCGTCAAACCATTCAGAAGCGCGATCGGGTATATTAATTAAATCCCCAGCCATGAAAACCGCGTCAACTCTCCCAATTGTTTCGGCTACTTTCTGGAGATTTGCTGCTGTCATCGGCATCAATTGATGGTCGGAAGTCAGGAGAATTTTGAGCGGCATTCCTGCTGCTGGTGTCGGAGAAAGAGTAAAAACTTTGCTGCTGACAGATGCGCCGTCTTTCCTTTCGCTGGTGACTCGATAAGGAATGCTAACACCGGGCATTAAGTTGGAGACTTCTGCTTCGTGGCGCCAGATGTCGCGGACAATTGGATTGCTATCAATTATGTTTTGTTTGATTGCATCGGAGATGCGCGAGTCTTTGTCTTCGCGAGTGCGACTTAGCTTGGTAGTATTTGCCGTCACAACTTGATTCAAATTTTCGCCGTAAGCAACAGTGTTGCGAGTACCGGCAAACTCGGTGAACCAGACAACTCGCACCGAGTTTGCTGTTGGGATTTGCAAAAACGGATCGGTTAAAAGCTGAGGTTTGTTAAGGTAAGATTGCATCATGAAACCTAGCAATAGGACAATCAAAATCAAAACAGCAAAAAACCAGGGATTGCGGGGCAAATCTCTAGATTTTTTAAATTGAACGGGCAATGGTGTCAACATTAGTTATTAGTTATTAGTTATTAGTTATTATTCATTAGTCATTAGTCTGAAGAAAAAACAGCCATCGATTTTAGATTCTCGACTGGGAATTTTAAACTACCAAGGTTATCAAAAAGTTAAGAAATTAGTAAAATATCTCACATCTAACAAACTTCAACCATTTTTTCACATCTTCTGACCTCTCCTTTCTCTTTCTCTGCGCCCTCTGCGCCCTCTGCGGTTCATTAAAAAAAATTCTCAAAAATGATTGAGACTTGCGATATAACATTCTTAACACCCTTCCTTCAATCTAAAATCTAAAATCTAAAATCCCATGACTCGCCACCTTCTCAAGGCTAACTGCAAAACCGTACACTTAGGCGGTTTTTCTCCGAACATCGAACCTGCTTTAATCGTCGATTCGGGCGATCGCATCGATATCGAAACCTATTCAGGATATTATGTTGCTGACAAGGCCCCGCCGGAATTTCTCACCCCCGAATTTTTAGATATTTGTCAGAATTTGCCTCCCCACCGCAAAGTTGGCCCAGGGCCCCACTTGCTGACAGGCCCAATTTATGTTAACAATGCCGAACCAGGAGACGTTTTAGAAATTCACATTGAGGATGTTTACCCAAGTTTGCCAGTAGGATTTAATGCAATTCGCGCCGGATGGGGATCTTTGCCTGAGTATTTCCCCGAACCTAAATTGCGGTTTATTTCGCTAGATTTAGAGCAAAAAATTGCAGAATTTCCCGCAGGTAGCGGCATTCGGATTCCCCTGCATCCTTTTTTTGGCATTATCGGCGTTGCCAATGCACAAATCAACCGTTCTTCTATTCCTCCAGAGCGCTACGGCGGCAATATGGACAATCAGGAACTCCAACCAGGAACGCGGTTATTTTTACCTGTTTTTATGTGCGGCGGTTTACTGTCCATCGGCGACGGACATTCGGCACAAGGAGACGGTGAAGTTGACGGTACTGCGATTGAAACTTCGATGAACGGGACTATTCAAATCATCTTACGCAAGGATTTATTTCTGATATTTCCGTTTGCGGAAACGCCCACTCATATTGTGATTATGGGATTTGGTAGAACATTAGATGAAGCGTTTGAGCTGGCGGTAAAACAGACGGTTTATTGGCTGCAAAAGTTTGCAGCTTTCAAAGAGGAAGATGCTTATGTTTTCTGTTCCCTTGCGGTAAATTTTCGGATTACGCAGGCTGTCAACAATCCTCAAAAAGGAGTTCACGGAATGATGCCCAAGTGTATCTTACCAGAGGTGAAAATTATTGGTCACGGAGTGTGATGTAAAATGATAACACGCGATCGACAAAAAAATTAGGATCGCGATCGCACAAACTACACAAATTTGTCACTGCTGTGGTCGATCAGGATCGCCATCCTGTTGACAATTAAGCTTAAAATAAGATAAGTTACCAGTTCTACCTAAATCGACCTCAACATGAAAAACTACACTGACGATGTTGCAAAAAAAGATTTAGTCGATCGAGCTTTTGGGAGTGCAGCAATACCAGATCCGACAGCGTGGGTGCACGAACATTATTTTCTGGCTAATTTCGCCGATACTCTGGCCCACATCCAAGAACATTTGTCTGATGACAGTTGCGAAATCGGCGAGAATGGTGAATCGGGCGAGGGGATATTATCGATCGATGCCAAAATTAGAGATATGTTGAGAGCTACTTTTAGCGACGATGGCTGGCAGTATGTCGAAAGTTTATTGTGAGTTTATGGTAAAATCCATAAGTATTTGTACGTTCATCACTTGAGAGCGTAAGTTATACCAGTTTAAAAAAAGAATCCAACTTTAGGCAGGTGATCTACACCATTAGATCCTCCGTTATGCCCAATTCTTTAATCTCAAATCTCAAATCTCCAATAATATCAGTTTCCTCCCCCAACGCAGACTCGCAACTTAGAGTAGCTGCGTGCATTTCCACCCCAATTTGAAGTAAATTTGACCTCTTGTGATGTAGGATACTTTAGATGGGAGGGAAATTACTGTCGCTAGGAATTTCGATCGATCGCAAAAACGCTGCACTTTCTTCGGGCAAAGCAGTATTGATAAACATCCCGCTGCCCAACTCAAACCCAGCTTGCTTGGTGACTCTGGGAATAATTGCGATATACCAGTGAAAGTATTTTGTTCCCCCTTCGGCGATCGGCACCGATCGAATATTATAGTTGTAATCGGGATTGTTCAATCCGTAATAAAGCTTAGCCAGTACAGTTTTCAAAGTATCAGCAAGATCCGTAATTTCCCCATCAGTAAGGTCATCAAATGAAGAGGAATGCCGGCGCGGAAAAATCCAAATGTGAAACGGTGAAAGTGCAGCGTAAGGGATAAAAGCCACAAAATGTTCACTCTCACAAATCACTCTTTCCTCCGCCGCTAATTCGTCTTCCAAAGTCCGGCAAAACAGACATTCTCCCGTGTCGTCAAAATATCTAATAGCTTCGTCGATGCGGCTGCGAAATTGGCTAGGTACAACAGGCGTTGCTGCTATCTGCGAGTGGGGGTGTTCGAGAGAAGTTCCGGCACTTTCCCCATGATTCTTGAAGATAATAATTGTTTCAATGTAGGGATTTTTTCTAATTTCTACATAGCGCTGGCGGTATACTAAAAGTATGTTGGCAATTTCTTCAACCCTCAACAAAGCGGTCGTCAAATCGTGTCGCGGGTGTTCGACAATTACTTCGTGAACGCCGATTCCCGCCATTGTGCGGTGAATTCCCGATGATATCCTCATCCATTCTGCTGTCGGGGAGAGGGCGGGATATTTGTTGCAAATTGCCCTGACTTTCCAGCCTGCGCGATCGCCCAAACGGCAAGTTTCTAAGGTTCCGTCTTCCTCATTTCCCACGCAAAACGGGCAATCGGCACGGTGCGGTGGCACTAATGTTTCGCACTTTTTTTTCTTAGCGAATTGATCCGGTCTTGTCGCCCGTTCGGTGGCGATGATTACCCAATCTCTGGTAATTAGGTTTTGTCTAAGTTCAGACACTTTCTTACCTTCAGTTTCAGGGTCAAATTGTCTATTATTTTAGAGAAAGACTTGTATTTTGTCACTCAGAAGAGCAAATTTTTAACAAATCTTAATTTATAATTAAAGTGGCAGTTTATATACAGAAGTTAACAACATTTGGAGCCAGCGAGAGAGGGCGATTAGCGACTAAAGGTGTTTCCCCCGATGTTACAAAATATTTGTCTAGGCCTTATCGGTAAGCACAGATTTTAACCTGAGAGATTAAGTCAACTGCAACTGCACATTCTGCAACTTGCAAATCGCTTTCAACACTTGCGCCAACAAGAGCGATCGCTCTCGGTCAATCAAATTCAATTCCGGTAAAATCTGATAAGTACAAGGATTTCCCCGCGTCACCCGCACAAACCGATAACTTTCGCCATTCGTCGTCAATCCCCAAACAGACGATTGCTGCTGCAAACTTTTATAAGTATAAGTCAGGAGTTGCGGCAAACCAGTCAAAGGTGCGATCGCACTATTTTTCGCCTCCACTACCAAAATCCAAAACTGTGCAGCCGGGAGCTCTGCATCCGGCTGATTTACGGCTAAAACATCCAAGCGCCCTTTAATTAAAGTATCCCCATCCTCAACCTCGATCGGGATGCTATCTTCCATTGTCAGCACGATCGGAATATCAAAAAATCCTGCTAATCTCATTAACGGTGAAAGCACTAAAAACTTAACCAGTTTTGCAGAAACTTTCCCTGCTTCTAGATAGCGCCAAAAGTGATTACCGATTAGCAATAATTCCTGCTGTTCAAAATCCGTCAGAGGTTCCATAGATAAAAATTCAGCAAAAGAGCCTCCTATTTGTCTTTCCAATTTGAGAAGGCGGCGAACGTCATTTAGCGAGAGTTGGCTTGCTTCTAAATTTTGCGTCATGGCTTTAGTGCGATCGGCTGTTAATGTCAATTATGAAAGCATTACCATCGGATTTGTTATGATATAATCATACCAGATATCGCTCCTGTAAATCGGGTAGATTGTATGAAAGCAATTAAAGTGATGGCAACGATCGACGATCGAGGACAATTATGCGTTGGTGAACCGCTCAATTTATATCGCAACAGCCGAGCCGAAGTAATTGTGCTGGTTCCGGAAGTAACAGAAATTAATAAAGAGAAGCAATCTCATGAAGCCAACCACCCAACCACGCAACTAGAAGACTATTTCAACTTCCTAAGACCTGACGATATTCGCCTCAAAGGTTCCCGCATTGGCATCGAAACCATTCTCTATGAATACCTGTTTCGCGCTCGAACTCCCGAAGAAATTGCTAACGTTTATACATCGCTCACCCTGGAACAAGTTTATGCGACAATTTTGTATTACCTGCACAACAAAGAAGCAGTCGGTAAATACATAACCGAATGGCTGGAGTGGGGAGAAAAAATGCGAGAAGAACAACGTCGCAATCCTCGTCCAGTATATGAAAAAATCCGCAAACTGAGAGCAGAAAGAGATGCAAAGAGAAAGGCTGATGGCAATCCAGTATCTCTTTGATGAAAATGTCGATCCTGCGTATGTCAACCAAATTCGCAGACGCAATCCCGATCTGATTGTTCTAGCAGTGGGAGAACTAACAGCACCTTCCAAAGGCACTCTCGATCCAGAAATTCTTATTTGGTGCGAAATCCACAATTTCATTCTCGTTACCAACAACCGTCGCTCTATGCCCGTTCATTTAACAGATCATGTAGAGCAAAATCGCCATATCCCAGGAATCTTCATCCTAAATTCCAAGCTGAGTATTGGTCAAAATATTGACGAACTGATTTTGATTTATGAAGGATCGTTTGATGATGAGTACCAAGATAAACTTGAGCATTTACCGCTACCATAATTTCTAATACAGTCCCAACATTGACAAATTTCCCCAAAGTCTTAAGGAAAATAAACATACTTTTGCCCCAACTTATGCAAACAATAGTTAAAAAGACGAACCGAAGTTAAAGTTAAAAGCAATGTCACAAGATACCATCGAATCAATTCTGCATGAAAAACGGCTATTTCAGCCGCCCGCTGAATTCTCCCAAAAAGCTCACATCAAAAGCCTAGAAGAATACCAAGCCCTCTACGACAAAGCCAAAGCTGACCCCCAAGCATTCTGGGCAGAACTCGCGGCCCAAGAATTGCACTGGTTCCAAAACTGGGATACCGTGCTCGACTGGCAACCGCCTGTTGCTAAATGGTTTGTCAATGGCAAAATTAATATTTCTTACAATTGTCTCGATCGCCACTTAACCACTTGGCGCAAAAATAAAGCCGCCCTGATTTGGGAAGGCGAACCCGGAGATTCCCGCACCCTCACCTACGCGCAACTCCACCGCGAAGTCTGCCAAATGGCGAACGTCATCAAACAATTGGGAGTCCAAAAGGGCGATCGCGTCGGCATTTATATGCCGATGATTCCCGAAGCAGCGATCGCCATGCTAGCCTGCGCCAGAATCGGTGCAGTACACAGCGTTGTTTTTGGCGGTTTTAGTGCAGAAGCTTTGCGCGATCGGCTTAACGACGGCCAAGCAAAACTCGTCATCACCGCTGACGGTGGCTTCCGCAAAGATACCGCCGTCGGCCTCAAAACACAAGTAGACAAAGCATTAGCAAATAATGCCACACCCAGCGTTACCAACGTTCTGGTAGTTCAGCGCACCAAACAGAAAATTGACATGGAACCAGGGCGCGATCATTGGTGGCACGATTTGCAAAAAGGTGCATCGGCAAATTGTCCAGCCGAACCGATGGACAGCGAAGATATGCTGTTCGTACTCTACACCAGTGGCAGTACCGGCAAACCGAAAGGAGTCGTCCATACAACCGGTGGTTATAACCTTTATACCCACATGACAACCAAATGGATATTCGACCTCCAAGATACCGATGTTTACTGGTGTACTGCTGATGTCGGCTGGATTACTGGACACAGTTATATTGTCTACGGGCCGCTGTCCAACGGTGCGACAACTTTAATGTATGAAGGTGCTCCTCGCCCTTCAAATCCTGGCTGTTTTTGGGATGTAATTGAAAAATACGGCGTCACCGTTTTCTATACTGCACCCACTGCGATCAGAACATTCATGAAAATGGGCGAACACTTGCCGAATGCCAGAGATTTGTCATCTTTACGATTGTTAGGAACCGTCGGCGAACCGATCAATCCTGAAGCTTGGATGTGGTATCAACGAGTAATTGGCCACTCGAATTGTCCGATCGTCGATACTTGGTGGCAAACAGAAACCGGGGGAATTATGATTACCGCTTTGCCCGGTGCAATTCCTACAAAACCCGGTTCTGCAACCCTACCGTTCCCCGGAATTGTGGCTGATGTTGTTGACCAAGATGGCGAACCAGTAACTAACGAAAGCGGCGGTTATTTAGTTGTGAAACATCCTTGGCCGGGAATGATGCGTACACTTTACAACGATGCCGATCGCTTCCGCCGCACTTATTGGGAATATTTGCACCCGAAAGATGGCGAATTTGTGTACTTTGCAGGGGATGGCGCGCACAAGGACAAAGACGGTTATTTCTGGGTAATGGGCCGCGTTGACGATGTAATTAATGTGGCCGGACACCGACTCGGCACAATGGAAGTTGAGTCAGCTTTGGTATCGCATCCAGCGGTGGCGGAAGCTGCGGTTGTTGGCAAACCCGACGAGATTAAAGGTGAGGAAATTGTGGCTTTTGTCACGCTGGACAACTCGCAGCAACCTAGCGATGAATTGGCTAAGGAATTGAAGCAGCACGTTGTTAAGGAAATTGGGGCGATCGCCCGTCCCGGCGAAATTCGATTTACTGATGCTTTGCCGAAGACTCGCAGCGGCAAAATTATGCGGCGATTGCTGCGTTCTTTGGCGGCGGGCCAAGAGGTTTCTGGGGATACTTCGACTTTGGAAGACCGGACGGTTTTGGATAAGTTGCGCGGTGGTTCGTAGGGGTATTTTTTAACCGCCGATGAACGCAGATGAACGCAGATGAACGCAGATGTAATCTTATCTGCGTTCATCTGCGGTTTAATTGTTAATTTGCTTATTTGCCGCGCCACAGATGAACCGCATCTGGGTTAATTTGCGACCTTACCTGTAGCCAATCCTCTAACAAGTAGTCATCATCAACTGCTTCAGAATGCTGTTCGTCTTTGAGAATTGCTAAGACGTGAACTCCTGACGGATAGTTGACATGACGAATGTCTGGGTCATATCCCAAGTCTTGAATTTTTGCTAAAATGCGATCGACTGCACCGGCAACAGTTAAATCGACGGCCAGAATAATTTGACCGAGTTTAGCACCCGGTTTTACACATTCCAGAACAGCCATTACTCTTTCTCCTTGTAGTTGCAACGGTAGACTTGAGGGCGATTTTCAAATTTTCGGGGTTGAGTCACAGATTCTAATTCAACCCGGTAGCGGCTCGTTTTTGGCACTCCTGTTTCGCTTGCTTGGGGTTATCCGCTAAAATCGGCTGTCCCAGCGTTCTGGTTCTTTTTCTGGATCTTGAATCATAATTAAATTGCTCCTTTGTTGGACGTTCAACTTCGGGGAAGTCGTCTTGGCATGGTGCGGCAACATTCTGCCAAGGCGCATTTATCTGCTATAATTGTACTGCATTTTTTAGTATAATTGCAGTATGAGTAAAAATGTTAAAGTTCTAACCATCCGACTGCCTGAAGTAGAAATGCTTCGGCTAGAAGCTTATTGCGCGAACAGCGGTAGAACAAAAACCGATGTGATTCGCGAACAGATTAGGAGTTTAAAAGTTGAAGATAAGTCGCTTCACCCAGATTGATAACCTTGGTTCATTAACATCCCTTGAGACACGCCATGCTCCCAGAAACCGTACAGTTGCAAATTCCTTTTCAAGTCCTAGTAGATGCGATCGCCTCCCTCCCACTCGCAGAAAAACGCCGACTTTGGCAACTATTAAATGAAGAAATTACTCAAGCAGAAACCAACCAGCCCTCTCAAGTTCTGATTCAAAATAACAATGGGTCGGATTACAAACCCACAGGGGAAATCTTGACTGCGGCAGAAATACGCGATCGCTATCCCCGCGAGTGGGTGCTAATTGCTGATACTGAATCCGACGATTTATGGAATGTGATTCGCGGTGAAGTCTTAGCTCATTCACCGCAGCGAGAAGAAATAGACCGAGCTTTGACAAAATTTAAAGATATCCGGTCAATTTCTATAGAATACACTGGCCCTATTCCTGATGACTATTCGGCGATATCGTGACTTCACAAAGACTTTATCGGTGTTCGCGTTACGGAAATTTACTCGTCTTAAAAGCTGCTGCCTCTAGCACAAGTAATACTGTCAGACAATTCAGATTATTAGTTGATACAGGCTCAACTTATACCGTCTTGCGGGTAAATATATTAGAAGCTCTTGGTTGCGATATCCAAAATCCTCTACGTAGAATTAGGACATCGGCAGATCGGCAGGTGGTGGTATCGTGGAAGCACCAGTAGTAGCTGTGCCTTGGTTTAATTGCTTGGGCGAGCGTTTAGAAAATTTTCCTATAGTTGCCTACACGTTACCTGCGACCACTTTTGTAGACGGTCTGCTAGGGATGGATTTTCTTACTCCTATGCAAGCTGTTATCTATGCTAAAGAGGGAGAGATTCGCATTCGTGTATGACTTATCTAGAACTTCTATATTTTGATAGCGGAAACTGATGCTGGGGAAGCTATTAGAGCGTTCCGTCGAGAGATGTAGCCGATCGCAAGCAATATTTGAGCGTGGGTGCAGCGATCGCCTGCATACTACAGTTAGACGATCGCTCTTTTGTTATCAAAGATTCAATGAATTATTTGGCTCATCTATTCTTATCAAAAGGCACGCCAGAATCCCTGATTGGCAATCTCTTAGGAGATTTTGTCAAAGGTTCGGCTGTCAACCTTTATCCCGATGAAATTAGAAAGGGCATCGATTTGCACCGCAAAGTAGATAGCTACACCGACTCTCACGCCATAGTGCGATCGAGTAAAAGCCTTGTTTCTTCCCAGAGACGCAGGTTTGCTGGAGTTTTGATTGACGTGTTTTACGACCACTTCTTGGCTAAAAATTGGCTGGAATATTCAAAAATTCCGCTCCCCGATTTTTCTAGCCATGTCTATAAAATCCTGCAAGACAACCGCGATATATTACCTGACTCTCTCCAGCGGGTGCTGCCAACAATAATTGCCCGCGACTTGCTTTCATCTTATCAGGAAATTGCCGAAATCGGCATCACTCTTACAAGAATGTCGGCGCGACTCAAACGGACAAATAACTTGGCAAGCGGCATAGAAGATTTGACAGCTAACTATCAGCGATTAGAATCAGATTTTCGAGATTTTTTCCCCGACTTGATAAAATACGCCACACTTGACAAATATTAATACAAACAACAAAAATTACAGTTGCTATTGATAGCGAACTCGTGTATGATTCAACCGATATCTGCATGAAATCTCAAATGCAACAGGGTTCAAAATATGGCAACCAGAATTCCGAACCTGCAAATAACTAAAGTAGTTGATGGCGACAGCATCAAAATTTCTCTCAACGGCAAAACCGAGGCTCTGCGCCTGATTTGCGTCGATACAGAAGAAAGTCATCCGGGAGGCTCTAAACCTGTAACTGCGGCGGGGAAAGCAGGTACGGAAATGGCTAAAAAATACTTTGCGACAGCAGATGGCGGACTTGCTCAAGTTGACATAGAATTTGATACAGACGATTCGGTTGAAGTGGCTCTACAAAAACATCGTGACAACTACGGGCGTCTCCTTTGTTACGTACATAAAGATGGAGAAAATTACAATCTTAAACTGATTGAAGAAGGCTGGAGTCCCTACTTCGTCAAGTACGGGCGCTCCCGATTGTATCACCGACAAATGACTGAGGCAGAATCGGCAGCAAAAGCTTACAATCTGATGATTTGGAATCCGATTACTAATGCCAAAATCCCCTCTCGCAACTATGCTAATTTACTGCCTTGGTGGTCGATGCGAGGCTCGATTGTTGAAGAGTTTCGGTTGTCGGAAGCAACGGCCGGAGCGCTTTCTTTGAGGTTGCACTACCCGAAAATATTAGCGGCTTCTGATAAAGCTAAATCTATTACTATTTTCTGCGATTTGCAGGCGGGAATTACTAAATGGATCGGCGGGAGCGCTCTAATTTATGCTGGTTCGGTGTATCATAAATTAGATTTGTGGATACCGGATGCTGAAACTGATGAAAGAGCTCCCTTGAAGCGCCTAATCGAGAAGCGTTATGCGGGTCTGGGACGGGGATATGTGTATGTCAGTGGGAAAGTAGAACAGTACAAAGGGAAGCCTCAAATAGTTTTGAAGGATATCAAACAACTTTCAGACTTTCCCCCACAAAAGTGAATTTTACATAAATTTAATTAACAAAATTGCAGGACAACTGGAACGATGAAGACTGTTCTCCGGGGAACGCGATTGAATTTTGGGCGATTCCCTACCGCAACGGGCTCGCACGCGCGTTCGGGATAGCTTGGCTTCACGCATTTTTTAAAATTTAAGTTTAAGTAGCATTATGGTTGACCATCCAAAATTATTGTTTTTTTTTATTAGGCTAAATCAATTCATACTATAATACTATCATCGCAAATCTGTAGCTGCCAATAGCTGCGACATCCATTCAAACTCCAGAGATTTAAAAGCTATGTGCCAATTACTGGGAATGAACTGCAATGTTCCGACAGATATTTGCTTTTCTTTTGAGGGTTTTTCTGCAAGAGGTGGCAGAACAGACGTTCATCAAGACGGTTGGGGAATTGCTTTCTTTGAAGGTTTGGGATGTCGCCTTTTTATAGACTCTAAACCTGCGATTGCTTCTCCGGTTGCAGAAGTAGTGCGTCGCTATCCCATTCATTCAACTAACGTCATTGCTCACATCCGCAAAGCTACCCAAGGCGAAATTGCTCTGGAAAACTGCCACCCTTTTATTCGGGAACTTTGGGGACGTTATTGGGTGTTTGCTCACAACGGAAATCTCGAAAACTTTGATCCAGAATGTGCCGGAGTTTACAAACCGGTTGGCAAAACTGACAGCGAAAAAGCATTCTGTTTGATATTAGAAAAGCTGCGCTCTACTTTTCCTCAAAGTAAGCCTGCTTTAGCGGAAATTTACCCGGTACTAGAGGAAATTACTAAAAGTTTGGCAGAACACGGAATTTTTAATTATTTACTTTCCGATGGAGAACACTTGTTCACCCACTGTTCTACTAATCTGCATTATATTGTGCGACAAGCACCTTTTGCTAGCGCTCACTCGATCGACGAAGATATAACAGTCGATTTTCGGGAATTGACCAATGAGGACGATCGCGTAGCTGTTATTGCCACTTTTCCGCTGACAGATAACGAAGTTTGGACGCAAATTCAGCCGGGAGAATTGCTGGTATTTCAGGATGGTTTGCCGATCAATTCTGGGTGGCTGGAGTTAAGTTAAGGAGATTTAAACTGAGATGTTGCACCATTGTCAATAAGCTTTTTAGGAACAGGCAAGATGCCTGTTCCACAAGAAAATTAAATTTTTGTGGAACAGGCATCTTGCCTGTTCTTGAGAATGGTGCAAGATGTAAGTTTAAACAAATTTCAAGCCTAAACAGAGCATCGAACCTGCTAAATGACCAGCTTTCCAGCTTGATTTATTAAGCCAGATTTGCCATTGCGCTTGACAGCGGCTAAGCCTTCTGAAAAACTGCCGACAGAGGAAACTTGGGGGCGATCGCCCACTAGCCTGCTTGATTGATATATCCCCACCCTTTTGAAGCCCTAACTGCTGCTAAACCTTCATTAAATGAGTGGGGGTTGCACAATTTGAGGAGGATTCTTGTGGGGTGTCCCGCCTGCGGTGAAAATACATCAGACGAGCTCAGGAACTCATCCCACAAAACAATCAAAATCATCCCCCAATTATCCAACGGCTTTTACTGTCCCCGAATTGACAACAAAGGGATTAATTCGGTTGAATAGCAGCTAGAATTTGTCCGGCTGTCACTGTTTGTCCCTTTTCACAAAACAACTCGGCAACAGTGCCGGCAACATCAGCAGTAATAGCAATTTCCATTTTCATTGCTTCCAAAATTAACAGCCGATCGCCCTCAGCAACCGCATCTCCCACATTAACCAGCACCTGCCAAACATTGGCCGAAACGTGAGCGACAACTGCCTCACAGTCGATCGGCAAAGTAACCTCCGCAGCCGTTTCCGAAGCCACATCCGCCGAGGCTTCTGCTGCTGATTCAGCTTCAAATTCCCCGGAGGCGGCCCAGCGATCGCGCTCTGCATTAAATGCGGCCTGCTGCTGCGCTTTAAATTCAGCCGCACTGTTTGCAATAGAATGCAAAAACTCATTGTATTCTCTCAAATTAAAAGTGATTTCCTCAACCTTTAATTTAAACTTCCCTTCGATAAATGCTTCCCGACAGCGGTGCAATTCCTCATGAGAAACCGGATAAAATCGGATTTGGTCAAAAAAGCGCAAAAGCCAAGGTTTACCAGACTGGAAATCCGCCGTTTGTTTGAACCGATTCCACATTTGCACCGTGCGGCCGACAAATTGATAACCTCCGGGCCCTTCCATCCCGTAAACGCACAAATAGGCGCCGCCAATGCCAACTGCATTTTCAGGAGTCCAAGTGCGGGCGGGATTGTATTTAGTTGTAACCAAACGGTGGCGCGGATCGAGGGGAGTTGCGACGGGCGCCCCTAAATAAACGTCTCCCAAACCCATCACTAAATAGCTAGCATTAAATACAATTTCTCTGACTTGTTCGATGCTGTCAAGCCCGTTTATGCGGCGAATAAACTCAATATTGCTGGGACACCAAGGTGCATCCAATCGCACAGACTGCATATATTTTTCAATGGCCAACAGCGTCGATTCATCTTCCCAAGATAAAGGCAAGTGCACAATTCGCGCCGGCACTTCCAAATCCTCGATCGCCGGAAGTTCCGCTTCCGCCGCAATCAGCGCCTGCATTAGCTGCTGTTGCGAAATCTGGCGACTGTCAAAGTGAATTTGGAGCGATCGCATTCCCGGCACTAATTCGATCACACCAGGCAACGGATTTGCTTTCAACTGTTCCATCAAGGCGTGCGCCCGAAAACGCAAATTTAAATCCAGCACCAACGGGCCGTATTCAACTAGAATATATTTATCCCCAGCCTGACGGTAAGTAACAGCAACCTGTCCAGGAGATTCGGGAATTTCGTGCAAAATTGGAGAAGCGGGAACTGCGGGCAATTTCTCCGCATTTTCCTCAAAAACAGGCAAACAAAAAGTAGCAATTTGCTTATCTTGTGCTAACTCCCGCTGCAAAGCTTCAGCAAAACTCAAACAGTGAAAGCGAATGCTGTCCCCCGGTTTCAGTTGCCCTATTTTCCACAATTCCGACTGCACAATAGTAGCAGGACAGACAAAACCTCCCAAACTCGGGCCGTCAAGACCGAGAATTACAGGCATATCGCCCGTAAAGTCGATCGTGCCGATCGCGTAAGCATTATCGTGAATGTTAGACGGGTGCAAACCCGCTTCCCCGCCGTCTTGACGCGCCCAGGTGGGCTTCGGGCCGATCAGCCGAATGCCCGTCCGCGTCGAGTTATAATGCACTTGCCATTCTGTAGAGAAAAACATTTCGATGTCTGACTCAGTAAAGAAATCCGGCGCGCCGTGAGGCCCGTACAAAACACCAATTTCCCAATTATTGCTGTAGGTGGGAATTAGTTCCGCAGGCAAAGATAATTCCGCTTCCAGAGTTGCAGTTTGATGCAGTTTAAGCACATCTCCCGGACGCAGCGTGCGACCCGCGTGTCCGCCAAATTTGCCCAGTACAAAAGTTGATTTGCTGCCCAAATAATCGGGGACATTAAAGCCGTGTTTGACTGCTAAATAAGTGCGGTATCCGCCGCCTTGAATGGCTTTTAACTTGAGAATGCTGCCAGCTTTTACGGGAATTGCCGTCCAAAACGGCACCGATTCGCCGTTTAGCGTTCCCTTCATAATTGCACCAGTCAAACTAATAACTGTATCGGCATTAAAGCGCAGAGTTGGGCCTGTCGCTGTGAATTCCAATCCTGCTGTCGATTCGGGATTTCCTACTAAACGATTTGCCGATCGAAATGCCAGATGATCCATCGGCCCAGAAGGCGGCACGCCAACATCCCAATAGCCAATCCGCCCCGGATAATCTTGAATGCTGCTGTAGGTTCCCCCATCCAATACATCGATCGTTAAAGGTGCGTATTCAAAAGAGTTTAAAAAGCGCGTGCTCAGTTCACCTTGGTTGAATCTGGAATCGTCCAAAATCTGGCGGAGGTAATCTAAATTAGTTTCAATTCCCGCTATTTCACTGGCATCTAAAGCAGCTTTTAGTTTTACGATCGCCTGGGTTCGATTATCCCCGCAAACGATTACTTTGGCTAGCAGCGGATCGTAAAAAGGAGTAACCTCCGTGCCGGTTTCTATCCAACTGTCGCAGCGGACGTTTTCGGGAAACGTAACTTGATTCAGCAACCCGGAACTCGGCTGAAAATTCTTGCCGGCATCTTCCGCATAAATTCGCACCTCAATTGAGTGTCCCTGCGGCTGATAGCGGTACTCTTCCAGGGGGAACAAATCTCCAGAAGCCTGTTTTACCATCCACTCAACGAGGTCGATGTTGTTGACAGCTTCAGTAACGCCGTGTTCAACTTGCAAGCGCGTGTTGACTTCCAAAAAATAAAACTGTTTCGCATCGACATCAAATACAAATTCAACAGTACCCGCTGACTGGTAATTTACCGCTTTTCCTAACCGCACTGCTGCACCGTACAACTGATTTCGCTGTTCGTCGGTAATAGCAGGGGCTGGGGTTTCTTCAATTACTTTTTGATTGCGCCGCTGCACCGAACAATCTCGCTCGCCCAAGGCTATGACATTTCCTTTGCCATCTCCAAAGATTTGGACTTCAATGTGCCTAGCTGTTTGAATATATTTCTCTAAAAAAACAGCGCTTTGTTTAAAATTGCTTTGACTCAAACGCTGTACTTTTTCAAATGCTTCTGCCAAATCTCGATCGCCAAAACAAGCCTGCAAACCAATGCCGCCGCCGCCTGCGGTACTTTTGAGCATCACCGGATAGCCGATCGCCCCAGCCGCTTTTTGGGCATCCTCTAAACTTGCTAAAAGTTCGCTTCCGGGAGTTAGCGGCACTTGATTTGCAGCGGCTATTTCCCGCGCGGTGTGCTTCAATCCAAAGCAGCGCAACTGATCTGGAGTCGGGCCGATAAATGCAATATTTTCGCTGGCACAAGCTTCGGCAAATTCCGCATTTTCGCTCAAAAAGCCGTAACCGGGATGGATAGCTTGAGCTTTAGTTTGGCGCGCAACTTCGAGAATGCGATCGAACCGCAAATAACTCTCGGCTGCGGCGGCTGCACCGATACAAACGGCTTCGCTGGCGGCGAAAACGTGCTTGGCGTGGGCGTCGGCTTCAGAATATACTGCTACCGAAGCAATTCCGAGGCGATCGAGCGTGCGGATAATTCGGCAGGCAATTTCACCGCGATTTGCAATTAAAACTTTGTTAAACATTGGGGTAATTGGTAATTGGTAATTGTTAATTGGTAATTGTTAATGGTAATTGGTAATTGGTGTCTGCTGACATCTTGTACTATCTTGAAGAACAGGCAAGATGCCTGTTCCACAAACATTAAATTTTGTTGTGGGGTGGGCTTCTAGCCCGCCCCTAAAAAGATTGCGGAGGCAGTATCTACCCTGGTTTACACCGCATCCCAAACAATCAACTGAATCGGCGTAGGATTGTAAGCATTACAAGGATTGTTCATTTGCGGGCAATTAGAAATAGCAACCAGCGCGTTCATTTCGGCTCGCAAATCAACTGTACTTCCCGGATCGGAGATGCCGTCAACAATTTCAAGCGTACCATCTTCGCTCACCGGAACATTCATAAAGAAGTTGATATTGCTGACTAAATCTCGCTTACCCAAACCGTAGGGAAGAATTGCGGCGAGGAAATTTTCAACACAGGCGTGCTGGTATTTTTTATCTAGTCCAAACCGCACCGAATTGCTCTCGCAGCTACACGCGCCACCCGAAGTATCGTGCCGCCCGCAGGAGTCAGCAATTATGGTCATAATGGCTCGCCCTTCGTTGGAAATGAGTTGGCTATTTGTAGTGACAAAGATGTTGCCTTGATTGACGATCGTATCGGGGGCACTGTAGCGTTCGGAAGGGTCATCGGCATTGTAAACTAAAAAATCTACTGCTTGATTTCCGCCTAAATCTACAATGCGGAGAATCTGTCCTTTTTTGATGACACGAGCCCAGGGATATGTGGCTGGTAAAACTTCGTTATAAATTGCAGTTTTTGGATCGAGAAGTTGTTGGGTAGTGGCAGTCATGGTTCACTTTTTATGAGGAAATTGCAGAATGTTTCACCGCAGATTGATGCGGATAAGATTGAGTTGTGGAATAGAGTTTATTGCACGAACAAAGCATCGGTGTTGATGAACCCGCGCACTGCTTCCGGGTTGGCGGTGCGGCACAAGTCGTCTGGTGCGGGTGCGGGGGTTTTCACAATCTGAATTTGGATGGGTTTTGGATCGTAAATTGAACCCGGATGCAGGATGTGGGGGCAGTTAGAGATAATTGTCAATACGTTCATTTCGGCTCGCAAATCGATAAAACTACCCGGTTTCTCGCCGCCTTCGCGAAACTCCATCGTGCCGTCTGGTTTGACGGCAATGCGAGTAAATAAGTTGAGGTTGGGCATGATATCTTTTTTGCTCAAGCCCCACCGAGTTAGGGCTTTGAGGAAGTTGTCGCGGGAGTTTTTCCAGTCTCCTTCCCCGTATTTTTTGGCATTGCTAATTGCGTTGCTGCATCCTCCTAGCAAATCGTGACAGCCGGAGGTGTCTTGGGTGATGGAAAATAAAATGCGCCCCATGTCTGTGTAGATTACCATGCCTTGTTTGAGAAAGGCGTTGAATTGAATTTTGGCGGTGTCTGCTGCGTTGAAACGTTCGATCGCATTGTCGGCGTTGTAGCACAGCATGGAAACGCCGCGAGAGCCTTCTAAATCGGTGATTCGCAGGGTGTTTCCCCGCTTGATGACTCCCGACCAGTACGCGCCGCCCGGTACGGTTTCTTGCATTAATACGAGGTCAGAATCAATTTGTGAGTTTGTGTCGATCGATAGTTGCACCATAAGTTCCTCTTGATGTATTTGGGTGGAGTCAGCGAAACCAACAATAGTATTCTGTAGTGGCAAAACTCGCCCTCTCCCAAAGTAATATTTATCTCCACTGATATCTTGCACCATTCTCAAGAACGGGCAAGATGCCCGTTCCACAATAAAATTGAGTTTTGTGGAACGGGCATCTTGCCCGTTCCTAAATAGGTAATTGACAATGGTGCAAGATGTTAAGTTTCCACTTACTTAGGTTGGCAGTTAAACTCTTGGCACAGGCCCAAAAAGTGCAACTACAAACCTATTTCTATTTAAGCAGCCATTGCAACTGCTTCCTGTCCGTGTTTCCGCATCAAATCCATGAGTTCGTCGCGGTAATCGTGGAATTTGGCGTGGCGTTTAACGCTGGGAGTGCGATCGGGCAAATTAATCGACATTTCCTTTCTCACTGTACCTGGACGAGCGCCCAAAGCATAAATCCGATTGGAAAGAAACACCGCTTCTTCGACATCATGGGTAATCATAAAGATTGTAATCTGAGTGCGGCGCCACAAATCGAGCATGAATTCGTGCATCGATTCTTTAGTGTGGATATCCAAGGCGCCGAAAGGTTCATCCATTAATAACACTTTAGGTTCAGAAGCGAGGGCGCGGGCGATCGCCACCCGCTGTTTCATCCCGCCCGACAATTCCTTCGGTAGCGACGAAGCAAACTGCGTCAATCCTACCACATTCAAATAATAGCTAGCTTGTTCGCGCCGCTTTTTCTTGGAAACGCCTTGAAGTTTGAGACCAAACTCGGCATTTTCCTGCACGTTCATCCAAGGATAAAGAGTGTAATGCTGAAATACCATACCTCGATCCGGCCCAGGCGAAACAACTTCTTTGCCATCAATTTTAACGAACCCTGTTGTCGGCTTGTCCAATCCCGCAATCTGCCTCAACAGAGTAGATTTGCCCGAACCGGATGCGCCTACCGCGCAGATAAATTCGCCTTGCTTGATGCTCATATTGATGTCCTTGAGGACAACTAATTTACCGTTTTTCGTTTCAAAGTTTTTGTGCAGATTGTTGATTTGCAGAAACATGAGTTTATCCTCTGTATTGTAAGTAAAAAATTGATGTCTTTATTCCCAAGATAGATCGATTTTAGGACTAAAAACGATAGGGATTGAGTCTTTTAATTTTAGGTTTATAGCACTGTCTTCTTCCATCTTCTTTCCATCCGTTACATCCGTTACATAATCCGTTGCCGAACTTCCTTCTTCCTTCAAAATCTGCTTACTGTTTCTGACTTGACCATTTACAAGAAACCCGCAGCAGATATTGAAAAAGCAAGTCAAAAGTCAGTCCGATCGCCCCAATGACAATCAGCCCCACAAAAATTTCATCGGTTCTGAGAAATCGACCTGCGACACTGATCCGGCGGCCTAAGCCTTCGGTGGCGGCAATCAATTCCGAGACGATTACCAATTGCCAAGCCGCAGCCAAGTTGATGCGGCTAGCATCTAGAATTCCCGGCAAAACATGGGGAAAAATAACTTGAGTTAGGATTTCCCAGCGATTCCCACCCAACATATAAGTAGATTCGATCAAGTCTTTGGGAACAAACTTTACTGTATCCATCACCATCAGCGAATTGAAGAAAAATACGCCGATAAATATCAGCATTATTTTGGGTTCTTCGCCGATTCCCAAGTAGAGAATTAGCAGGGGAATGAATGCTGGTGCGGGCATATATCGCATCAAGCCGAACATGGGTTCCAGCAAGGCGCGAATACTGGGAAAGCTGCCCATCAGCACGCCAATTGGTATGGAAAAAACCAAGGCGAACAGAAAGCCCACTCCCACCCGCCACAAACTCGCTACTGTGTCTTTCAAAAGTTCGCGAGTGTTCCACAGCCGACCAAATGCTTCTAAAACTTTGCCGGGGGAAGGCAAAAATTTGGGGTCTACATCGGCGAAGGTTGTTACTAGCCACCATAGCAGCAACGGGAGTGCGATCGATGTTACCGTTAACCCAATATTGAGGGGTTGTGGTATCTCTTCCGCAATCCGCCAGAAAACGGTGGGATTTAGGCTTTTTTGCTTGAGGTGGGATTGGATCGTCGATCGGGGTTCGGGATTTGGTGGCATGACTTAATTGCAGAATGGTTGAGCGAGTTATTGGAGTAGATTTTGGGGATTATAAAATGTATTTTTTTTAAGGTTTTTTGTGTTTGCAAAATCGTAAATTTTGCCTCCTAGCTTTTACCTTCGGCATAAGCTTTGATAAAGCGATCGTCAAATAATGTGCTGATATCGGGTTGGGTTTTTGCTAAATTTACATCGACGAGAAATTTGGTCATTTCGGAAGCCGCAAACTGCAATGAGGTCATGTCGTTTCCCGGTTGAAAGGCTTTCAAGTTTTCCTCGATCGTAAATATCTTAGTGCCGTTTTCATATTCTTTGTATTCCTCAACGCTAACTCCGGCGCGGTTGGCGAGAATCTCGTAAGATTTCTCTTTATTTGATTTCATGTATTCCAATGTTGCAAACCATGAATTGACCAGGGCTTGCACTCGATCGGGGTGTTCGCCGATAAACTTTCGGGTGAATACCAAATGATCGGAAATCGCCCCCGGAAAATCTTTGGAACTAAACAGTTCCTTGCTGTTCGCTCGTTTTAATGCCTGGGTGGTAAACGGCGCAAATACTGCCACCGCATCGACTTGTCCTCCGACGAAAGCCGCCGCAGCTTTGCCGGTTTCCAGCGGTACAAATTGAATATCCTGCACTGATAAACCTGCTTTTCTCAGCCCTAACAGCAATAGAAAGTGATCGACAGTACCCTCCTCGGCAGCCACTTTTTTACCTTTTAAATCGGCAACCGAATTGATGCCTTCAGCGACAATCACTTTGTCATTTCCCGTCGAGTTGTCGTTGACTAAAACAATTACTTGATCGGCACCACCGGATATGGAGTTTACTGTATCGCCGAGGGTTTGGCTGTTAGCATCTATCTGTCCTGCTGTGAGGGTGCTAATCGATTCTAAGTAGCCGTCAAACCATTTTAAGTCTACAGGAACATTGTTGGCTTCAAATATCTTTTGTTCTTTGGCAATTTGCCAAGGAAACCAGCCGGGCCACGCGCTGAATCCGAGGCGAACTGCGTTAGCACTTACTGAAGAAGCTGCTTCGCTTTCTGTGGTTGTTTTGATATAAATTGCCGGGTTGACGCAGCCGACAGCGAAAAACAAAGTGATAAAAAATATGGCGCAGTAGGACAAGGGCGATCGCGTTATTTTGGGGGAGCAATATCGGATATTCATAGGATATTCTAGTTGCTGGTTAGAGGTGAATATGTCGATCGAGCTTTTGCACCTTCTTTGGCTTCCTTAGCTTCCGCAAACCCCCCTGATATACAAGGATAAAGCCCGAGAGCTAACGAACCGAGTCTTGCTGACCGATCGCGTTTCTCCCGGGCTTTTATCCCGCCGTGTAACTGGCTAGTGTTTCCCTAAAATTAAAATCTTGGGAGAACCAGTCTGCTTCTCTCGGACCAGCACTTGAACTTTCTAAGCTGAGTTAGAAACTGATTCAAATCGGAACCCTAGAAGCGGTTAAATTTTTTCGGTTTTTGTCTGTATAAGCCCTGTTTGCAACCCAAGGAGTTATTCGAGACTGTCAGTAACAGCAATCTACTTAGCTTTTTGAAAGGTAAGCATACTGTAGCTTGCAGTCTTACTAGATTGCTACGTTTCAAACGGTAACAGCAAACTTGATGATAAAATGTGTAGAATGTTACAAAAAACGGTTTTTCTGGGATTTGTCAAATTAAAATTTTTGGAAGATTAAACCGGGCGCTTGGAAATCGCGAAGTATGGGCGGGGGCGGGTTTATGAGATAGTCGATTATGGGCAATTATTGTTGGTGAACCCGCCCCTACAAAATTTAACATCATACAAGTCCGAATCTCTCCGAAAATGATATGAAGTCAATTCTTCAATCTAAAATCTAAAATCTAAAATCTAAAATCCACTGACGGTGCATTATGGAAAAATTTAACTACAGCAACAGTCTCGACATTCATTCGCTGCTCGATCGCTACCGCACCGGCTCGATCGCGCCTGCAGATGCAATCGCGAGCGTGTACGATCGGATCGAACGCTATGCAGATCCGGCGGTATGGATTTATTTAGCACCGCAGGCGGAAACCCTCGAACGCGCCAAAGCTTTGGAAAACCTAGACCCGCAGCAATTGCCACTCTACGGGATACCTTTTGCGATCAAAGATAATCTCGATTGGGCGGGCGTTCCGACTACGGCGGGATGTCCGCAGTTTGCTCGCACTCCAGCGCGATCGTCCGCAGTCATAGAGCGTTTGTGCGCGGCAGGTGCGATCGCGATCGGCAAAACAAACATGGATCAGTTTGCCACAGGATTAGTGGGAACCCGCACGCCCTATGGAGTTTGTCGCAATCCGTTCGATCGGCGCTACATCCCCGGCGGATCGAGTTCCGGTTCCGCAGCAGCAGTCTCCGCCGGATTGGTGAGTTTTGCTCTGGGTACCGATACCGCAGGCTCGGGGCGGGTTCCCGCTGCTTTTACCAACATTGTCGGGCTGAAGCCAAGTTGCGGGCTGGTAAGCACTCGCGGCCTGCTACCGGCGGTGCGATCGCTCGATTGCGTTTCTGTGTTCGCTCTCACCTGTGCGGATGCAGCCTCCGTGCTGCAAGTAGCCAGCGGTTTCGACGCTGAGGATGCGTTTTCTCGTCGCCCTGAAACGAAAGTTTTGCCAGATTTATCCCGCTTACGGGTGGGAATTCCCGCAGACGGCGAACTCGAATTTTTCGGGAATGCAGAAGCCGAACAGCGCTACCGAGAGGCGATCTCGCGCTTGCAATCCTTGGGCTGCACGATCGCACCTATTGACTTCAAACCCTTTGCGGATGCTGCCGAACTGCTCTACGGCGGGCCTTGGGTAGCAGAAAGGTTGGCGGCGATCGGTGATTTCATCGACGCGCACCCAGATGCGATCGATCCGATCGTCTACGAGATTATCAGCGGCGGCAAACGCTACGATGCCGTCTCAGCCTACCGCGCGTCGTACCGATTGGCCGAACTCCGCCAGCAGGCAGAAATTCAGTGGCAGTCAATGGATGTGTTGGCGGTTCCCACGACTGGTACGATTTATACAGTCGCAGAAGTTGCAGCCGAACCGATCGCGCTCAACACCAATCTCGGCCGCTACACGAACTTTGCGAATTTGCTCGATTTGTGCGCGATCGCAGTTCCCAGCGGGTTTCAAAGCAGCGGATTGCCTGCAGGATTGACACTGATGGCTCCTGCGTGGCACGATTTATCGCTCTGTCGCCTGGGATCTGCTTTCCACGATCGCTTGGGGGGAACTTTGGGCGCAACCGGCCTGCCACTGCCAACCGTCCCGGAACCCGCCATCGCAGCCAAAACTTCCTCAGAAGAACGAGTCAAAATAGCCGTAGTTGGCGCTCATTTGAGCGGCGAGCCGCTGAATTATCAATTAATTGAGGGGGGAGGCATTTTGGTTCGCGCCTGCCGTACCAGCCCGATTTACAAGCTGTACGCTTTGACGGGTAATGCTCTGGGCAAGCCGGGATTGGTGCGTCAGATAGAGGGCGGTAGCGCGATCGAGGTGGAAGTTTGGGAGTTGTCGATCTCCGCTTTCGGCGGATTTGTCGCTAAAATTCCCCCGCCCTTGGGAATTGGTACGCTGGTGTTGGAGGACGGCTCCACGGTGCAGGGCTTTTTGTGCGAATCTTATGCTGTGGCGGATGCGATCGATATTTCTGATCTGGGCGGTTGGCGAGCGTATAACTTCCGGTTTTAGGCTAAGTTAGAATGGAAAATTTCTACCCATCTTCAGAATCATGCCATCATCAGTGCCAATTCGACCAATTCCCGTCACAACCCCAACCCCCAGCGGCGGTACCCGTCCCTCCGGGGCATCTGGCGGCAGGAATGGCACCAGCGGCCCCGACTCTCTCAGGGGTAGTGCGGGCGCGGACTTGATATTTGGTTTGGGTGGCCCTGACAGCATTTTTGGCTTAGGCGCCGACGATTCCCTCTACGGTGGCGACGGCGACGACTCAATACTGGGGGACGCTGGCAATGATTTGCTGTTCGGCGGTGCCGGCCGCGACAGCGTTTTGGGCGGCGCCGGCGGCGATACTTTCTACGGCGGCAAAGGTTCTGACTCAATGCTGGGCGACGATGGCAATGATTTGCTGTTTGGCAACCAAGACACCGATACTTTGTTAGGAGGCGCGGGCGATGACTCGCTTTTTGGGGGTGCCGGCGATGACTCGCTTTTTGGTGGCATCGGCAATGACTGTTTATCGGGCGATCGCGGGCGAGATACTTTAACTGGCGGCGCCGGAAACGATACTTTTGCGATCGGGCGTTTGGCAGACGGGGATGTGATTACAGATTTTACGGATGGTACGGATCAAATTCGCTTGACTGCCGGCCTCACCTTTGGCGAAATCACCATTTCGGCTGGGGCCGGAACTTCGCCGAGTACAATTATTCAGCTTACAGACACCAAGGAAACTCTGGCTACTTTATTCGGAGTTGCCCGCGCTTCAATCAGTCAGGCAGACTTTATTCTTTAATTGGGTATTGGGGAATTGGGAATTGCGAATTGGGAATTGCGAATTAATAATTGGGCTGGCGGGTACTTTGTAATTTTAACTTTTCAATGTTGAACTTGTTAACTCAAAACCATTTTCGCGTTGCGAATAACGTTAGCTTTAGCGTTCCCAAATAAAGCAATCTCAAAACTTTTCCTCTTCCTTTTTCCTGCTTCCTTCTCTCCGTTAAATGCCGTACACTGCTTCGTTGCCTTCTTCCCTCTTCCCTCTTCCCTCTTCCCTCTTCCTTCTTCCCTCTTCCTTCTTCCCTCTTCCCTCTTCCCTCTTCCCTCTTCCCTCTTCCTTCTTCCTTCTTCCCTCTTCCTTCTTCCTTCTTCCTTCTTCCTTCTTCCTAATGACTACTGACGGTTTTCTCAATCTCAACAAACCTGCGGGCATGACATCTCACGACTGCGTGGGGCGAGTGCGCCGGCTATTGAAACTCAAGCGAGTCGGACACGGAGGAACCCTCGATCCTGCTGTGACTGGCGTTTTGCCGATCGCCCTGGGCAAAGCAACCAGACTGCTGCAATATCTCCAACACAATAAAGCTTACCGAGGCACGATTCGCTTTGGCTTAACTACCGCTACTGACGATTTAGAAGGAGAAATTATCCATTCTCGACCTGTACCGGAGTTGAGTTTGGAACAAGTGCAAGTTGCACTGCCAAAATTCCTAGGAAAAATCGAGCAATTTCCACCGAGTTTTAGTGCGGTGCAGGTGGGAGGAAAACGCCTTTATGAGTTAGCGAGAAAAGGCGAAACTGTGGAAGTTGCTGCTAGAAATGTTGAGGTTTTTCGGCTGGAAATATTGGATTGGCGATCGGGGGATTTTCCTGAATTGGATTTGTCGATCGCCTGCGGGGCGGGTACTTACATTCGGGCGATCGCGCGGGATTTGGGCGCACTGTTGAATGCAGGCGGTACTTTGGCTTGTTTGACTCGCACCGAAAGTAGCGGTTTTTCGATCGACCAAAGTCTAACTTTTGAAGAATTGGAACTGCAATTGCAGGAGAATAAATTCTGCCCGATTTTGCCATCGGCGGTTTTGGGACATTTAGGGGCGATCGTCCTTTCCCCTGAATATACCAAACGCTGGTTTCAAGGACAGCGCCTCCCAATTCCCGAAACGCCGATCGGGCCAGAGGAGGAAAGTACGAACAATCCCTTCCACAACCCAATACCCGAACCTCCCTATCCGATGCAGGTTTACGATCGAGACGGTAATTTTTTAGGTATCGGTCAAGTAGCCAACTCAGAGACAAGTACCATATTATCTCCTCAAATTGTGCTTTAACTATCTAAAATAAAAAGGAAAATAGGTATAATTATAATGGGAAAGTTAGCGTAATTATAAATGCTGAGAATGCCTTCGATGCACCTAGCTGACAGCGATACAGGACGATATTTGGCTATTAATCTAATCAATCGCTGAGGTAAAAATTGTGAAGATATTGCTAATTGGATTAATCCGAGGCTACAAAATGGGGATTTCTCCTTACCTGCCTAACGCCTGTAGATTTCAGCCAACTTGTTCGCAATACGCGATCGAAGCAATAGAAAGATTTGGGCCGGCCCGCGGCAGCTCAATGGCAGTTAAGCGAATTTTACGCTGTCATCCTTTTCATCCAGGGGGTTACGATCCAGTACCTCCCACAGATAGCAAGGGCAATTAGTTATTAGTTAGAAGCCGAATTTTAGTTATTAGTTAATAGGGCAAATAGCCGTTACATCCTCATGGCTAAAACTCCTGGGGGGAATCACTCCCTGATGGGGTTACATTCGCAGAATAATCAGTAAAATTACTGTTATCTTTCAAAACTCAGCAGCTATATAATGGTACAAACAGAGTACAGGGGATGCGAGTTGATATGTCTGCTACCGCAATCGGATACAAAATGTTGTCCCATACTCTGGCTGTACTCAGCCAGAAACAAGCAACGGGGAAACTGCTGTTAGAGCAAGGGGAACAGCAGTGGCAACTTTACTTTTTTCAGGGTTGTTTGGTTTATGCCACAGGAGGATCGCACAGATCGAGGCGCTGGTATAGGGCGATCGGGCAACACTGTCGAAACTTTCAAGTGGATCTCAGAGACCTCGATGCTGGAGAACTGTGGGAATATCAACTGCTTCAGCGAGGGATAGCAGCCAGCGAAATGAGCCTGGAACAAGCTAGGGCGATCGTCCACACCAGCCTTTCCGAAGTGTTATTTGCTCTGATCGGTCAATCGGGTTTGCGCCGGGAGTGGCGTCCGTCCCAGAAATATTTTTCTACCATTACCTCTTCTTTGCTGCTGTCTTTAACAGAAGTAGAGAAAATTCTGTGTTGTACAGAAGAAATTTGGCAGAAGTGGAAAGCAATGGGTTTGTGGCTGGTAGATCCAGAACAAGCACCACTTTTAAAAGCATCGGCCCAGTTGCAGCAAAATCGATTTAGTTCTAATTCTTTGATCGCTTTGGGTAACGTATTCAACGGCGAGAATACTCTTTGGGATATTGCATTTAAGAAAAAGCAGTGCGTGACAGTGGCAACTCGCGCTTTAGTTAATTACATCAAGCAGGGTTTAGTAAATTTCCGAACAGTACCAGACTTGCCGTCGCCTATAGAACAGTGGCGCCTTGCCGCGGCGATCGCAGGGCCGGGTCGCCCTTTGATTGCCTGTATCGATGACAGTCCGACAGTTTGCGAATTTTTAGAGCAAATTTTATTGCCGGAGGGGTATCGAGTCCTAAAAATTCAAGACCCCATGCAGGGAGTGGGCATCCTCGCCAAACAAAAGCCTGCCTTAATTTTTATGGACGTGGTAATGCCGAAGACAAGTGGCTTTGCTTTGTGCAATTTTTTGCGAAAAGCACCTGCTTTTCGGGAAACTCCGATCGTGTTTTTGACCAGTCAAGACAGTATAATTGACCGCACGCGAGCGAAATTGACAGGTGCTTCCGATTTTTTGAGCAAGCCAGCCAATCCCGAACAGGTTTTGGAAATAGTTGACAAGTATTTGAAGGTCAAAGGCGATCGCTACCCTTTCGCAATTCGCCCCCATGATTTACTGAACTCGCACCAACTTACCTTGGCAAATTCTTGACCCCAAATTAATGAACACAATAACCCCTTGCTGGGTGCGTCAGGAACTGACGCACCCTACGCTCATTGTAAAATAAAGACGCAATCGAATTTAAGATAATTAATTATGAGTAATGTTACGATCGATCGCACTCCGCAGGTGAGCGTAGTAATTCCGGCTTACAACTGCGCGGATTACGTCGGCCAAGCCGTAGATAGCGTTCTGCACCAAACCTATGCTAACTGGGAAATTATTGTCGTAGACGACGGTTCCAAAGATGACACTAGATTAGTTTTAGAGAAATATGGCGATCGAATTCGCTACATTTACCAAAAAAATCAAGGAGTTTCGATTGCCAGAAATCACGGCATCGAGCTAGCGCGAGGAGAATTTATCGCCTTTCTCGATGCTGACGACTACTTTTTCCCCGACAAATTAGCAGCACAAATGGCTGTATTTGCAGCGCAACCAAATCTAGGAATCGTTCACAGCGGCTGGCGTCTAGTTAATAGTATAGGCGAACCGCTAAAAGATGTCAAACCCTGGCAAAATGTCCCTAAATTAGACTTAGAAATGTGGCTGCGGTGGAAACCCGTATTACCCAGCGCGATGGTATTTCGCCGTCAGTGGTTAGAGCGCGCCGGCGGATTTGATCCTCGATTTCCCCCAGCGGAAGATACAGATTTAGTGCTGCGTTTAGCCTTAATGGGATGTGAAGCAGAGTGGTTGCAGCAAGTAACTGTTTGCTACCGCCAGCACGAACAAAGCGCCATGTACAAAGGTTTACCGCAGGCTAAATCCCTCGCCGCAGTGATGGACAATTTTTTTGCCCGCCCCGAGTTGCCGGATAAAATACGTTTGTTGGAAAAGCACATCAAGTACAGTACCTTAGTTTGGATTGCTTGGTATTTGTACCGCACCTGTCATTCTGTTGAGATGGTAGAGTTTTTGCAGCGTTCTTGGAATTATACGCCTTATTTGCCTGTGGAAACAGTAATTAATTGGGCGGAAGCTTTCGCCGAGTTTTCGCAGGATGCGGGAAATGAATTGGATGCAGATTTGTTAGCTCAATCTCCCGAGTGGCAGCAGTTAATGCAGTGGGTTATTCTCGGTACGCCAGCTTGATTGAAAGCTTTTCCATTGCACTCATATCGTTTAGGTTGCATAGGAATTATTTAACCGCAGAGAGCGCAGAGGACACAGAGGAAGAGAAGAGAGGCTTTTCGCATTTCTGGCCATGTAAAACCTGCATAAACTTTATTAGGCTTCAGTTTGAGTTTCTGCTTCAGTAAAAATTGGCGGCCACAGTTCAGCAATTGGCAATTCCCAACCAGGGAAAAGTTCGGGGACAGTCAAAATATCTTCATTTCCCAGCACAATCGGTTCACCTTCCTGACGATAAACTGTTACAGTTTCTTCATCTGGATCGATCAAAATTCCTACTTGCGCTCCGAGTTCTATAAAATTATTAATCTTTTTTTCTAGGGGTTTAATGCGATCGCTCTGTGATTTAATTTCTACTACCAAGTCTGGGACTAATTCTCCGAAATAACGGGGACTTTGCCTGAGACGTGCGGCTCGGACAAAAGAAACATCAGGTGCTGTAAGGTTAGCATCAGGTAAAATAAAGCCGCCTGCGGAGTCAAAAACTCGACCCAAACGGCGGGGATAAACCCAATTGGCGAGCAGCCAACTGAAAATTACACCTATTTCGCTAGATACAATATCTGACGGGCCCACAATGATAATCCTCCCGCTTTCTAGTTCAACTTGGTAGTCTTGACCGGCTTCTTTGAAGGTTTTTTGGACTTTTTCTAAGTCTTTGAGTGTCATCATATTGATTATTCCTTGGCAGAAAAGGAGTTGCCGCAGCTACAGCTTTGAGCGGCATTGGGATTGTGAAATCGGAAACCTCCGCCCATCAAGTCTTCTGAATAATCCAAGGTAAGCTCATTGAGATATTTTAAGTGCTGGGGGTCGATCGCAACTTCAATTCCCTCCGACTCGCATACAGAGTCTTCTGGGGCTGGCGCATCGTCAAATGCCATTGTATAAGACAAACCGGAGCAGCCGCTCGATTCCACGCCCAGACGAAATAAAGCATTGGGGTTCGGATGCTTCGACTTGAGGCGCGTTACTTCGGTTGCTGCTGTTTTGCTCAGATGAATCATTATGAGTAATTGGTAATTGGTAATTGGTAATTGGGAAGTAATGTTGAGTTTTGAAAATGTAGAATGTGCCTAGGCGTGTACCTTACCCGTAGAATGTAGGGTGCGCCGGGCCGCGCACCTTACCCCTATATTTTTAGCAACTTGAGTTACTTAGCCTTTTCTGTACGGGCATAATCGTCTTGAAAGCGGATAATATCATCTTCTCCGAGATATTCGCCATTCTGCACCTCAATTAAAACCAGGGGGATAACTCCCGGATTTTCCAGGCGGTGAGAAATGCACTGAGGAACGTAGGTAGACTGATTTGTAAACAGAACTTGTTCTGTTTCGCCGCAAGTAACTTTTGCAGTACCACAAACTACGATCCAGTGTTCGCTGCGGTGGTGGTGCATTTGCAGGCTGAGGCGGTGTCCGGGCTTAACTTCGATCCGCTTAATTTTATATCCTGGGCCTTCTTCTAGAGTCGTAAATGAGCCCCAAGGCCGCAATTCTGTAGCGGCTATTCCGTTGGGTGCGGCAGGTGCGTGCAGGGTAGATACTTGAGAAATTTCTTGAATCTGAACCATGATTTTCACTCCTTGAGGATTGCTTGCTGAATCCTTTGGTAAACAACGTTGTTTTTTGAGATTAACTAATCTATAGTTAAAACCGAAGCCCACCTGCGGGGACTGGTTAGCCGACTGTAGAGTTTTGCAAGATTTGTGCTCAGCCCGATCGACTTGCCTTAACAACCATAGCAAAACCAACATAGCTGTTGTCACCTGTTATTTAGATCGATCGCCCCAATCTACATCAAATCTTCATAGAAAGGGCGCTGGTTCTTGAATATTGATTAAAGGTGAATCCTAATCCAGCTCTTGAGACTGCTGCTGCAAAACTTCTAGCATCTCTTGATAGAAAGGCAGCCCTTGACTTTGGCTATCGCTGGCGGTTGCTAGGATTTGCAAGGTTTCGATCAGCGAGTATCGCGCCGCATCTACAATAAGATCGAGGAGCGGATGAATCCCAGAACCCTGCTGCTGTGCTTCTGCGATCGCATCGATGTAGTCAGCACGCACCTGGTTAGAGATAATGACAATGGGATATCCCGCCCGCAACAGCAGGAGATTCATCAATAGCCGTCCCGTCCGTCCGTTACCATCCCGAAATGGATGAATCGAAACAAAGCGAAGATGTGCTTCGGCTGCATACTCTAACGGATGTAACGATTTGATTTTATCACTGTTGAGCCATTGGATAAATTCCGGCATCAAACCCGAAAGCAAATAATGAGGCGGATAGAGGTATTCAGTACCGGCGGCTTTGACATCTAACTGCCGATATCGTCCAGCTTCCTCCGGGGCGATCGCCCTTATAATTAAGTTGTGAATTTGTTTAATCTCCCATTCACCGATCGCGGTGTCCGATCGCGTTAGCATTTCAATGTAGTCGATCGCATCTCGATGTCCGATGACTTCTAGGTGTTCGCGCAAAGTTTTGCCACCGACAGTAATGCCGGTTTCGAGGACTAATTCGGTTTCGCGCTGCGTCAAGGTGTTTCCCTCAATCGCATTGGAGTGATAAGTAAACCGAACGTCATAGAGTTTTTTCAATTCTGCAACCAGGGTGGGAGAAAGTGGCCGAAAGCTATCTAACCAGGCTTTGAGTCGATCGACTTTTTGCAATTTTTCTGAAAAGTTCATCGCGGATGAGAAGGCAAAATGCTGGTGGAGAATGTCACCCAGACGCTGAGGATACAGTCGCATTAACAATGCTATAAACTCATTTCTCAATAACAGGCAAGATGCCTGTTCCACAGAGAGTAAATTTTGTGGGCTGGGCATCTTGCCCGCCCTTGAAAAGCTGATTAACAATGGTGCAAGATGTGAGTTGGTATCGGAATTACTCATCTCTCTTCTCTCCCTCTGCGCTCTCTGCGACCTCTGCGGTTAAATAATTCAAAATATATAATTGATCGTCTAGTTGCCAACAAGCTGTTTTTCACTTATTTATGAACAGGCAAGATGCCTGTTCCACAAGAAAATTCACTCTTTGTGGAACAGGCATCTTGCCTGTTGCTGACAATGGTGCAACATCTCAGGTTTAACTATTTTTTCACGATCTATCGCATAAGCTTAGATTTTTTGGTAACTCTACCTAATTGAGTAGATCCACATATAATACATGATACTAGATCGATCGCCATCCCACGCTCTACTCTAGATCAACATCTTTTCACCACTTTGAGAGACACATCAAAATGAACAACAACGGACTGCCACAAAAGCAAGGCCTGTACGATCCGCAGTTCGAGCACGACGCTTGCGGAGTCGGATTCATCGTACACATGAAGGGTAACAAATCCCACGAAATTGTCGAGCAGGCACTGACAATCCTGCTGAACCTCGACCACCGGGGCGCGTGTGGCTGCGAACCCAACACCGGAGACGGGGCGGGGATTTTGATGCAGGTGCCCCACAAGTTTCTCAAGAAAGTAACGGCGGCCCTCAACATCGAACTTCCCGAAGCCGGCGAGTACGGCGTTGGCGCGATTTACTCGTCGCCAAATCAAACTGAACGCGAAAACGGCAAACGCATTTTTGAGGAAATCGCCGCAGAAGAAGGCCAGGAAGTGCTGGGCTGGCGCGATGTTCCCACCGACAACTCGTCCCTCGGCGACACCGCCAAATCTAGCGAACCCTTCATGCAGCAAGTGTTCCTCCGGCGGGCCGCCGGTATTGACGAGGCGGCTTTCGAGCGGAAACTGTACGTCATCCGCAAACGGGCTCACAACGCCATCCGCAGGACTAACACAGACCCCTACTGGTATAATTCCACTCTCTCGTGCCGGACGATCGTCTACAAGGGTATGTTAATGCCGGTGCAAGTCGGCGATTACTATCCCGAACTGCACGACCCCGACATGGAAAGCGCTCTAGCCCTGGTTCACTCGCGCTTCAGCACGAATACTTTTCCGAGTTGGGAACGATCGCACCCTTACCGCTACATCGCCCACAACGGCGAAATTAACACGATGCGCGGCAACATTAACTGGATGCACGCGCGGCAATCGCTGTTCGAGTCGGAACTATTCGGCGATGACTTAAAGAAAATCCCCAATTTAATCAATATCGAAGGCAGCGACTCGACGATTTTTGATAATGCTTTGGAATTGCTGAATTTGGCCGGGCGTTCTTTGCCGCACGCCGTAATGATGATGATTCCCGAACCTTGGACAGCCCACGAGTCCATGAGTGACGAGAAAAAAGCTTTCTACGAATACCATTCTTGCTTGATGGAACCTTGGGACGGCCCAGCTTCGATCGCATTTACCGATGGTACATCGATCGGGGCAGTGCTCGATCGCAACGGTTTGCGCCCTTCCCGCTACTGCGTTACCAAAGATGACTTGGTAATTATGGCATCGGAAGCCGGAGTTTTGCCGATCGCCCCAGAACGAATTGTATCAAAAGGTCGCTTGCAACCGGGGCGGATGTTCCTAGTAAATACCGAGGAAGGCCGCATCGTCTCTGACGAGGAAATTAAAACCAAAATCGCCACAGAACACCCGTACCGCCAGTGGATCGACCAGCACATGGTCGAAATCGCCAAACTCAAAGATGCGCCGGCATTAGCAGAATCCCACCCGGAAACATTATTGCAGCGGCAAATGGCCTTTGGCTACACCTTTGAAGAACTGCGGTTGCTGTTAGCACCGATGGCGAAAGATGGCGTGGAAGCTGTCGGCGCGATGGGTGCGGATACGCCGCTGGCGGTGCTTTCCAATCGGCCAAAACTGCTTTATGAATACTTCCAGCAGTTGTTTGCTCAAGTTACCAATCCGCCAATTGATTCTATCCGCGAAGAAATTGTAACTTCTGCCGAAACTACGATCGGCGCTGAACGCAATTTGCTCAAACCGGAACCCGAAAGCTGTCATTTGATTGAACTGAAAACGCCAATTCTCAGCAATGAAGAATTAGCTAAGCTCAAACACGTAAATGAGGGCAATTTCCGGTCGATTACACTGCCGATTTTGTTTGACCCCAAAAGCGGCGTAAAAGGTCTAGAACAAGCCTTAGAAGAGGTTTTTGCAGCAGCAGACAGCGCGATCGCCTCCGGGGTGAATATCCTCATTTTGAGCGATCGGGGTATCAGTCCAGACAAAGCCCCAATTCCGGCGCTGCTGGCAGTTGCGGGCCTGCACCACCACTTGATCCGCAAAGGTACGCGCACGCGGGCGGGACTCGTTCTCGAATCCGGCGAACCGCGCGAAGTGCATCACTTTGCGACACTTATTGGATATGGTTGCGGCGCGATTAATCCGTATTTGGCCTTTGAGACGATCGCCGATTCGATCCGCGAAGGATTGCTGCTAAATGTCGAGTACAAAACAGCTTGCAAAAACTACATCAAAGCCGCCACTAAAGGGGTGACGAAAGTTGCCTCGAAAATTGGGATTTCCACAATTCAAAGTTATCGCGGCGCGCAGATTTTTGAGGCGATCGGCTTAAACAAATCCGTAGTCGATAAATACTTTGCTTGGACAGCATCGCGGATTGAAGGTGTAGACCTCGAAGTCATCGCCCAAGAAGCAATTTTACGCCATACTCACGCATTCCCAGACCGCCCAGCCAGCGGACATACTCTCGATGTCGGCGGCGAATATCAGTGGCGGAAAGAAGGCGAGGCGCATTTGTTTAGCCCGCAGACAATTCACGCGCTGCAAAAGTCGGTGCGCGAGGGCAGTTATACGCTTTTCAAACAGTATTCTGGGCTGGTAAACGAACAAAACCAGCAGCATTTTACCTTGCGCGGTTTGTTGCAATTCAAACAGCGGGAATCGATACCCCTTGAGGAAGTTGAGCCGATCGAGTCTATTCTCAAACGCTTTAAAACTGGGGCGATGAGTTACGGTTCGATTTCTAAGGAAGCCCACGAATCGCTAGCAGTAGCGATGAACCGCATTGGTGGCAAATCGAACACCGGTGAAGGCGGCGAAGATCCCGATCGCTACACTTGGACGAACGATCGCGGCGACTCGAAAAACAGCGCGATCAAACAAGTTGCTTCCGGGCGTTTCGGCGTTACCAGCTTGTACCTTTCCCAAGCGCGGGAACTGCAAATCAAGATGGCGCAAGGCGCGAAACCCGGTGAAGGCGGACAGTTGCCCGGTAAAAAAGTATACCCGTGGATTGCCAAGGTGCGGAACTCGACTCCGGGTGTGGGTTTGATTTCACCTCCTCCTCACCACGACATTTATTCGATCGAAGATTTGGCCGAATTGATTCACGACTTGAAAAATTCCAACCGGGAAGCGCGGATTAGCGTCAAACTGGTGTCGGAAGTTGGAGTCGGGACGATCGCGGCGGGTGTTGCTAAGGCCCACGCCGATGTCGTGTTGATTTCCGGCTATGACGGCGGTACCGGCGCTTCGCCGCAAACTTCGATCAAACACGCCGGTTTACCTTGGGAATTGGGATTGGCGGAAACTCACCAAACTTTGGTACTCAACAATCTCCGCAGCCGGATTGTCGTGGAAACTGACGGTCAAATGAAAACCGGTCGCGATGTAGTAATTGCTGCACTGCTTGGCGCTGAGGAATTCGGTTTTGCTACCGCGCCGCTGGTGACATTGGGCTGCATTATGATGCGCGTTTGCCACCTGAACACTTGCCCGGTGGGCGTGGCGACCCAAGACCCGCTGCTGCGGAAAAACTTTACCGGCGACCCCGATCACACGGTAAACTTTATGACTTTCATCGCGCAGGAAGTCCGGGAAATTATGGCGCAGTTGGGCTTCCGCACGCTGAATGAAATGGTGGGGCGGACTGATGTTTTGGAACCTCAGCAAGCTGTGGAACACTGGAAGGCTAAGGGTTTGGATTTCTCGAAAATCCTTTATCAGCCGGAGGTTGGGGCGGATGTCGGGCGCTATTGTCAGATGGCGCAGGATCACGGTTTGGAAAAGTCCCTGGATATGAGTGTACTGCTGGATTTGTGCAAAGGTGCGATCGAAAATGGCGAAAAAGTACACGCCAAACTGCCGATTACCAATGTCAACCGCGTTGTCGGCACAATTCTCGGCAACGAAATCACCAAACGCAACTGGGAAGGTTTGCCGGATGACACGGTGCACCTGCACTTCCAAGGCAGCGCCGGACAAAGCTTTGGCGCATTTGTTCCCAAGGGAGTCACCCTGGAGCTCGAAGGCGAAGCTAACGACTATTTGGGCAAGGGGCTCAGCGGCGGCAAAATCATCCTATATCCGTCGCCAGCTTCCACCTTTGTCGCGGAAGAAAACGTGATTGTCGGTAACGTAGTGCTTTACGGCGCGACATCCGGCGAGGTTTTCATCCGAGGGATAGCGGGCGAACGTTTTGGGGTGCGTAACTCCGGCGTTAACGCAGTAGTTGAAGGTGTGGGCGATCACGGTTGCGAGTACATGACTGGTGGCAAAGTTGTAGTTTTGGGCGAAACCGGGCGCAATTTTGCAGCGGGAATGAGTGGCGGTGTTGCTTACATTTTGGATGAGGCGGGGGATTTTGCTACTCGCTGCAATATGTCGATGGTGGATTTGGAAAAATTGGAGGATGTTGAGGAAATTAGCGATTTGCGGCAGTTAATTCAGACTCACTTTGATTTGACTGGAAGTGCGAAGGCATCGAAGGTTTTGGCAAATTGGGACTCGATGGTGCCGGTGTTTGTGAAGGTGATGCCGAGGGATTATAAGCGGGTGTTGCAGGCTATTGAAAGGGCGATCGCATCGGGTTTAAGCGGTGATGATGCGCTGACGGCTGCGTTTGAAGAAAATGCTCGCGATGTCGCCCGGATTGGCGGCAGCTAGGGTTTAGCATGAGGAATGGGTAATGGCTGTTACTCAGCAGTAATTGCCTATTCCTCACGAGCGATCGATTACTAATTATTAATTACAAACTACAAATGTTACAAAATATCAGTAATACCGAGGATGCGCTCATTGAAGAAATTCTTAAACGTTGGCAACCGCGATCGATTCGATGTGGTCGCCTAGTGCAACGGTTTGATAGCGTTTTGCATTGGCATTACAGCGTTGCTCTATCGGATGCGTCTGCGATCGGTTGGGGGCCGGAGCGATCGGGCAGTCCATCAGATCGAGGACGCTTGGCTATCGAGAAGCTAGGGGATAATTTTCATGATGCCCTGAAAGTTCCCTATCTCGATCGATCGGCAATTCTGACCAATTTAATTGCTTCTGTCCCGGCGTTTCACGAGCAATGGAACTATGGTGTTCAAGGCTGGAATTGCGAGCATTGGGCGCGTTTAGTAACGACCGGGCAACCGATTTCGTATCAAATCAAACATCAAGGTTTTGGAATTTTCGACCTATTTGGTACGTTGTACAATCGCGGGGAGGCGATCGCCCACCTCAATGGTCACAGAGACTATGCGACTCAACGAATCCGCGCGATCGCTGACAATGGTTAAAGCCTGTGTACGGTACGTCAAACATCAAGATTTTCTGGCGTATTTCAGGTTTTTGCCTGAAGCACCTTACTGATTACTCGCTATGTCGCTCGGATTGGCAGCAGTTAGGGTTTAAAATAAAGTCTAACAAGGGGCTTGAAACCCTTTTTTAGACTTACACTACCTATGTCCCGTATTTGTTGATTTTTATAGGTTTAGTGTAAGACACTCACCAATAATACTACAAGCAACTTTTAGCATTCCATGATTAGAATTCCTAGGAACAACAGGGTATTAACAGATAGTAAATTTTTGTTAATAGATTTGGATGGAACTTTAATAAATACCGCAGACATCGCATTGAAACCCATGAAAGATGGGCAGGAGCAAGCAGATTTATCACGGATTCAAATTTTTGATGGTGCTAGAGAATTTATCTCCCAAGCAACAGGTCTGGGATTTCAGTGTATTATTGTCTCTGATTCACATCCCAAATATGTCAATACAATTGTCAAAGAGTATTTTGGGAATATTTCTGCACTGTCGCTTGCAGATAAACCTAATACTTTAAAGACTATTAATTTTTTGCGTTCGGAAAACATAGAGCTTTCTGATAACAATTGTTACGTGCTAGGTGATTCTTGGTTAGATATCGAACTCGGTCGAGGACTACGAGTACCAACAGTGTTAACTTCATTCTATCAAACAACAAACTTAGAGATTCGAGACGGGATAGGTGATTATATTAAGAACATTAAGAGCGGTTCTACATACTACGCTGAGAATTACCATCAGATACTAAATATTCTGAGAAATCCTTTGCAGCATTTGCTGTGCTTGGAAGCTGGTTCCAGGGGTGTTGTAAGTTGCATAGCAAGGAAACCGCGTCGTGATGACTTTCCGCCAGATGGAAGCTTGACTGCTCACAGAATTTTGGCTAGGCAGTCTCAGGGTGAGTGCGATAAATACCATACTACGGAGAAATACTTCGAGTTCAATCGCGCTGATAGAAGCAGAGAGTTATTATTTACACTCCGTGATTCTGTTATAACTTATATAGACCGTATCCTAGAGGAAAGATCCTTTTTATGGGATATATTTACCTATGTCCCGGACAAGCGGACAACGCAACCAACGAATAAAATGGGGGAATTGTTTAACCTCATTGTTGAACTTGTTGGGCAGAGGACAGCTTCCTGGAATTGCCTCAGTATATTTGAGTGGAATGAGGGGGTAGATTCTTCAACTCGCAGACAACCTTCAGCAGGTGATCGGCGAAGGTTCGTTCGTAGTAACCTGATCTTGCAGGAGGGAGTGAATGTCAATGGCAAAAATGTCATAATAATTGATGATCAGTATACTACTGGAGCTACAGCAGATGCTCTGGCAGAGAAGCTACGCGCTAGAGGAGCAAAGAATGTTCTGTTCATTGCTTTGTTTCATCTGATAACATCTGTAAATAGCAGTAAGCTCTGTCCTAGATGTTCAGTCAATGGTCAGACTAAACAACTGCAAGTAAAGATTAATAGGCAAACTGGGCAGAAGTTTTACTCCTGCGTTCCACCTCAATATAAAGGCGATGGATGCGGATACACGGAGAACATAGTATGAAACGAAATTCGGAACTAAGCTTGATTATTCTCGCATTCTCTCTTCTCAAGGGAGTGGGGGCTGTATTTGTCAAGAAAAGTCTGGTTACTATACAAAATAGTTACCATTATTGGTCAAGTGCAAATGCTCATGATAGCCTTACTAAACTTCTAGCATTGGTGGAAAAAAAGTATTCAGCTTTAGAAATCGAAAAAGCTATTTCTCAAGCTGAGGATATACTTGCTGAATGTGAATCTCATGAAATTGGTTTCACTTCTGTTGTAGATGCAAACTATCCTAAGAAGCTTTTGGATTTAAAAGATCCTCCACCGATACTTTTTTTTAGGGGAAACCTATCTTTAGTAGATAAAGATGTAGTTACTCTCATTGGGACAAGGAAGCCAAATGAAAATGGCAAAATAATTGCCGAACGAGTTGGTAAATATTTTTCATCAAAAGGTTGGGTCATCTGTAATGGTTTAGCTGATGGCATAGACACTTTTTCAATTCTAGATCGGGACAACAATTGCTTTGCAGAGGTAATCGGAGTGGTAGGCAGTGGATTAGCTAAACCCTCTTTCCGATCTTTGCCCAAGCAGTCGGAAATTAATATTGAACGCATCTTGACAAATGGTGGACTTGTGGTCTCTGAAATTCCTCCTTTGAAGAAGCAAGATACTTTTTCAGTTGTGAAATCTTGTCGCATTCAAGCAGGGCTTGGAGCAGGTGTGATTCTTATCCAAAGTTCTCTTAACGGAGGCTCACGTTTCACGGTGAAAGCTTCGGTTGAGTCTAACAGACCCTTGGGAATTATACATCCTGTGGAACCAGATATGCACCGCGATGATTATAGTGCTAATAGAAAAATCATTGAATATGGGGTTCAAGGGTTAAATGAGTTTGTAGAGTTAAAAAACAGCAAAAGCTCCAACTCTAAAATTGTGGTTTTATTAACTAAACAGTCATATCCAGTGCTTGAGTCAGCTCTAAAAGAAGAGAAATTATCAAAGTTATTGCTCACTACCTAGCAGTCATTTTGAACGGATTCTGTTGATTCCCGATTAACAAGTTAATAGAGGACAATATGAACTATCAACTTTATTCAGATGTCATTTTACTGTGCAACCTTCCAGAAGAAGGACTTTATGCCGGCGATATCGGTACGGTTGTGGAACAGCATCAGGTTGAAGGACTAGAAACAGGTTATAGCATTGAGTTCTTCGATCTGTTGGGAAACACTGTAGCCGTTGCCACGCTACCTGGAAGTTATTTGCGATCGCCCACAAGTGCAGATAGACCTACAGTTAGACTGGTTAATAGTTTTGCTGCGTAAGTAGAGGAAATAGTACAATCGCGATGATGACCCCAAGTCGAGGAAGGCGATCGTCTAAAAATAGTGGCGATCGACTCAAATTGTCGCAACTGAGAGTAAAATTGAATATCTACTTTCCATAGAGCAACGTCGCTTTGAGCCAGATTCAAATCTTAAACTTACAAAGCCTTAGCCAGGGACTCCCTGCGATTACACCTGCCTTTGGAGCCGCGATCGCAGAAGCAGGTGCGATTTGTCTAACCGATGAAGCTCACCAACCAGGAGTAACACTTAAAGTTGAGGGAGAATTTTCTGCCACATTCAAGTTAGATTGGCAGCCAGTCACCGAGCAAACCCGACGATGTTGGAATGACGAAGAATATACTACCGAGCAGGCTGCTTATGGAATCGCATTCCTGTTAATTTTGCAATTAACAAATCTCACAGTCATTGAACGCTCTCGCAAAGGAACTGGATTTGACTATTGGTTAGGAAGTCAAAATTCAGCTACCACACTGCCATTTGAGCGAATGGCTCGGCTAGAGGTTTCTGGAATTCGCAAAGGCAATCAAAGTCAAATCAATACTAGAGTCAAGCTGAAAACTGAACAAACCCGCGCCTCAGACGCACAAGGCTTGCCAGCGTATATCATTGTAGTAGAGTTCAGCCGACCGATTTCTATTATTAGTGCCAAGCAAAATCCTGAAGGAACCGTACTCCAATGAGCCAGATTCAATCGCTCCACAAACAAGCAATGGATTTAGCCGAAGCCGCGGCAGTCGCCCGCTTAAGAGGTGCGTTGGAGTTGGCTGCACAATTGACGCGCCAAGCCTTTGAACAAGAAACTCAGGCCGCAGCCTTAATCGCTAGCGCCCTTGATGCTGAACCCACTCGTTCTGTGCTTCACCGCAGCGCAGCATCTTTAGCGATTGAATGTGGCGAATTACGAATAGCAGAACGTCTAATTGCAACTGCGTTATCTGGCAATCCCCCGGCAGAGATTGCTGAAGAGCTCAAAGATTTATTCATCCAGATTAACTTGAGCCAATATCTGAAACGTCAAGGAATCCACATCGACATTAAGGAACTGCGAGGACTGGTAAATCAATAGCACTCGTCGAGGGACTAGAAACAGGTTATGGCCTTGAGTTCTTCGATCTGTTGGGAAACACTGTAGCTGTTGCGACGCTACCTGGAAGTTATTTGCGATCGCCCACAAGTGCAGACATACCTACAGTCATGATATTGTCCGAAGGCGATCGCCCCCTAAAATATTTACAAAACTAAATCTGGTATGCGATCTATATCTAGCTCTTAGAATAGATCAACCTGAGCGTTACAATCGCAAATGTATCACAGCAAAAATACACCTCAGCAACTTGAGTAATTCCTTGGCTTTGCCAATACCGGACTAGGGCGATCGCATTGGGTTTGAGCGGTGATGATGCGCTGACGGCTGCATTTGAAGAAAATGCTCGCGATGTGGCCTGCAGTGGCGGCAGTTAGGGTTGTGCGGTAGAATTCTACTCATGTAGTAAGGGGCTTACAGCTCCTTGTCCGAGTTCCTACACACTATGCTATGGAATATCTAACTTTTAGAGAAGCCGATCGACAGGACATACAGGCGATCGTCAATATTCACAATTCTCATGCGCGCAGTCAAAATACGTCGATCGAGCGCGGCTTTTTGCTAACACAAATTACTGAAGATGAGATTGTCAAAAGCTTAAATAATTCATGCAGATATTTTGTGACCGCTAAAACCGATGGGGAAATTCTGGGATTCGTGGCTATATCACAACCCAAAATATCTGATGAAATGTTGGATAAAATTATCTGGAAAGATGAGGTTTTTAAGAAAAGAGTCACAAGCGATCGGCATTTTTATCTCGAAAGAGTCGCAACAAAGGTAGGTTGGATGGGTAGAGGTGTGGCTCAATTTATGTATAAAGAAATTTATCAAGTTTTTCCAAACTCATTTATTTCGCTGTTGATTGTTAGCAAGCCAATAGCTAATACTCGTTCCCTAATGTTTCACCAAAAACAGGGATTTGAACAAATTGGAACTTGGCAAGTTGACCGAGTTCTCGATCTAGAAAATTATGAATGTATTGTGATGTTTAAAAAAACTTGAATTTATCATGAGTGAGTCTCCCAGCTAGGGGGAACGCACAGGGTAAACGCATCTTAAATTTAATCCCAAATATGGTATAATAAAATCTTAATCTAAATCCAGCAAATAGTTCATGGGTGCGAACGATGGCGAGAGGTTTTACTTCGACTTTAACTTCCCAACGAAAACCAACAGTTTCAGCGAATAGAACGAACTTTTTGAATACCAGTTTTTTCAATTATTTTGAAAACTTGATAGATCCAAGAATAGAAAGAAGTAAAGAACATCTACTGATAGATATTGTAGCAATTGCAATTCTAGCTGTGATCGGCGGTGCGGAAGGATCGGTCCGGAATAGAAGTTTATGGAACAGCTAAACATGAATGGCTAAAAAGCTTTCTAGAACTCCCGAATGGGATTCCTTCTCATGATACATTTAGTCGAGTCTTTGCTCGACTTGAACCGCAGCAGTTTCAAGATTGTTTCTTGAGTTGGGTGAATTCAATTACTCAGAAATTAGAACTATAGCGATCGCAAATCATTCGTAAATTAATTAAGGGTTCGATCGAGCAGCAGTTCCATTGAGTGTTGGTTCAAAAATACCAAATTTGTGTAAAAGAGAGAAAGTCAAAGCTTTGTTCCTGTATGGTAAAATTGAAAAACCATTTAACCAAGGCATTCATAACTGAGCCGATTCCCAAATTTTCTCACCCAAGTCTTGGCATGAAGCCAAATATCTTCGACTGGATTCTGCTCCGGAGCATTAGGAGCAAACAGGACACAAGTTAAAGGCCATTCATCCTGCTCCTTACCTTGATTAATTTCTTCTAGGTAAGCTTTCATTTCTTTATATTTGTGATAGCTGGCTCCATCCCAAATAATCAAATGTCTGGCTTCGGGATTTAAAGATTGTAAGTCTTTTAAGAAAGCGACTGTATTCTCAGAATTTGCCGTTGCATATTGTCGCAGAACAAACTGTTTTGTTAAATAATTTACTGCGCCATAATAAGTTTGTTTTTCTCTCTGATTCACCAGTGGTATTTCTATTCTCTCGTTGCGCCTTCCCGAAAGATAACCATAGACATCTCCAAGCGAGTAGATGACACTCATCAATCAAATACACCACAAGCTTTCTCGATTCTATAGCATCCGTAGTGTTCTTCCAGAATCTCACAAATTTCTTGGTGCTTTTTTTTGACGAGTTTTTCATCACGCTTTGGATTCTTTTTTTGAGATTTTTTCCAGCTAATTCCCGCAGATTTAAAAAGTTGGTAAGCTGTTGCACATTTAAACTGTGATACAAGCATTGCCCTTATTTTTGATTTTGCGCCCCCATTTAATTATTAATTCTCCTTCCTTTAAGAGGATATGCAATAAATACTCTAGCTCTTCAATAGATGTAAAAAATCTATTAGCAATATATTCTTTTGTCGAATGCCATACTAATTCAACTAAGTTATAGTCGGGGCTGTATTCGGGGAGGAATTCTCAATGAAGATTAGGCATTTCTGTTTCAATTATTTTCAGGTACTCTTCTTTATTATGAAAACTAGCATTATCAAGAATAATCACTATTATTGCTCCTTTTTCAGCAAATTCTGAGGCTTGATTTCCGGCTGATACCCATTCATTAATTAATTAGCTCTTCATAAAAGAGTTTTAGCACTTGATAAAAATTATATGAATTGCCTTTCTTGAGGAACTCTACCCACCTTTTCTTATCGGATTTTCTCACTCCTCCCATTACATTAACCTGCCTTTTCTTCGGTCTCCTCTGACCTTTTTTCGACTGCCTTTTTTACACCAGTTCTTTCTTCGGGTGACTCTTAAACTAAATCCACTCTCGTCCCAAAACCATACCTGTAATCGTTCTGGCGTTGATTTTTCTATTTTTAAATATTCTGATATCTTTATTTTAAACGCTGTTCTTTTTTCGGAATTTCTATTGGATTAGAGGCTATAGTTAGCCCAGATGTAAACATACTTTTTTTTGCTTTAATATCCTCCGAATTTGGACTTCACTTAATTTTATTTCTGTGAACTTCTCTAAGTATGTTGCTAATCTCTGCGCTGTCCATCGTCCAAAATCATATCCTAATTCTTGAGGGTCTTTCTCTTGAGTTTTTAATAATATTTCTATATATTTATCGGTGGCTTTTTTGTGATTCCCCTTCATCCTCTCATCTATTAGACTTTCTAGATTGTCTGGGTCTCCCTTCACACATTCTTTTAGATACTTTGTTAACTGAGCAACCCAAAAAATGAGCGATTTTAGATTGTGTTTTGCCGTCATTTAGCAATAATAAAATCAGAATTCTTTCTCTAATATTTGCCTTTTATTCCTCTCTTAAGGCTTTTTGTAGTTAATCTATTGGTTGGGGATTGAGATGGTTTTTAGCTGGCATTTTTGTATTGATTGACTAAACTAAATTTTTATTATACCCTATTTAAAGGCACAACAACTTACACATATTTATCAAACATTTCCTGAATCTTTCGAGATTTGCGATCGACTAAGGGTTGGTAATATCATGTACCCTTCGGGCAATTGATAGCAATCGGCGATCGCTACGCTTTATTTTATAGCAGTTGTCGGTTTGGCTCGAAATCTGGCACTTAATAACAATAGCAGGTAACTTTCATTACCTGCTAATTTACAACAAGAAAAACAATAGTTTTCCGCTCTTTATTGCTGGAGTATTTTCACGGTGGGAAATTTTTTGTACTTCCCATATTTTAAGTAGCAAATGTGTTCGTTCAAGAATTATCTCTAACCCGCAGATGCTCTATCTAGGGTTGATTTGTCTCGGATTTGGTGCGGCAGTTCCGTAATTGACTCGACAGCCGATATTGAACAAACTCGAACTGCACTCAAGAGGGACAATCTGCTGATCGAGGAGGGCGCTGCAACTGACATACTCGTCGTTATTAGTATCTCTTACCATACATTCGATCGGGTTAGCTCCCGATCGCGCCGACCAACTCTTCATACCTACGACGGCAATCATATGCTGCCAGTAAAAAGCAAATAGCAAAACTCCCAAAAGTACAGCAACGGCTAATCCTGCTTTCAACTTCCAACTATTTAGGACGTTTCCCAAACTATTTTTCACGTTTTCCACCCCAGAAAGTGAGCTTTCGGTAGTTATTTCTGGAGTTGTCAAGTTTGTTTGTGTTTGTTCTGCTGGAATTTCCGACATAATGTATCTCCTATGATTGCTGGGATTTGGCTAAGCGGGCAGTTGTGATCGCTATCGCAAACTTTATCAAATTTTAGCAAAACTAGCCAGTACCGACAACCGATTCGGGCAGCACTGCCGGGGAAGTATGTATATTCACCAAGTGCGATCGCAATTTCTATGCCTTTTGAGGTATTGCCCAATTCGCGTTAGCGGAGCCCTCGAAGAGGATCGGCTATTTTGCATCTAGGGCAATAGAATTGTTGGCGATGCCCTTTGAAAACGGATCAAGTGAATCAGCTTTTTTTGCGAACCGCAGAGGCCGCAGAGGGCGCAGAGAAAGAGCAAAGAGAGATATATTGACTTTCACCAATCATTTATGGTTTCGATAGCAGTTCTAATAACTCTGATTCCGAAAGTAGTTCGACCCCCAAAGATTGAGCCTTTTCCAACTTAGAACCCGCATCTTCTCCCACAACCACATAATCAGTTTTAGCACTCACAGAACTTGTGACTTTACCTCCTGCTTTTTGAATCAAATCTTTAGCTTCATCTCGTTTCAAAGTGGGCAAAGTTCCCGTCAGCACAAAAGTTTTGCCTGCAAGTTGTAAATTTGTGCTGGCTAAATTGGGATTTTTAACTTCTGACTGCAATTGCAAGCCCGCAGTTTTCAACCGTGCAATTAAACTTTGATTTGCCGGCACTCGAAACCACTGATAAACCGCTTGAGCAATTTCCGGGCCGATGCCGTAAACGCCCTCAATCGATGCCGCCGATACCCCGGCTAACTCTTCCACATTTGCAAACCTTTCTGTCAGCAATTGAGCATTCACGCTGCCGACATGGCGGATGCCCAAGCCGTAAAGTACGCGCGAATAAGGTTGATTTTTCGATTGGGCGATCGCACTTACCAACTTTTCTGCTAACTTCTTACCCATGCGTTCCAAACTCATCAATCTTTCCGCAGTCAAATCGTACAAATCCGCCGCAGAATGCACCAGATTGGTATCAACCATCTGCTGCACCAACTTTTCGCCAACACCGTTAATATCCAGAGCATCCCGGCTGCAAAAATGAATCAGCGAACCCCTCAAAATCGCCGGACAAGATGTATTGATGCAGCGAGTAACGGCCTCCCCCTTTTCCCGAACCACAGGCTGTTCGCATTCGGGACAGCAACTAGGCATTTGGAAAAGTTGAGCATTTGGGGGGCGCAGTTCTGGCAAAACTCGCACAACTTCTGGTATAATTTCCCCAGCTTTTCTGACAATTACAGTATCGCCAATGTGCAGGTTCAGGTCGGAAAGTCGATCGCTATTATGGAGAGAAGCCCGCGAAACCGTCGTTCCCGCCAACTGCACCGGTTTGAGTTCCGCTACAGGAGTTAGAGCCCCGGTTCTGCCTACTTGCACGGTGACAGCTTCTACTATTGTAGGCACTTCGGCCGCGGGATACTTCAGGGCGATCGCCCAACGCGGAAACCTCTGAGTAAAACCCAATTGTTTTTGCAGCAAAACGGAATTAATCTTAACAACAACCCCATCCGTCATGTAAGGCAAATTCCGCCGCTCAGTATCCCAATATTCGTAATACTCCCGAACCTCATCCAAAGAATAGCAAATTTTGCGATGGGGATTCACCTTAAACCCAATTCGTCGCAACAATTCCAACGAATCCCACTGCGTATTACCCTCGTTACCTTGATCTAAATGCAGAGTATAAGCAAAGAAATCCAACCTGCGCTTATCCACAATTTTAGAATCCAACTGCCGCAGCGTACCCGCCGCAGCATTGCGAGGATTAGCAAACAATTGTTCCCCTGCTTTTTCCCGTTCCCGATTAATTTCTTCAAACACAGCTAAAGACAAAAAAGCCTCTCCCCGCACTTCCAGAACAGGCGGCGGATTATCTAAATTGAGCTTTAAAGGAATCGAGCGAATAGTTTTGACATTTTGAGTAATTTCCTCTCCGGCAATGCCGTCTCCGCGCGTCGCACCGCGAACTAAAACCCCATTTTCATAGGTTAACGCTAAAGCAGAACCGTCAATTTTCAATTCGCAAACATAGGAAACCCCCCCCAACCCCCCCAACCCCCCCAAGCTTCGGGGGGGAGTAATTTCCCTGTTTTCCTGATTGCTAATGGAAGATGTTATTCCCTCTAGTCCCCCCCCTTGATAAGGGGGGGTTAGGGGGGGTGCATTCCCATCTAATTCCCCCCCTTGATAAGGGGGGGTTAGGGGGGGTGCATTTCCCCCTTTGGGGGTTAGGGGGGGTGCTACCCTTTGCCAACGTTCCTGCCATTTAGCAAATTCTTCAAAATTAAAAGCATTTTCCAAACTGTAGAGAGGAATATTGTGTTTGACGCTAAAAAATTGAGTAGCAGGCTGTTCTCCCACGCGCTGAGTCGGACTTTCCGCAGTAATTAAGTCAGGATAATCCGATTCTAATTCTTGCAACTGGCGATAAAGTCGATCGTACACCTCATCTGGCATAATCGGCGCATCGAGAACATAATAAGCATAGCTAGCTTCCTGTAGCTGCTGCCTCAACTGTTGAATTTGCTGCTGAATCTCTGCTGCCATATCGATTTAAGGTTTTCGATTTTTGATGTTAGATTTTTGATTATAACTCTCCATTTTAGCTCAAAAAAAAGGAGCGAGCAACCTCTCTGCTGCCAGATAGATTTGAAATTTGAGATGAGCAATGTCAATTTGAGCTAACAACAAAGCTCCAGCAACTAGAAAATCAAAACTTATCCTAATTATCACGCTGCCCAAAAACGGATACTTAATTTCTGACAGGAGTCGCCAGTCGGCCAAAATTTTCGACTCTTGTTCAACCTCCCAGGTTCATCTATGGAGTAAATTTCAAATCCTTCGACTGATTAAACGCCGAACTTTGCGCCAAACCTGTCACGCCGAATTCTCAATTTTAAAATCCACTGAGTCGCCTTTATAGCTGCCGAATTCGGCGCGTAAATTATCACAAATTCAAGTCGGGAAACTCGGTAAATTTCTTGTTTTCCCCGGACATGGAAGGTTGAAGATTATCACCATCTTTTTCACCGTTCAAGTTGCTATTGGCGCGGGATTTGGTGAATTCTTGAGCGTTGGGCTTGGTGAAAGCGAGCGGTTCAGCGTGTTCTACCTGAAATACATTGGCGTAGAGGTTGGCAATAATTTGTTTGCCTCCCTGGGTCAATTCCAAGTAGTTCAAAGCTGCTGGAATGTAGGGAAAAACTCCATTCCAATAAAACTTGGCGTAATTTTGGCGCAAATCTCCCGGAGACTTGTAGCCCAAGATTTTATTAGTGCCAACTTCCTCAAACTCGTAGAACAGAGCACTTATTTTTCGCAGGTAATTTGGATCGCTCAACTGACCGATCAAATCGGCTGCCCTAGCGAGTCCAGAATAATTATTTCTGTCTTGATGAGTTTCGCTAGCAGGAACTGGAAATCGCGTCAATTCAATATTGCGCTTGATTTGTTCGGCATCAATTAATGTGTGCCCGCCGAAGCGTTCGTCAATTACGAGTTTTCCTCGATCGACATGATAAGGAGTTAAACTGGCTGAAGTTGCCCCGATCGGCACAGAAACCATGCCCCCGTCAATACCCGTAGCATATAGTCCCACAGCTTCTTGGTCTTGGCGGCAAACACCTTTGACGTAGCCGATATCGTGGCACAGCAGCGAAATCAGGTAGTGCAGCCAATCTTCCGGCGACACTCCCCCTTCGCGAATATGCTTGCCGCGGAGAATCTCTTGTCCCACCAAAGCCACGAGCATTGTGTGTTCCACATTGTGGTACAGAGCATCGCAATTAGCGATATTTTCCAGAGCCATAGTCCCTGCCCAGGCGATAATTTCAGGGTAGTCAGGCTTGTACTTGCCGTAGGTGCGACGGTAGCCGGCCTGCAGCTCTTGCACAAAAGCGTCAATCAGGATAGCAGTTGCATTGAACATGATAAATTCTCTCACTCAGACTTTAGTTACAAACTCGATCGAAAATATCTTGCATAATAGTGGGACTTAAACATTTTCGAGCCGCTTTAGGAGTCCAAACCCCTCGCTGGCAATAGAAAGAGGTTGATCGCCTAAAAATGCCTGAAACCTTTGGTATAACTAGATTCATGCCCATTCGAGCTAACAGTTTTTCTCTATTTGGGTTGGAAGCTATTTTGGCTTCAGTTTTTGTCTAAGTCCCGATAGCTGAAAAAATAATCAATGGGCATTCCAACAGGTTTGACCCCTCGGCGTTGAATTTTAAATTTCAGCTAGCCTTGTCAAATCAGAAAATTACTTTTAGGCTATGCTTCCCACGATAACCTAATTTCCGAAGCAACAGATCGATTTTTTGGCATTAAATATTGGCGAAACAATTTACATCGTTTCACCGACTAATGATTAGAAGTCCTAGGTGTGAAAGTTATGAACTGTCTGTTTCCGAGTCTCTCCACTGCTGTCATTCGCACTCGGCGGTCGATCGCCCCAAAATACCTAGGATGGTTTGCATTCACGGCTGTTTGCACCGCCGCACCAGCTTGGGGAGCAGAACGAATTTACGTAACTTACGGGCCGCTAGAAGAATCAGTTCCCATCGAATCCCTGGCACTCTTCGCCAAAGAAGGCAAAATAGACTCGAACTTGGACGGCTTCGCTCAGTACGTCAAAAAAGCACAGCTAGCGGAGATTCGCAGCGCCCTGCAAGCGAAAGCTGAAATCAGCAACGTGACGATCGCCCAATTTCTCTACACGCCTCAAGGAGAAGTGCTGCTGAAACGCTTGGGCCGAGTAATTCAAACCAAAGCTCGGCAGCCCGGATTTTATGCCATCCGAGCCGCCCTGATTTTAGCAGCCTCAGATCCAGAAGGCCTGACCATACTCAACGTGCTGCGGAAATTCCCCACTTATGGCATCAGGATTGACATCGCTCGCGGCTTGGGTATCGCCAACGAGCTGACATCCCTGATCAACCGTTCCAATCAGACGATCGCCGGAGTCGCCCAGTTGTCCGAAGCACAAGCAGCCTTAGAAGCCGCCATACCGCCCGCCGAAATGCTGCAGCCCCAGCTACCGGGCCCCTATACTTGGAAAAAATCATCGGTAACTCTGACGAGTCCAAATCGCGATCGCACGTTTGATATGGACATTTACCTGCCGCAGCGGAGTCCGCAACCGGCCCCAGTGGTAGTAATTTCCCACGGCTTAGGTTCCGATCGCCTTTCCTTCGAGTATTTAGCCAAACACCTAGCCTCCTACGGCTTTGCCGTCGCCGTCCCCGAACACCCCGGCAGCAACGCCCAACAAATCCAAAACTTAGTAACAGGCAGAGCCACTGAAGTAGCAGAACCAGCAGAATTTGTCAACCGCCCCCTCGACATCAAAGACCTGCTCGATTATTTAACCAAACTTTCTACAACCGCTCCGGCCTACCAAGGGCAGCTCGACTTGCAGCGAGTCGGCGTCATCGGCCAGTCTTTCGGTGGCTATACGGCTTTAGCATTAGCCGGGGCGGGGATTAATTTTGCACAGCTAGACCAAGATTGTCGGCTCGAAAACGAAACTTGGAACATCTCTCTGCTGTTGCAGTGCCGCGCCCGCGGACTAGAGCGCAACCAGTACAATTTCGGCGACCCGCGCATCAAAGCTGCGATCGCCGTTAACCCGATCGTCAGCAGCATTCTCGGAGAAACAAACCTCAGCAAAATCCAAATCCCAGTCATGGTAATCGCAGGCAGTGCCGATACCGTCGCCCCCGCTTTGCTCGAACAAATTCAACCGTTCACATGGCTGACATCGCCCAACAAATATCTCGTACTAATGAACAATGGGACTCACTTCTCAACGATCGAGGAATCCCCTCAAAGCCTCTTTCTGCCACCAGCACAGGTCATCGGACCCGAACCAGCTTTAGCCCGCCGCTACCTCAGCGGACTCAGCCTAGCGTTCATGGAAAGCTATTTGAACAACAAATCAAATTTCCGCCCGTATTTGGAGCCATCCTACGCTTTAAGCATCTCCCGAGACACTCTCGGACTGAGAATTTTGCGATCGCTCACCCCGCAGCAACTCCAGCAGTTCAGGATTTCTCCACCTGCTGGCAGGCCAGTCTCTCCACCTGTCCTCGCTCCTGTTCCTCTACCTTCTCCACCTCCCATAGCTCCCGTTCGTTAGGCTTGAGGTGCGCCGTGTGTGCAGCCTGTCATCTCTTTTCCCGCGGGGGCGATGGCGTCGGGCCCCGCAAGCTACGCCCCTGTCTCTGGTTTCATAAGCTTTGCTAATAACCCTCATCAGTTTAACTATCGCTACACCCCTTTACAAAGGTTAACAAAACCGTTAATAATAGAAACATCATCCGAACATTGACAACCAAATACAGCAATCATAAAACCATGACAACAACCTTACAGCAGCGCGAAAGCGCCAACGTCTGGGAACGCTTTTGTGAGTGGGTAACATCAACCGACAACCGCATTTATGTAGGTTGGTTCGGAGTCTTGATGATTCCCACCTTGCTCAGCGCCACCATCTGCTACATCATCGCCTTCATCGCAGCCCCTCCAGTGGACATCGACGGCATCCGTGAACCAGTAGCAGGTTCCTTAATGTACGGTAACAACATCATCACAGGTGCTGTTGTTCCTTCATCCAACGCCATTGGCTTGCACTTCTACCCAATCTGGGAAGCAGCTTCCTTAGATGAGTGGTTGTACAACGGCGGCCCTTACCAATTGGTAATTTTCCACTTCCTGATCGGTGTATTTTGCTACATGGGTCGCGAATGGGAACTGTCCTACCGCTTAGGAATGCGTCCTTGGATTTGCGTCGCTTACTCTGCACCAGTTGCAGCAGCAACCGCAGTATTCTTGATCTACCCAATTGGACAAGGTTCCTTCTCAGACGGTATGCCCTTGGGTATCTCCGGCACATTCAACTTCATGATTGTGTTCCAAGCCGAGCACAACATCCTGATGCACCCCTTCCACATGTTGGGAGTTGCTGGTGTCTTCGGTGGTAGCTTGTTCTCCGCCATGCACGGTTCTCTCGTTACTTCCTCTTTGGTTCGTGAAACAACCGAAACCGAATCGCAAAACTACGGTTACAAATTCGGTCAAGAAGAAGAAACCTACAACATCGTTGCAGCCCACGGCTACTTCGGTCGTTTGATTTTCCAATACGCTTCTTTCAACAACAGCCGTTCTTTGCACTTCTTGTTAGGTGCATGGCCAGTAGTAGGCATCTGGTTTACCGCTTTGGGTATCTCCACGATGGCTTTCAACTTGAACGGTTTCAACTTCAACCAATCGATTATCGACTCTCAAGGTCGTGTCATCAATACTTGGGCTGATGTGATCAACCGCGCTAACTTGGGTATGGAAGTGATGCACGAGCGCAATGCTCACAACTTCCCTCTCGACTTGGCTGCAAGTGAAGTCACTCCTGTAGCTTTGGTTGCTCCTTCTATCAATGGCTAAGTTTTAGTCTGAGATTACAAAAAGCGCTCCTAGTAATAGGGGCGCTTTTTGTTTGGGGAAAAATATTTTTCCTGCGGGGAGGGGAAGTATCACAGCCGCCAAGGGAGTTATATCGAGCTTATTTGAGATGGCAATTCGCGGAGATAACAGTTCCCTCGCTTCTGGTAATTCCTGTTAGGCTGGATTGAGGTCGGCTTCTGCTGGGAGCAGGGCGAACGCATCTAAACTTTATGTTAACAGAATGTGGTATATTGGAGAATTATTATTGAGTAGATACAAAACATTTAATTAGAGTTTAAGCTGTTGTGCCTTTAAATAGCGTATAATAAAAATTTAGTTTAGTCAATCCATACAAAAATGCCAGCCAAAAACCATCTCAATCCCCAACCAATAGATTAACTACAAAAAGCCTTAAGAGAGGAAGAAAAGGCAAATATTAGAGAAATAATTCTGATTTTATTATTGCTAAATGACGGCAAAACACAATCTAAAATCGCTCATTTTTTGGGTTGCTCAGTCAACAAAGTATCTAAAAGAATGTGTGAAGGGAGACCCAGACAATCTAGAAAGTCTAATAGATGAGAGGATGAAGGGGAATCACAAAAAAGCCACAGATAAATATATAGAAATATTATTAAAAACTCTAGAGAAAGACCTTCAATAATTAGGATATGATTTTGGACGATGGACAGCGCAGAGATTAGCAACATACTTAGAAGAATGCACGGGAATAAAATTAAGTGGAGTACAAGTTCAGAGGATATTAAAGCAAAAAAAGTATGTTTATATCTGGGCTAAGTATAGCCTAGAATCCAAGAGAAATCCCGAAAAAAGAACAGCGTTTAAAATAAAGATAGCAGAATATTTAAAAGTAGAAAAATCAACGCCAGAACGATTACAGGTATGGTTTTGGGACGAGAGTGGATTTAGTTTAAGAGTCACCAGAAGAAAGAACTGGTGTAAAAAATGCAGCCGAAAAAAGGTCAGATGAGACCGCAGAAAAGGCAGGGTTAATGTAATGGGAGGAGTGAGGAATTCGGATAAAAAAAGGTGGTAGAGTTCCTCAATAAAGGCAATTCATATAATTTTTATCAAGTGCTAAAACTCTTTTATGAAGAGCTAATTAATGAATGGGTATCAGCAGGTAATCAAGCCTCAGAATTTGCGGAGAAAGGAGCGATAATAGTTATTATTCTTGATAATGCTAGTTTTCATAAGAAAGAAGAGTACCTAAAAAAACTTGAAACAGAAATGCCTAATCTTCATTGAGAATTCCTCCCCGAATACAGCTCCGAGTATAACTTAATTGAATTAGTATGGCATTCGGCAAAAGAATATATTGCCAATCGACTTTTTACATCTATTGAAGAACTAGAGTATTTATTGCACCGCCTCTTAAATGAAGGGCAATTAATAATTAAATGGGGTCGCAAAATCAAAAATAAGGGTAATGCTTGTATCACAGTTTAAATGTGCAACAGCTTACCACCTCTGCATAATCAAAAATTATGGACGGGATTAAAAACAGTTGTCATGATAGTTAGTGAACGACGATTGTGGAATAAAACCACCACGCTCAGCTCATTTTTACTTGAGGAGTTTAAGCAGTAATGCTGAGACAATTGCTGGGGCGATCCGCAGTCATTGGGGCATTGAAAATAGCTTACATTGGACGCTTGATGTTACATTTTGTGAAGATAAAAGCCGGATTCGGAAACAGAACTCTCCCGAAAATTTTGCACTTCAATCGGAGGCTAGCCATAAATTTACTGAAACAAGAAAAAACTTCCGGCACAAAGTCTAAAAATGAAACGGTATCGAGCCGCAATGGACAATAATTATTTAGTTAAAATTTTAAACTCTGCCAGTTAATACTCGAAATCTAACACCTATCTAAGAAGGAAAATTATCCGGCTTTAAGAAGTTCAGAAAATCTTAAGGTTCTGATTTAATCTGCTCAAGTCGGGTTAAAATCAAGAATTTTAAGAAGGTTTTTTTAGTTATTTAGTAATGTACAAATTCACGTTTTTGTCAAATTAATTTAGATGTGTTTACCCTGGACAAACATCAAGGTTCGCTCAGGTGCGTATCGGCTCCGGGAGAGGGAACTGAATTCTGGATTGAGGTGCCGGTGCGGCAACAGTTCGAGCAATCAGTTTCTAAGGTTTCACCTGCGGTAGGTGTCAATTGGAATGAGCGGAACACATCTCGCTTCTAGCTGAGTCTAACTGGGAACATCTCAATGAAAGCAGCCAAGCTAGAAATGGGAGTTTGGAGGCATGAGGCAGGAGGAAAGAGGAAGAAGAATGGAGCCAGGAGCCCGGAGGAAAGAGGAAGAAAGAAGAAGCCACAAGAAGTGTTTTTACAAATAGGAGATGCTTCCTAATTCCTGTCTAGAAAAGGTGAACTATCCGCACTCTACTTGGGAAAGTTTCGGATTTCGCACTCTACTTTCAACAGTTAACTGTCAACTGTCAACTGTCAACTGTCAACTGTCAACAGTTATAGTTATTAGCAAGCGCGTGCTAATTTCATTGGAATATTGCCGAAAAAAAATATCTGGGGTTTTACCAGTCGTGACAATTTATAATTGTAGCCAGGCCAGATTACCAATTATTAACTACGATGTCTTTACAATCTATTAGCATTCCGCACACAACGGATCGCAAACCTGTCGCTTTGATTGTCGCTTTACATGGATGGGGTGCTAATGCTCGGGATTTGACTTCCTTAGCACCCTTTTTCAATTTGCCGGATTATCAGTTTGTATTTCCCGATGCCCCCTTTCCCCATCCCCAGGTAACGAGCGGCAAAGCGTGGTATAACCTTCAAAGCAAAGACGCTCAGGGATTGGTAGAAAGCCGGCAATTGCTGAGGGAATTTTTGCTGTCTTTAGAAAGCAGCACGGGTGTGCCTTTGTCTCGCACAATTTTAGGCGGTTTTTCTCAAGGTGGAGCGATGACTCTGGATGTGGGATTGACTTTGCCCGTAGCTGGTTTAATTTGTCTGAGTGGTTATTTGCACTCCTCAATTTCAACCGTTGCTGGGAGTGTTTTGCCACCTGTTTTAATCGTACACGGTACTCAAGATACTATTGTGCCTGTTAGTGCTGCTGCGCGATCGCGCGAGAGTTTGACGGCTTGGGGAGCTGCGGTGCAGTATCGAGAATTTAACATGGGACACGAGATTCTGCCGGAAGTTATAGAGGTAATGCGAAGTTTTGTTGTAGAAACTGTGTCGAAATCTGATTAAAGGTTTAGTATATAGTATGGCGGAAGTCTCGGGCAGGGGAAAAAAATGAAAACTTTAACCAAAGCATCGCGCGATATTGCTGTACTTACTTCTGAGGACGTGGCAGAATTGGCTGTCCGTTTGGAAGTTGACGATTATGCAGATCCTTTTGAAGGATTGAATGATTGGCATTTGTTGCGATCGCTTGCTTTTCAGCGGCCGGAGTTGGTTGAACCTTATCTCCACCTTCTGGATATGGAAGCCTACGACGAAGCATAGACTGAAAAATCTAGCTCAAAATTTTCGACGGAATTGAGGAAGAAGTTAGCAGCATATTTTGTTGCGGATTAAACAGATGAATTAGGGATTTTAGCCTGTTTTTATCTTAATTTCTTTCTTGATTCTTTTTTATGGCTGAAGGAAGAAGGAAGAAGGAAGAAAGAATGAGGAGATGCGATCGGGCAATTCTTCGCACAGGTTTCAGGAATTCATCAAGTTCTCATAACCTCGAAGGTTGCTGTATTACCAAAAATCATGAAAGACAGACGAATTTTAATCGGTGTTAGTGGCGGGATTGCGGCTTACAAAGTTTGCGAAGTAGTTTCAACTTTAGCGAAAGCTGGAGCGGAAGTTAAAGCTATTCTTACTGATGCGGCCGGGGAGTTTGTAACGCCTTTGACTTTTGCTACTCTGTGCCGCCATCCTGCTTTTACTGACAAAGATTTTTGGCAACCAAGTCACGGGCGCCCCCTGCATATTCAACTGGGAGAATGGGCGGAAGTTTTTGTAATTGCTCCTTTGACAGCTAATACTTTGGCTAAGTTGGCGGGGGGTTTTGCTGATAATTTGTTGACTAATACTGTCTTAGCTTCTAATTGCCCAATTTTGCTGGCACCGGCGATGAATACGGATATGTGGGAACAGCCGACGGTGCAGCGGAATTGGCGTGAAGTGTTGAGTTATCGGCGCTATCATGCTGCGAATCCGGGGGCGGGAATGCTGGCGTGCGATCGCGCGGGTGTCGGCCGCATGGCAGAACCTTATGAGATTTTGCCTCATATTGAATCGCTGTTGTATGCGAAGGGCGATCGAGATTTAGCGGGCCTTCGGGTGTTGATTAGTGCGGGAGGAACGCGGGAACACCTCGATCCGGTGCGGTTTATCGGCAATCCTTCCAGCGGCAAAATGGGTATAGCTTTGGCGCAAGCTGCACAGCACCGCGGCGCGACAGTGACGCTGGTACACAGTATAACTGGCGAAGTGCCGCTCTCAGGTGTGCGGGCGATCGCAGTTGCGAGTGCAGAAGAAATGCGGCAGGCGATGCTGCAATGCTTTCACGATGCGGATTTGACGGTGATGGCGGCGGCGGTAGCGGATGTGAGGCCGGCTGAGTACAGTAGTGAGAAATTGCCGAAGCGATCGCTCCCGAATTGTTTACCGTTGGCACCGGTAGCGGATATTGTGGCAGAGTTGGGAAAATTGAAACAGCCGCACCAAAAATTAATCGGGTTTGCAGCACAAACTGGGAATATTGTCAAGCCGGCTGTGGAGAAATTGCGGGCGAAGAAACTGGATGTAATTGCCGCAAACCCGATCGATCAAATAGGTGCCGGTTTCGGCAGCAATACCAATCAAGCAATATTAATTAATGCCGCTGGCAAGCAAGTAGAAATAGCATCTTGCAGCAAGCTAGAAATGGCTCACCGGTTGTTAGATTTTGTGATGGAGGGGTGAGGGCGCGATTTACTCATTAACTGGGATTAATTACTACTGGTTCGGGCGATAATTCTGATTCCCCAAAATCCGTTGATTCCGAGTCAGCCGAAAACTCAGTATCTGCAACAGTAATTTCTAGTTTAAATCCTAACGCTTCCAGCAATTCTACAAAGCAGAAAATTTCCGAACCTGCACTTTCGGTCAACATCTTGTCAAGCTTTTCCCATTGAAGTTGAGCTGACTCTGATAAATTGTTGAACTTTAGCCGAGAATCTACAACGTTTTTGAGTACCATTTGGAGCAATTTAGGTTCATCGCTTGCTTCTGTCAATGTCACCTCGATATAACCTGCTGCTTCTTGGGCATTTCTCAGAGATTCGATCAGAAATTCTTGGTAACTCCTACTCGTTGGTGCTTTCACGTCTTTCATAGTCTCTCCAATATTGAATAGCTTTGCCAATATCTCGCTCTTTCCTTTCTCTTATCTCCACCTACTAGCAGAAGTACAATTGTCAGCCCGACTTGTCCAAAGTAAAGCCGATATCCAGGGCCAGAGTCAATTTTGAGTTCAAAAACTCCTTCTCCGACGGACTTACAATCTCCTAGATTACCAGTCATGACTCGCTTTAGCCTTAACCGAATCCTATTTTTGCCTGTGGTATCCCGGAGCGAGTTATACCAATCTTCAAAAGGATTTGTCCCATCTGCTCTCAGGTAGTTGCGAATTTCCCTGGGTTTTACTTCCATGATTTTATCGTACTTGATTAACAATTTCTATCGTAAGTGCGATCGACAGTCCATTCAACAAGCAAATCATACTTAAGACAGAGGTATTCTATCGACAAAATAGTAAACCTTGTTTGAGGGAACAAACTTTAACTCAAACAGGGGATTGTGAATGAATTTTAAATCGATCGCAAAAACCAATCTACTATTCGGCAGCCTGATAATTAGCCTCGGATTGCAAGCACTTCCAGCCACAGCGCAAGCAGTCACCGACGCGCAAGTTTCGGCCCTTGTAGAAGCGCTGCGACAAGCCGCCCCGCCACAAGCCGCAAATGACGGAATGTACAGTCAGTGGCAAGTTTTACCGAACAATATTTCCCGCTGGGCAAAATTCTGTACCAAACAAGATTTAACACCGCAACAATTTGAGGCCGACGCGACAAAAGCCAAATCAATTGTTACCTGTATCGTGGGCGATTTGCTGCGCGACGAATACAAAGCTAGCAGCAACAATGAATTAACTGCTGTACGCCGCGCCGCTTGCTGGTGGATGACTGGGGAATCCGCAGCTTGTAAAAGTGGCGCAACTGCTACTTATGCCGATAAAGTTATCAGCGTTTACCAGCAGCAGCGTCCTAAAAAGTAAAGTTTGTGCTGGCGGAATTTAGCTTTTTTTGACGGCAGATTACCGCAGATTACCGCAGATTAACGCAGATGAATTGGCGAGGCGTTTTATTCCCCGATCGCCAATTCCTCTTCTTTTAAAGTAACTGTGAGCCTAAATCCTAACGCATCCAATAACGCGATCAAAGTGTAAATTTCAGAAGCGCCACTTTCCGAAAGCATTTTATCGAGTTTCTCGTGATGTACTTTAGCTTGCTTTGAAAGATTTTTCCCCAGCAAACGTGCATCAATTACGTCTTGAATTTCCGCCAGCAGCAGTTGAGAATCCGGTGATTCTGCTTCTAAAGCCACACTCAGGTAAGCCGCAGCTTCTGCTGGGTTTTTTAGAGATTCAATTAGTGCGTTCAGCCAGCTATCACTGGTTTGCGCGATCGCGTTTTTCATATTCTGCCCAAGATTCCTTAGTCTTGAGAATATCTCTATCTTGAGTGCTTTTATCGCCGCCGCAGAGGAGAAACACAATTGTTAATCCGACTGGTCCGAAGTATAAGCGGTAGCCAAGCCCCAGTCAATCCTAAGTTCAAAAACCCCTCATCCTACTGAGCGATAATCTCCCAGATTGCCAAGACTTACTCGTTTCAGCCTATTGTTAATTTTAGCTCTGGTATTGCGATCGCGCAGGGAATCTATCCACTCAGCAAAAGGATCTCTGCCGTCACTTATAATATAACGTCGAATTTCCCTCAATTGTACTTCCATGATTTTTGTGAAATATACATATTAGCCTGTGCAGGTTTGACTCGGCGACTGAATTATCCATTTTCTGCCTGACTTCTCATCAACCTTTGCACACTGGCTAAAGCTCGATTTAATTCATAACTTTTTCTTTCTGAATTCTGCAAAAAAGCCTGCTGTTCTTCTTCAATCATTAACACATCCTGTCGCACCAAACCATCTAATAACTTTTGAGCCGCGCCGAAACAACTATCTTTGATAAACTTGCGAAACCAAACAGGCAATTTGTGCAGCCGCCAAAACGCATTTAATGAGGTAAAATGAATTAAATAAGCGCGAGTTGCTGTCTCGCTAACTGGACAAACCAAGCAGTAAATCTTAAAGTCGCTCCCCAAAGTTGAAACCCAGTGCGGGTAAATATAGCTCACCTCCAGCGGTTCCGGGTGCAGTCGGCGCAAAGATTTAAAAAACAACTGAGAAATTGACCAAATTTTATCTATTTTGTAATAACTTTGTGCCTGATAGCGAGCAGTTACTTGATGCTCCTTTTCTTCTAAAGTATCTAACACCGGATTTGCCCAAGCTTGCCAATCATCGTGCAAGTGTCCGTGGTACATATCCATCAAGTTTTCAATTAAAAATGAATAGTGTGCCTGACAGTCGATGACTGAAACTGTGGCAATATAATTGAGATGTTCCCACTCTGGCAAATCCAGTAAATTAGTTTTTTCTGCTTGCGTTTCGTCGCCGGGAAACAGCCAGATAAAACCGTTTTGTTCCTTGACTGGATAGGAGCGAATTTTGCAGTTAGGTAGCTTTTGATTTTCTGCTAAATAATCGACTTCGGCGCATTCTCCCCTTGCATTTAACCGCCATCCGTGGTAAGCACATTCGATTAAATCGCCTTTAACTTTGCCGTGGCTGAGTTTAACTTGTCGGTGCGGACATCTATCTTCTAAAGCGTTGATTTTGCCTGCACTGTCGCGGAAAAGTACGATCGCCCGATTCCAGATTTTCGCAGCTAGGGGCTGAGTTTGCACCTCGGTGCTGCGGGCGATCGCATACCAGCGATCGAGATTAATGCCCAACTGGCGGATGTGAGTTTTTTCTCCCTTTGCAGCTACCGGTTTTATCGCGTTGTTTTGCATTACAAATGTTCCCAGATTATGCCCATAAAACAACCCAATTTTACAAAATAACAGCCCGGAAAGCAACGACCATAAATTTTTCTAAATCTCCCTTCTGACAAATACCTGTCGCTGGCTAAATGCTTCAACCACCCAGGCGACAATCTAAATTTTAATAATCTTGAAGCATTGCGAAATCCATATTTGGAACAGTCGGGAATATAATCTCTCCCAGCACCTACTATGTAGTCTCTTGTAGCAGGTGTTTCGACTTCCGATATATTATCTAAAAAGAGGACTTTCCCGTGCGGATTTAACAATTTTTTAATAGCTGAGAGGGCGGCGGGGAGGTTGGGCAGGTGGTGAAAAGTTGCAGAACTAACAATTAAATCAAATTGGCGATCGAGCGCTAATTGACTGGCATCCATTTGGATATATTCGATATTGGGGGCTGAGCGTTTTTGACGGGCTATATCTAGCATTTTTGCTGACAAATCGACGGCGACTACATGATCGTAATACTGGGCTAATTCAAAAGCAAGAATTCCCGAACCGCAGCCAATATCTAATGCTGCACCTTTGCTGGCCGATAGGTTATTAATAAAGAAATCATTCTGGCTTTGCAAAGTGGCAGCGAAATCGTATTCTGTTGCAAAAGCATCAAACATTACAGATTTATTGCGAATTTTGCAGTTACTCTTCAGCATCTATTATTGCTTTATACTAATTCAATAATATTTTAACCGCATATCCACCCTGCTTAACGAAGATATTTTTTTGGTTCGCAAGCTCTGCCTTTTCCCCTCAGCGAAACCACACCTACAAACCATAACTTATCTTAAAAAAAGAATGCAACTGCCGGAAACCTCCAAACCCTTATTGAATCAGTCATTCGCAATTATGAAAATCTCAAATCTCAAATCTCAAGTGGTATGGCTGGGGGCGGGTTTCACCGAGAATAGCAGCCGATAATTGACGATTGATAAAACCCGCCCCCGCTGCAAACCTTAGATTTTTAACACGCCTTCGGGATTCACCGTCAAGAGCGATCGCCTCTGCAAACCCTCCTGAGATAAAATAGCATTAGCGGCCAACAAACCGCTGCTCACTGCCCTTTCCATTAAACCGCACGGAAACGGCATTTTCACCCAATCTCCCGCAAACAAAAGATTAGGTACAGCGCAGCAAGTTTCTGGTCTCTCCGCATAGCTACCGGGCGGATATCCAGAGAAATTCTTTTGATTTACTAATTCCCGGTGCAGCAGGTTCGCTGCTTTTAATTCCGGCACAATTTCGTACAATTCTTGCTCAAAAGTCGCTAGCAAAACTTGCTGGTTCGGAAATTCCTTCTCCTTGTAACAATAAGCGTGCAGTTCCACGACACTACCGCCCGTTTTCTGATTCCACTCTATGAACTGATCCTGAATTCGGTGGTAAAGCGTGATGCTGTCAGTCAGTTTGTAGCCGGAAAGCGAACTGAAATTGCTGTGCTCCCAGGGAAATTCGCGATCGAACCAAAAACGGCCCACCGCAAACGGATCGGCTATTTTCAAGCTCTCTATCCGACTCTGCACTTGCGGATTCACCTCACCACTAGCCAAACTAAACAAATGCTGCATCCCCGGAACATCGGCCGCCAAAACATAATAATCAGCCTTCAATGTTTCTCCCAAATTTTGCGGCTGCGATTGGTTAACCGCTGCGGCCAACTGTACCTCATCTGCTTTTTCAGCGACTACCTTAAATCGAGGCAAATCCCGCTGAGCAGGCCCGCTGACAACTCGCCCTTCGGCATCAAAAATTGCCCCGTGACAAGGACAGTGAAATTGACCGTCGTTTTGTTTCTGAACTGTGCAGCCTTGGTGAGTACAGCTCAGAGAAATTGCCTCTTTTCCCGACGGTGCGGCGGCAAATACGCTGTCCCCAGCGCCGAAATATTCGGTAGAGTTGCTGTCAGTTAACAGCGCGTTTCGCTTCACCCAAAAAGGTATTTTACTTTGCACGTCTCCCGACTGGTAACTCAGAGAATCAATCTTGCCGTTTTCCCAGCGAATTTCACTGACTGCGACATCTGTCAATACTTTGCCACCTTTGCTTTCAATCGCTCTGGCAATAGGCTGCACCAAACTCGTGCCCATATCTTGCCGCGTGCCGTTGAAGGCCAAACCCTCTGGATTTCCGAAAAAGTAAAAGTGGAAAAATTGCATTAATTCTCCCGCGCTCAATTCGTCGGGAGCGTTGAGGCTGGACTTGGCAAAAGGCAGAAAATACAAGTCATAAAGCCCGCGCGGAAATTCACCTTTTACCCAGTCGGCAACTGATATATTGTCGAGGCGAGCGAAACTTTTTTGAGTTTGAAAACCGCCTATTTCTCGAAATACTTCCCAGTGAGCGGGTTTTGTCAGATTGATTCCCCACTTGAGCCGATTGGGAGAAGATATCCCCAAGTCAACTATATTCCAGGGGAAAGCTGAATGGTTGGGACGGAAAACTTCGGGCTTGTATTTGCCGTCTCGAAACACAACGGCGTAGGATTCTAAAGATACAAAGTTATCGCTAATTTCTAGTTCTTCAACCACACTTTTGAGGTTGTAGTATTGCGGAAAAAAACCGTGGAAACCGTGTTCCATCATAAAAGTTTCGTTCCCGACTTGAATCGGCCAACTAGCAATTTTGCCGCCGAGTTGGGGCGATTTGTCGAGCAATGTTACGGCGAAACCCCGCTGGGAGAGTTCGTAAGCACAGGCGAGCCCGGCCAAGCCTGCCCCTACAACTGCAACGGTTTTGCGCTGATTCAGCATTCGCGGCAAGTCAAGAGAATCTTGCACAAAAATGGTGGGCTCTGGCTTGGAAAATCGAGAGTAGCCCAGCAGCCCGCCGGCGGCACCGACTCCGAGGAATTTGAGGGCGGTTCTTCGAGAAACTGGTTGGGATAGCGGTGAATTGGTTGATTGACTCATCAGCGGTACGCGGTAACGGGCTTTAAACACAAATACGCCATAAGGCATATATCATAGACCGAAATCAGGATATGTGAAGAAATACTAAGACACATCCCCCAATCGGATCACGATCCTCTTCGAGGGCTTCGCTAACGCACCGTGCCAAGTTCGATCGCACACAATGTATAGCGGCAGGAACAAGGCTTTAGTTATCTAGGAGAGAAGTAAGAACAAAGAAGGAAAAAGCAATCAACCGCATAGCGTAAAATTTTCTAAATAATTAAGTGTTTTTATTTATGTTGCTCAACTCTTGGCAAGCGCCGCGATTCTAAAAAACTAGGAGATTTTCAGGCAAAATCTTAGGCTAAAGGCAGTCTCGACAAATTGTACGAAATAACCGCGTAGATATCCGAGGCAAAACAATTAACCAGTCGAGGTTTAAGTAAGTTGGAGCGAAAAACCTAACTATTTTAAAAACAAGTAAATACAGAGAATATATTTGCTAATATTACTCAATATATGGTCGCTCGATTCCTGATATTCCTCATTCAACAACAAGACCCAACCCGATTCAACTTGAGAAGTGCGGATGTGCCGCAAAAAGTCAAAGACGCCCGTAGAGGTAATGCCGGTTAAACTCACATCTTGCACCATTATTAAGAACGGGCAAGATGCCCGTTCCACAAAAGATGATTTTTTTGTGGAACAGGCATCTTGCCTGTTCATAAAAGGATTATTGAGAATGGTGCAACATCTCAGTTAAATGCACCTGGCTGCTAGGTAAAAAACAGGACTTACTTGAAGAAACCGGGTTTTTGCGTAAGTCCTGTTTATGCAAAACCCCTGCATAATTTACAAAATTTTACATAAATCGCGCATTTCTGGGTGCGGGGACTCTGTTGGTGCCGGTGTCCACACCCTACGGTAGATATTTGCGGTTGGTCTTGAATGCTATAATCGTGCCGCGATCGCCAGCACAGTCAAAATTCACCCACATCCAAACTTTTGCCAACTGCTGCCGCCAACGGCGCCATTAACCGCCCCAAAATCATGCACTACCAATCCCAGCAGCAACGCCAAAAACACACGACTCAGAAAAAAATTAAAAAAGCTATTTTTTACTGTTTGACAGCAATATTTTTCTGCTGGAGCACGGCGAACCTCGCTACAATTGCCCAAAACGCAGACCAGGGAGGGCTTAACGGGCAAGAAATGAGAAATTTGCTCGATCGGGGAAACCTCACCGAAGCCGTAACCAAAATCGAAGAAAACTGGGAAGAAGAGTATCAAAACTACTTTGAACAAGACTTTGAAACCCGTGCTAAAACCGCCGAAGCAATATCAAAAACTCTCTCCCGTCTAGCAGTTCAAACCAAGAAAAAACCAGCTTTAATTTACGCTATCCCCCGCACCGACCAACTAGAATTAATCTTAATATTGCCCGATCGCCCGCCCATTCTCCGCAGCATCCCCGAAGCCAAACAAGAGAAACTGCTCTCAGTAGTCCAAGAATTCCGCAGCGAAATCACCAACCCCGTAAAAATTAACACCACCAGCTATCTAGAACCAGCCCAACAACTCTACAAATGGATAGTTGCACCCCTAGAAACAGATTTGCAAACAGCAAAAATTGAAACCTTGCTGTTCTGCGTCGGCGCAGGTTTGCGAACCGTACCCCTAGCAGCAATGCACGACGGAAACCAATTTTTGATCCAGAAATACAGCCTCGCCCGCATCCCCGCCTTCAAACTCACAGACAGCAATTACGCCGACCTCAGAAACGTGCAAGTCCTAGCAATGGGAGCATCAGATTTCGCAGAAACGGCGAACAAAGAACCGCTGCCAGCAGTGCCGTTAGAACTAGGCGCGATCGCCCGACAGTGGCCCGGGCAATCCTTTCTCAACCAAGACTTCACCATAGTAAACTTGCAATCCCAGCGACTGCAACACAAATACGGAATCATCCACCTTGCCACCCACGCAGAATTTCGCCCCGGAACCCCAAATAACTCCTACATTCAATTTTGGGACACGCAACTTAGACTAGATCAAATGAGAGATTTAAAATGGAACAATCCGCCTCTTGAACTATTAGTATTAAGCGCCTGTAGAACCGCCTTGGGAGACAAAGAAGCAGAACTCGGATTTGCCGGTTTAGCACTGCAATCGGGAGCAAAATCAGCCCTCGCCAGCCTGTGGTACGTTAGCGATGCGGGGACTCTCGCCCTGATGACAGAGTTTTACCAGCAGTTAAAAATCCGCAGGCCAAACGACCCTCCAATCATTAAAGCTGAAGCAATGCGGCAAGCACAAATCGCTGCGATCGAAGGCAAAGTTACGATCGAAGGCGGTCAACTGCGAAGTGCGCGAGGCGACATTCCCTTGCCCCCGTCCATCCCCAAACTCGACAGCAAAGATTTATCCCATCCGTATTATTGGGCAGCTTTCAGCATTATCGGCAGTCCTTGGTAAGTGGGCCTCTTGACCGAGAGTGATGATAGGCTATACAACATAAAGTAATTTAATATCTGTAGCTGTCGCTCAACAAACCACCACCAACCTGTGACGAATCAAGCGGGAGCCTTCAAGGGGAAAGAAAGATGAAAAAATTAGAATTTTTGCTACAGAAAGAAGGCGATCGCGCCTGGTTGCCCCTAGAAACCTCCGACGTGGAAATTCTAGAAGGTAAATACCGCGTGGTTGCTCGCATTCAGCACCCCAACACCGACATCGAAATTCGCGTTACCCATACTTCCTTCGACCAAGGGGCGCAGCGGAAAGTCCAAAGCCGATCGGCCCGCACCAACCCCGAAGGATTAGTCGTGATCATTCCCTACACCAGGCTCAAACCCGGACTGTGGGAACTCTCCTGCTTGCCAGATCCCAAAGCAACACCACTAAAACCTTGGCAGTACGGCGTTCAGTTAGAAGTATTGCCTGCAGAATCGGAAACCTCCGAACCCCTACCGCCGATCGACCAAATCGAACCCGCTGCTTCCGTCCCAGCCCCACAAATCGCTTCCCCGGTCGATCGCCCCGCCCCACAAATCGCTTCCCCGGTCGATCGCCCCGCACCACAAATCGCAGCAGCCGATTCAGCACCGCAGCAGACCAAAATCTACCAATTCCCAATTCCCCAAACCCCCGAACCCAAACCGGGCGTCAAACTCGAACTCGTCCTCGATCGAGAAACCTTCGTCACCCAACTCGGTCGCCCCTTAATCATTTCCGGCAAAATCGACCTTCCCCAACACCCCCAACAAAGCAGAAAAACAGCAACTCTCATCCCCGAATCCGAAGCGCTAGAACTCAAACAACTCATCGGTTCAGCACAACTGCAAATTTACCTGCGCGACCCCCAAACCTCAAAAATTCTCGCAGAAATCCAGCAGCCGATGCCAGAACAAGTTCCCCCCTGCATCTTTGCCTGCGTCACCTACATCCCAACCGAGTGCAAAAGCCGCCTAATTTTAGGAGAAGCAATTCTCAGCAGCGGCGGCGTCACCCTAGCCACCAAACTATTCACAATTACAGCTCGTTTAGAGCACCTTCTACAGGAAATTAAAGACAATTTCATCGAAGAAAAGCATCAAGCTGAACCCTCCCCAACAGCCTCAAAACCCTCTGGAAGCGCCAAAAATATATCCTTCCTCAAGCTAGTAGAAAAATCCTTAGACCCTCCATCCCCCGCCGAAGTCCCAACCACTGAAGCCCTACCCCCTCTACTGGCTTCGCGTCAAACCCCAAGTGCAGGCGGCCTAGAATTGCCCGCATTCGGTAACAAACTGCCCGACAGCAGCCGATCGCAATTGCTTTCGGAAATCTCCAATTCGCCTCGAACGGCCGCAGAGTCGATCGACCCACAAACCCAACCCTCAGACATCCCAAATCCCACTCAAACAGCCGAAATCGGAGCGACTGACCAAAAACCAGAAAACAGCCCTGAACTAGAAACAACCGCCCCAGAAACCCAGCCAGCACCCACAAAACAGGCATTTCAAACCTTAAACGTCGAAAGTCGATTTTGGTCGCGACTGAGTTCCCTAGCCAGCAACGGCGAATCGACTGACTGGCTGAAAGCAACCACCCTGTCACCCACTCCAAAAACCGCCACTAATACCAGCGAAGCAATTGCCGTTGTGGAAGAAAGCAGCCCAACCCAGCAGCAACCCGAAACCAGCGAAACAATTTCCGAACCCCAATCCACTAGCCCGGAAGCCAGAGAATTTGTGGTTTTTGACGAGCCCCCGCAACCGAAACAAGTTGCTCAAAAAACCGCAACTGTCGCAGCAGAAGTAACTCCCCCAACTCCCTACGTTTTGCCAGAAGACGAGTTAGTACCGATGCCCGTTTTGGAATTGCCACGGGCCGAAATCATCGCGGGCCAGGCTGTAAAAGTGCAAGTGCAACTCCCGGAATTAATGCCCCGGATTTATGTGAAAGTTTGGGTGTACGATCGGCAAACATACCTCATTCTTGACGGGCCGCGCTGGATTACCGAATTTAAAGCTAACGGGTTGGGAAATGTGCGAGCAAGTATCGAGTTAGAGATTCCCTACGGCTGCATGGAAGTCGAATTTGAGGCGATCGCCGTCGAAATGCAAACTCAGCGGGAAAGCCACAAAGTAAGCGTTCACCGCCAAGTTTTACCCCCAGCCGGGCCAACTTTACCTCTAGATGGGTAAGCCAAAATCCGCGTGCATCCGCGTTGATCCGCCGACATCTGCGGTTAAAAATTTCTACTTACTTCCCCGCCAACTGCCGAAACTTCTTCTTAAACTTATTCTTATACACGTAGATCGATCGCTGTAAATCCTCAACTTGCAGCGACATCTCGGCAGCCAAACCCGTGCGGTTCCAAACATCTTCCTCACACTTGCGGCGACAAAAATTCATCGGTTCCGAGTAAACTTTCCCACTAGATAAAGTCGGCTTCGGCCCGCACCAGTGAATCACAGTCGCCTCAGTACGATCGCCCGCAGGCCCGCTTTCTTCCACCGGAAACCTCTTTCTCAACAAATCCTGGTCAAAATCTGGCACCAACAACTGCATATCCACATTCTGCACCCGCAGTCGATTTTCTTGTGCCGCCCGGAAAATCATAAAGTTCAAAAACCCCATTTCTCCGTACTTAAATATCTTCGGATTTGCCGCCGTAAAATCTAAAATTTCCACATATTCTTCCAAGCTAAAAACGCCGCGTTTAGCAAAGAAAGTACCCGTGCAGAAATAGTTGGATCGCGATTCCGACCACCGAAAATTCGGGAAATGCTTCTCAACGCCCGGAATGTCAAAGAAAAATTCCGAAATATCTGCATCCGGGTAATCGTAACAAGGCTTGTCTACAATAAAATCAAAGTCTTGAAAATTAGCCAATTTGAGAACATCGCCCCAGACGATCGTATCGGCATCCAAAACCATAAAATTTGACCAAGGACTTTCCCAGAAAGCAATCATTTTAGTTTTGCCCCAACCAAAACTTCTTTTCCTGAGAACTTCTTCAGAAACGGTTGTGCGATTGATCACTCGCACCCCATAGGATTTTTCCAAAGCACTCACAGAAAAAGTCCCGTCAATCAACAGACAAATCGGCACATCTCCCAGGAAATAGCGGATGCTAGCACAGCAACCCTTAGCAAACAGATAATCTTGGTCGCAGCAGGCAATAATAATACCAAAATCTTCCATAAACCCTCACTCTTTTACTAACTTGCCTACCCACAGCGTTTCAGTTTTTTGTTCTGACAGCAGCTCTATTTTCGAGTTCTGCTTTTTCGCCAGCTTAGCACTAAACTTCTGCGATCGTCCGTACACAAAAACATCGCTAAAACCGCTAGGAATTTGGGGTATATTTGGTCTGTCAAGCAAGTGAGCTTGACCTGCGCCAACAGCGGGTCAAGCACCACCAGTTGCAGTCGCACTCAAACAACAAAAAAGTTGTGTTAAAATAGCGGGAAATTAAACCCGCCGACGGTTAGTCTCAAAAAGGGCGATCGTCCTGGCAAGTCCCGACTGCAGGGGGCATCAAAAAACCAAGATTGGTCAAGCCTGAACTTTGGTTTGGATCGGGTAAATCTACCAGCCTTTAGGTCTCAGTTTCCCACTCATAGCGGGAAAATCGCCCCTGCCGGGTCGCGATGTTTAAAGTTAGGTTAAAAAGCTTGACATTAGAGGATATAAAGCTGTATAAGGGATGCGACAAGCAGCCACAATCCTACCTATAACTGTCTGTTAAGTCGGGCGTAACCGAGGATTCTGGGCAGTTGTCAGTTAGAGGCAGATTGTGGTCGAACCCGTAGAAACAGTTGTCGATCGCCCGCAGAGCAACTCAAGCAAGTCGGGCGATCGAGAGATGAAATTAGCAGGTGATGGTATAATCAGCCGTAAGGTAATGTGGGCTTGACCTGAATTGATGCCGGGGCGGTACAAGGGCCCAGCCCCTACGTTCAAGCAGAAGTAGACACGCCTACTGTGAATCAACAGTGAATCAACAGTTATGGATAGGTTCTATTTTGGCAGTTATTGTCAACAGGCAAGCAACCACAAAAATTAGCAGTTGGGAATTGCTGCTCGTCGAGTTGAATAGAGTGTGAAGGTGTGAGGAAAATGAACAGAACTTTTTGGAATTTAGTGCTAGTATCCCCGGCAATTCTGGGGCTATCATCAGTCATGAGTGCCACTGCGATCGCCGCAGAAGTGACCGCAACCGCTGAAGCCAACCAGCTAGCTACAGCTCAGTCATCTGAGTCAAAAATTGCAGAAATAGTTGGAGAAATAGTTGCAGAACCAGTTGCAGCAGCCCCTGCTGCCCCAGAAAACCTGGCTTTAAACAGCAGCGTCGAAGCGGCCCAAACCCCGGTCGTTAGCGAAGCAGACGCTGAAAAACTCGCCTCAATCGAACCAGAAACCAGCGAAGCAGCACTGCAAACAACAGGGAGCGACATCGAGTTAGCAGCCCCAATTGCTCCGACCAGCGCAGCAGCAGCGACTGAACCCCTAGCAGCTGCAGGCACAGCCGAATCCTCGCCCCAAGCATCAGACTTGGCAGAGCAAATCAGCCAGACAGACGCCCCTGGGAAAATTGAAGTGCCAGCAGTCGCCAGCACCCCAGCTACTACCCCAGCTACTAAGGTAGAAATTGCTCAGACAGTACCCGGAGGAATGGGCGGCCCCATCGTCCCTGTTGCTCCCCAAGCACTGCCGGCCCAACCGTCGGGAACCATGTCCCAGGTGACATCAGTCACTCAGCTCTCCGACGTGCGCCCGACAGATTGGGCATTCCAAGCCCTGCAATCCCTAGTCGAACGCTACAGTTGTATCGTAGGTTATCCCGACGGCACCTTCCGCGGCAACCGCGCCCTGACTCGCTACGAATTTGCAGCCGGCGTCAACGCTTGCTTAGACCAGATAACCCAACTAATTGGGTCAACAGGTAACTTAGTTACCCGAGACGACTTAGCCATCCTGCAACGCCTGCAAGAAGAATTTGCAGCCGAACTCGCTACCCTGCGCGGACGAGTAGACGGCCTAGAAGCTCGCACCGCAGAACTCGAAGCCAATCAATTCTCCACTACCACCAAACTGCTCGGAGAAGCCGTTTTTGCCGTCACCGACACCTTTGTCGGAGAGGGTATCCGCCTTGACGACGACGACGACAAAACAGTCACCGACTTCAGCTACCGGGTGCGCTTGAACTTATTGACCAGCTTCACCGGTCGAGACTTGCTCAGAACCCGCTTGCAAGCGGGTAACGTCCCTAACTACTCAGCAATTACGGGTACTAACATGACTCGCGTAGCCCAGGATGGGGCTGAGAACAACAATTTCACACTAGATGAAGTGTGGTATCGGTTCCCGCTAGGTAACGCTACATTCTTTGTCGGTCCTAGAGGACTTGACCTAAATGAAATTGGAGACGCGCCTGCTACTAGTACCTTTGGTGACGCTACGGGTAATGGCACTCTATCCAGATTTGGAGTTCGCAACCCGGCCGTACACCGCGGACCGCAGGGAGCTGGCGCAAGTATGAGTTACAACTTGGGCAACTTCCGAGCTACTGCGGGCTATCTGGCCTCCGAGGGCGATGCTCCCAACCCCGCAAATGGCAGGGGCGTTTTCGACGGTTCTTTCAGCGCTTTGGGTCAGATCGGCTTTTTTAGCAACCCGTTTAATTTGAGCCTGACTTACACCCACAAATACAATCGCGCAGGCGATGTTGGCCTCATGGGTGGCACCGGCAGTTCTTTGGCTAACCGGCCCTTCGGTCAAGCACCCACTCAAGCAGATAACTATGGCGTGCAAGTTAACTTCAAACCCAGCAGTCGCTTTCACATTGGCGGTTGGTACGGTTATACGAAGGCTGAGCAACTGCGGGGGGGCGGCAATGACGCGACGATCCAGAATGGTGCTATCACTTTGGCCCTGCGAGATTTTGGCCGGCAAGGCAACCTCCTCGGTTTTGTCTTCGGTGTACCGCCAAAAGTTACTGAAAGTGATGTCGCCAGAAACCGTAACACCTCTTATCACTTAGAGGGTTTCTATCGCTTCCAAGTCAATGACTTTGTATCAGTGACACCGGGCGTTTACGTGATTTTGAACCCCGAACACAACAACAGAAACGACGATATCTGGGTCGGACTCCTGCGTACAACCTTTAGTTTCTAAGGCTTCTAGACATCTAGTTACAGCTAAAAGCGGCAGGCGACTGCCGCTTTTATTTATTGGTCATCAGGCGATTTTAGATTTTAGATTTTAGATTTTAGATTGTTAACAGTCATCAGTCATCAGTCATCACTCATCAGTCATCAGTCAACAGTCATCACTCATCAGTCAACAGTTGACAAATTATGAATTTTGGCGGCAAATCCCGAATACGGAGGTGTAGCCGTGCAGAAATGTGCTGCCGCCGACGGGGCCGATTTCGCCGTTGCAGAAAAAGCCGCCCAGGGGGATGTTTTTGAGGTATCGGCCAAAAAGTCGGGAGTCAAAGTTCGATTCGCCGTAAAGCCCTTCACCGCGCCCCAGACAAGAGAACATCAAGGCGCCGACGCTGGATGTACCACTGTACTCGGCGGCCCGCTGATAGCGATCGAGCAGCATTTCTAGGTCTTCTGCAGAGGTGCGCGCGTCCCGCAGGTGAAATTGGATGCGCTGTCCGGGACGGACTCGATCGCCGATCGCAATTGCCCCCACTTTCGGATCTACTCCCAACAGATTGCGGATTAAAAAATCTCCCGGCTCTAATTTCAGCTTGAATTCATCGCTGACTAAGCCTACAAATAACGAGTGCTGGGCTAATTCTCGGTCTTCTTCGCTCAAAGTTTGAACTAACTCTCGCAAAGCCTCTAAGGGCGATCGCTCGATGCCCCCGCTGCCGATATCATCGGTTTGTTCTTCGAGTTTCAGCAAAATATTGCGATCTCCTTCCGTCACCCGATAAGGATGCCCGATCGGCCTGCAGCCTTGAGCGACGATCGTTTCCAAAACTATATTGCCGCTCAAAGCTACCCCAACCGTCCCTTCTCGGTGAAGCTGATAGTCGCAAAACAGCGCCGCGCCCCTGCCCGCACCGTCCCCCCCGGCTAGTCCCCCTACCTTCGCCGCGCCCGGATAGGCATAATCTAGCCCTTGGAGCAAATCGTTAATTTTTGCGGAAAAGGGGTCAGCCAAGATGATGAACTGCGGTTCTTCCTGGGCCGGCACGCCCAAGAGATCCACCCAAGTATCCGGGGGACTGTCTAAGTCGGGCAGTTCTTCTGAACCGACATGAAAAGTTCTGACATTCACTCCCGGCAAGCGCGCCAGACTGAGGCTGACTGCGGGAGATCCCTCGACTTCTTCGGTGAGGCCGCCCCGGTTCGTGCCGATGACTCCTCCCCCGCCACAGCCCAGGATCGCGGGCACTGGTAGCAGTTCTCGGAGTAAAGGCATCAGCCGAGAATACTCGCTGGCAAAGGCAGACGAGATAAATATCAGCGCTAAATCAGCCGGGCCTTCTAGGTCGCGATCGGCTTGTTCTATAACTTCTTTGAGGGCGGATTCCAAAGAGGGACGGGTTGATAAAGCGCTGACCCATTGCATTTGGTTTTGGGTGTACATAAGGCAAATTTCTCTATAAAACTATCTCTATACATTAGGCTAACCGGAACTGGCCACTGGGGGGACGCTATTTTTGGGCGATCGATTCCCCCTCGATTGCCGTTCTTGTGTTAACATAAGTTAACATGAGTGTCTGCTTAATCTTTTAAGTGTTAAATGCCGTGTTCAGCTAAATCTTAAAAGATAAAGCTCAATACAGTTTGGCACACCAACCTCGTGTAATGTTTTCATCAAAAGTAAGGTCAGCTCGACCTACATTGATGCCTGTGTACTAGAACCCGCCTACGGGCTAGTAAAGCAGGAAGTAGAGACGGCTGCTGCGATCGCAGTTATGGATGGTTTCTCTCTGGGCTGCTGCAACAGCAGCGCATCTCAAGCTATTATTAGCTGGGGTCGCCAGACCGAAACAGCAAATCCAACCCAAACTAACATCCCAAAAGAAAACCTTTCTTACTTAATAAGGTCAACGACCCAGGTCTAAAGACACGCTCGCTTCGAGCCTAAGACTTAAACCACAGTTGACCAGCCGTATACTTTAGAAGTCTACGTTTTTTGAGTTATGACACCAAGTGGCTGCTTAGCTAGTCCCTTGCTCTGTCGTTAACGGTTAAACATTTTTATTTGGGTAAGGATGTGCCGTTAGCCCAACAAGCTCACTAAACAAAGGCGCGTGCTAACATTACCTAGAAATAGGTCGGGGACAACCATATTCTCCTACACATTCATACCAACAAGCTTTATGACAACAACACCCGCAGGCAACATCCAAGAGAAAATTGAAGAAGAACTAGAAAGCGCTCGTACCGTCTGTGACCTCAAGGGCGCGGCTTCCGGCGAATGCGCGGCGGCGTGGGATGCAGTTGAAGAACTGCAAGCAGAAGCTTCCCACCAAAAGCAAGTCAAACCTAAGAATTCCTTTGAAAAATTTTGCGACGACAATCCTGACGCTGCTGAGTGCCGCATCTACGAGGAATAAACGAGCCATTTAGCTCTATGCCTTCCCTCCCGCGCCGAAATCTAACTTTTGGCGCGGGAGAATTTTATTTTAGGGGTTGAGCCTTGAAATAATGGCGAGATTTGCCCTCTATCCCAATACGGTTCAAATCCGCCAGCTTCCCCCTCGCCCACCAAGCAGGACAATAATTTGCTCTTGCATCCCCCAAGGGAGGCGAGGATGGGAAGGAGATATCTCAAGAATAAACAGTTTTAACTCAAGCGTATTGCCGTCTATCGTGTCTCAAGTACCCTTCAAAGCGCGCCCAGTACCTTAGAAAAGGTAGCAGTAACTAAAACATTAAGACCGTGTTCTGGTTGCTGATTTTTTAGCATTTTTGTAGTAAAATTTGTGACAAATAAGTGAGTATATTTTCCCAAAGATGTTGAGTCTTTTATTGGCAGCCACCGGGCCTTGGTTTCAACCGCTAGTCTGGATGGATTATCGGTTGTCTGTGTTATTAACAATTTCGATCCCGCTGGTAGTGCTGATTTGGGCTGTTGTGGCAAAAGCTGAGGCGATCGTCCGTTTGTCGATTATTTATTGGCGGGTGGCGAGTTTGCTGGCAATTACACTTTACCTGATGATGGCTGCGCTGCCTGTGAGCTTTGTATCGTCGGTGATTGGGAGGGCCTTAATTCCTGCTAGTCTGTGGTTTTGGGAGGATTTAAACGAAGAAATTGCCGATCGACCGCAGTCGCCCCTGAAACTGGCTTTTACAGCTTGGCGGTGGGCGATTACTGTTTACAGCGGTTTGGGCGCTCTAGCTCAACTTCCCTTCTTAAGCTGTGCTTTTAAATCGCAAATTGAGGTAATTGACGAACCTTTTTGCCGCATTTGGTTAGACCCACCTTGGCTCTACAAACAAATGTTTCACCCTACGGCAACCCCTCAATTTTTGGGATTGTTGGGTCTGATAGGTTTAGCAATTTATGTAATTTACTTGTCATACTTTGTGCTTATTAGACTAGGAAAACAGGGGAGGTCAGCTACCGGAAATTAAGTTTGGTTTAAGTTAGTATTTTCCTCCTCAATAGCAGCTAAAGTCTTCCAGAAAATACTCAAAAATCCCCAGAAAAAAAACCGGGGCGCATATACCAAAGAATTGAACTAACAGCAGAGTAGCTGACGTGCCGCCGCCCAAAAACGGATACCGTGCGACGTACTCCAGTCGTGGAGATCTAAAAATTTTAGACTAAGGTTCCAGCTTCCAGATTCATCTGTCGAGAAAATCTAAAATCTAAAATCTAAAATCGACTGACAGCAATGTTATTGGGAAAGACTGTGATGGATAGCAAACAAGCCTACTTACAGTGCTTAGAAAGGCTGATTTGGGCGATCGATCGCCTGGAAGCAAAAGTCGAACCAAGTGAACTCGCTCGGATTGCCGAACTGATTGTTCAGCCGATGATGGGGCCCTGGCGGTTTTTTCACACTCCCGAACATATTTTTGATGTGGGGGGAGATGAAGACGCGATCGAGGTTTTGGCAGCTTTATTTCACGATACCGTCTACGTGCAAGTCGATCGCAGCATTAACTTTAACGTCAGCTACTACATCACTCCTGTTGCAAAAGAGGTTAACAAACAACTACAAATTCGGGATAAATCTGAACTGTCTGCGGATGCTACCTTCGAGATGGTAATGCTGGTATTCAATTTTGTACCGGGCGAAGTCCTCAATCCTTTCGCCGGACAAAACGAATTTCTCAGCGCTGTGGTAGCAGCAAAAGCTCTAGAACCATTTCTCAAACGCGAGCAATTGCTTCAAATTGCAGGCTGCATTGAAGCAACAATTCCGTTTCGCGCCGCCGATGCAGGAGTAACGGTAAGCCAGCGCCTTTATGACCGCTTGCAAGCAATAAATAGCCTGTTTAACCTCAGTTTGACTGACGAGGAAATGCGGGAAACGGTGAAAAAATCTGTGCGAATCTCTAACCGGGATGTGATGAGTTTTGCTCACCATAGTTCAGCCCATTTTTTGGCAAATACCTGGAATTTACTGCCGGAAACCAATCACAATCTCATCTACTGGGGTTTTTACACGGTTCGCGACTACCGAGTTGCTTTGCTGAAGATGGAAGGTTTTCTGAATTATCTGAAGCCAGAGATAATTTTCCGGCAGTTTGAGGGATATCCAGACGATCGCACCTATCAGCGCTGGGAAACTACTGCTAAGTACAATCTCGAAATTGCGAAGCTTTATTTGGGGTGCAAACTGTCTGCTCTCGCCCTGCTAGAAGCTCTTTCTTCGGGTTTGGGCATCGATGTTTCTCTGGCGATGATGATGGGCGGAATTCCGGATCAATCTGTTAACTGCGTGCGCCTAGAAAGCTTTTTTCCAGAAATAGAAAAACCTTATCAACCTAAAATTGGTTTAGAAGCGGAAGTATTAAATTTATTAGAAAATGGGCGGGCTAAAAGCACTTCTAAAACCGATTTGGAGAACTCGCCACTGACAACGTTTGTCGTAAAAATTGTTGGCTTTGGCGAAATGCGCTATCAGTGCGATCGAGCTAAGGAATTTTTTAGAGCAAATCTAAACGCCGACGACTTTATTTCCGACTTTAACCCGATAGTTACAGAAATTGTCATTGATTCAATTCTCAAGTTGTTTGACAGCCGAAAATCTACTATCTACCGATACTACGATATCACTTCTAAGTTAAAGTCCCAACCCCAGAGCAATTTTCCCGATCGCCCTTTTCGCTCAAATGGTTAACTAGCTTTAAACACAGTATTTCTTCCTCCTCTATAGAAAATACCCTTACTCAGCTTATACAACAGTGGAGCGATTACACTGTGACAGGATTGATTGCCTCGCCAACCTACGTCAATCTGCCTATCCATCCCGGCACTAACAGCCGTACAGGTAAGTAGGTAGACGGGATTAAACCGCATAATGTAACACTATGTAAACAGGTTTAAGTCAGCCTGTAGAGAGCCTTTGGGGACTTTGCCCTTGTTTACATAGGGGCGTTTTTTCGCGCCGCCTTACTTATGGTGTGGGGTTGGTGGCAAAGATGCTAAAAGTTGATAAACAATGGAAATTCGCTGCTGTTTGCCTTTGACAATTACTTTGTACAAAACGGATTTTCTAGCTGGCTGTCACTCATCTGAGCTACCCCAGATAAGCGTCACTATAAAAAGCGACTGTTAAAGCACTTCCCCCCACAGCTACAACTGGGGAATAGCAAGTTCAAACGACTTGCAAACCACTAATCCCCAATCAAACCATGCAAACCACAAATTCAATTTACACCCAATTGCCTCTTTGCTCTTCACTGCCCACACTGCAACGAAATAATAGTACCACTGCCAATCAAAACGTGCGCTATCTCCAACAATCCTTAGTTAAAAAGGGATATCCCGTCGCAACTGATGGATTCTTCGGCCCAAAAACCGAACAAGCAGTCATCAAATTTCAAAAGGAAAATAAGATTGCTGTTGATGGCATTGTCGGCCCTCAAACTTGGAGTCTATTAGGCGCTTGTTATACAGGTGAACCCGGATGTTAAATCCAAGTTAACTAATCCTAGGCGCACAGGTAGCAAGAAACTGGGTTTTTTCACAGCAATACTTCTTTTACTCCCCCAGAAACGCTAAAAAATCTGGTGGTTGAGCGAAGCCGAAACCTTGTTTATGCCCGTCAAAAGTGCATCCAGGACTATTAATTAACATTTTTTCCTCGCTTCCCTGCTTTTAAACAACTTGCAAACAACCAATGGAGAATCAAACCATGCAAACCACAAACGCAATTCACCTGGAATTACCTTCCTGTCGTTATTTTCCCCTACTCAAACGCAACGATGGCGTCACCCAAAATGAGGACGTTCGCTACCTTCAGCGACTCTTGAACGCCAGCGGATTTTCTCTAAATACTGATGGAGGATTCGGCCCCAAAACCGAACAAGCAGTCATCAATTTTCAAAAGCAACAACAAATCGTTGCTGATGGCATCGTCGGCCCTAAAACTTGGAATAAATTGGGCGTTTGTACAACTATATTTTAAAGTTTGTACAACCATATGTTAAAGAGAGTAGGGCGTGCAGTGTACGCCCTATTTCTCCGTAGAAGTTTCCACGCCAGACCACCCCTCCGGGACTCCGTACATTCGATACTTGCGAGCTCGTTTGAAATACAGCATGGCTACCCGATCGTCAGGATTGATTTGTAAAATATTCTGAAAAACTTTTTGGGCGGCAACAAATTTTTGCTCATAGTAAAAATTGAGAGCTTCTTGAAAAATCTCCGCAGTTTGCTGCTTAAGTACAATGCTCTGCTCTGTTTCTGTCTCGTAAATTTCAAACACCGACACAGCATTTGTCTTTCCTTTCACCGTTACTCGATCGACAAATCTGTACTTATATTTTTCTGGATCGTCGAGGCGATCGATAATTGCACCGCTAACTAGAATGCCCGCGCCGTAAACCTTAGTCAATCCTTCCAAACGAGACGCGAGATTCACCGCATCAGCAATCACCGTACTTTCCATCCGTTCTCGCTCGCCAATTGTACCCAACATCAAATTGCCCACGTGCAAACCGACGCCGATCGCGATCGGACACAAACCATTTTTTTCTCGCTGCTGGTTGTAGATATTCACTTCTTTTTGCATATCAATTGCTGCTCGCACGCCATCAGATGGAGATGTAGGAAACAGTGCCATGACTGCATCCCCAATGTATTTGTCAATAAACCCGTTATTTTTCCTGATTGCAGGGCTAACCCTTCCCAAGTAAGTGTTAATAAATGCAAAATTTTCAGGCGGTGTCATATTTTCGGAAAGCGCCGTAAACGAGCGAATATCAGCAAACAGCACTGTCATATTTTTTTCCTGATGTTCGCCTAATTTTACTTCAATAATACTCGGCTTTTCCAGCAAGTTTAGAAAATCGTGCGGCACAAACCTGCCGTAGGCTGCATTCAGTTTGGCTAGGCGAATTTGCGTGTTAATTCTCGCCAACAATTCCTTTTTGATAAAAGGTTTAGTTACATAATCATTTGCTTCTAAGTTAAAAGCTTCTACCAAGTCAGTAGTTTGATTTTTAGCCGTCAGCATCAGAATCGGCATTTCTAAAGGCGAGTATTTTTTGCGAACTTCTCGACACACTTCATAACCAGTCATCTGCGGCATCATTACGTCGAGTAAAATTAAGTCCGGCTTAAATCCTGATTCAATCAGATTTACAGCTTCTAAGCCGTTGCTCGCTTGAGTAATCTCGTAGTTTGCTAGAGAAAGACTGTTGATAATGACCTGAATATTAATGGGTTCATCATCGACTACCAAAACTTTGAGTTTTTCACTTTCTAGCAAGTCGCTATTTTCTGATAGCTGAGAATTTATTGTAGAGGATTTGCCCGCGAATTCAGGAGTGATTAAAATGGGAGAACCCTCGGTTAAACGCGGCTGTATGCTGCTAAATTCCGGCTGACTCTCAGATACGGGCAAAGTAAAGATGAATTGGGAACCCACGCCTACAGTTGAAGATACCCCAATTTTCCCTCCGTGCAATTCAACTAATTGCTTGGCAACCGTTAACCCTAAACCAGTGCCACCATATTCTCTAGCAGTAGAACCGTCAGCTTGTTCAAAGGATTCAAAAATTCGGTCTAATTTATCTTCGGGGATGCCAATGCCAGTATCAGATACAGTAATGGCTAATTGGGAATTAGACGGTGATTGTGCGTTGCCCGTTACCAATTCTGCGGAAATTTCAACTCGGCCACTTTCGGTAAACTTAATCGCATTGCCGATTAAGTTGTAAAGTATTTGCTGCAAGCGATTCTCGTCGGCTGCTATTGGTGGCAATTCAGGAGCGACTGAGTTAATCAACTGCAAGTTTTTTTTGCCTACTAATGGCTGAGACAAAGTGAGAATTACCGAGACTATTTCTCGAATACCGACGGACTTAATTTGCAGTTCTATAGTTTTGTGTTTTAGCTGAGAAAAATCTAGAAGATCGTTAATTAAAGAAGACAATCTTTTCCCCGATGATGAAATCAAAGCTAAGTTAAAATTGGTTGATTCTGGCAGTTGTCCGGTAGCACCGTCTATTAAAGATTCTGCAATCCCAATAATACCGTTGAGGGGAGTGCGGAGTTCGTGGGAAGTATTGGCTAAGAATTCGTCTTTCAGTTGGTCGAGTCGCTGCAATTCGATATTTTTAGTTTCTAACGCAGTAAATGATGCTTGCAGTTGTGCTGCCATGCTGTTAAAGGCAGTGGCAAGTACGCCCAACTCGTCGGATCGATCGAGCTTTACAGTTTGGTCAAATTGTCCTTCAGATAAAGCTATTGCTGCATTTTTTAATTTTATAAGAGGTTTGATAATCCAGCGAGAAGTGAGAAGTCCTAACACACTTGCCATGCCCAAAGCTGCCAGACATAGCAACACTGTAGTTCGGTTGCCCGCATGAATTTGTTCCATAAAGTCGGCTTCGGGAACGACGACGACTATCAGCCAATCTAAACTTTTGCCGTCTTGGAATGGCAGGACTTTTAAAAATTTATTCTGGCCGTTTATCTCAACATTTATTTGCTGCGATTTGCTAATTTGCTGCAATTTTTGAAAGTGACTTTCTAAATATTTAGCTGTAGTTTTCGTTACTGCATCGCTGCTTTCTGTAACTTTAAACAGTTCTTTTTTACCGTTTTGGGTGCGGAAAGGTTTCTCTGCTGTGGAAGTTGCCAGCAGCGTGCCGTTTCTTTCGATAATAAAAGTTTGACCGGATTTGCCTATTTTGAGGCTGTTTAAAAATTGACCGATACTGTCGAGACGCAAAGCAGCAATTAATACTCCTTCTAGCTGTTTCTGGCTGTTGTAAACTGGTTGCAGCGCGCTGAGGATTAAGGTGGGTTCTAGGAAGGATACATAAACTGAACTCCAAGTTGGTTTGGCTTCTAGAGCCGCATAGGTGTAGGAAGGGTGCTGTCGGATGTCGAAGTTTTTGACGGTGGCTGCTACTGTAGTGCGATCGCCTGTATCATTAGTATTGTAAGAATAAAAATCAAAATTTGTAGACGGGCCCGATGCGTTAATCAATAAAGTGCCATTAGACATCTTTTCGCCAGTGCGATATTCTCCATCTTGATTAGCGATCGACGTAAAATTGATATAAGGATATAATTGCACTTGCCGCCACAGATACTTTTCCCAAGCTGACAAGTCTTTCATGTTCACAAAACCCAGTTTCACCGCATCCAGCTTGCTTTGATTGATTTGGTGCGGAGTTTGCAGATAAGTTCTCAAATTTTGCTCGATGCGATTGCTCACCTCTCCCATCAATTGAGCCGCAAGGTCATTCACTGCTCTTTGAGAGTTCCTAAATGATAAATATCCCACAATACCCACCGCTGCAAATACTTGCAAGACAAACGGAACTATGAGTACGGTTTGCAGCGTTGCTTTTCTTGAAAGTTTTGCCACTAAGTGCTTGAGAGAAAGAGTGGACATAACATTAATTTAGCTTGAAAGACACAGTTGATACGGGCGAACGAAGCTGCACCGCTCGCTGCTAAGTATTGTAAACCATTTTGTAGTTGAACAAAACTTGCACAAGCAAAGTTTGATTCTCGGTTTCTTCCTGAATCGCTGTCAAACTTAAGATTTTTCCGAGAAATCGGGTTTCTTTTTCGCAGAGATTTCCGCAATATATGCGAGGAAGAAGTCAAACCAGCGCGATCGACGGCAAATCTCTCAGGAAAACTCCCAATTTTGGGTTCCCATGCTTTGGTCTGAATATATTATGACTGAGATTAGGTAAAAAAACCGGATCAATACATAAAATTTTCTGCCGTCAGCTTGATGTTACTTTTACTACTTTTCATCCAAAGCTTCTATTCCCGACCATCCTTCTGACACTCCATACATTCTATTCTTCAGAGAACGTTGGTAGTAGGTTGCGGCTAACTTATCTTGAGGATTTGTTTCGCAAATCTTCTTGAATATTTTTTGCGACTTACTAAAATTTTGCTCGAAATAAAGCTCCAGACCTTTTTCAAATGCAGCAGCAGTTTCCTGTTTGAGTTTAATGCTTTGTTCTGTTTCTGCATCATAAATCTCAAACACTGACACGACGTTTTTTTTTCCTTTTACTGTGACTCGATCGACAAATCGACACATATATTTTTCTCGATCGCCCAAACGCTCTAAAATTGATTCAGTAACTAGGATTCCCGATCCGTAAACCTTAGTCAGTCCTTCCAAACGAGACGCGAGATTTACCGCATCAGCAATCACCGTACTTTCCATCCGTTTTTGCTCGCCAATCGTACCCAACATTAAAGTTCCCGCGTGCAAACCGATGCCGATCGTAATCGGTGCATAATTGCTCCGTTGTCGGTGCTGGTTGTAAATAATAACTTGTTTTTGCATTTCCACCGCCGCGCGAACAGCATCATCTGCCGACTCAGGAAATAGTGCCATAATCGCATCACCAATATATTTATCGATGAAACCTTGGTGAGCGCGAATTACCGGACTCACTCGGCTGAGGTAGCTGTTGATAAAATTAAAGTTTTCTTGGGGAGTCATCGCTTCTGAGATAGTCGTAAAGGAGCGAATGTCCGAAAATAAAACTGTCATTTCTTTCTGAATTTGATCGCCTAGTCGGACATCAACAATACTTTCGTGTCCCAAAAATCGCAGAAAGTCGTGGGGGACAAATCTACCGTAAGCTGCATTGATTTTTGCCAGACGGATGTGAGTTTTGATTCTGGCTAGCAATTCATTTTTGACAAACGGTTTAGTTAAAAAATCATTGGCTCCTGCATCGAAACCTTGCACTAAGTCAGATACTTGATTTTTGGCGGTTAGCATCACAATTGGCACTTCTATAGCCGTGAATTTCTCCCGGATTTTCTCGCAAACTTCGTAACCTGTCATCCGCGGCATCATGAGATCTAGCAAGATTAGATCGGGCTTGTAGCCTCTTTCTAGAAGGGCTAAAGCTTCTTTACCGCTGCTAGCTTTGGCGATCGCATATTTTTCGAGAAGTAAATTGTTAGCCAGTACCTGAATATTCACAGGTTCGTCATCTACAATCAAGATTTTCACCAGACTGTTTTCTTGGCATTCTAGATCGTCGCTCAAACTGTGATTATTAAAACTTGGTGCGGCAGTTGCATTAGTTATTAACTGGCGATCGTTGGTTCTTGAAACTAAAGACGACCGAACCGTTGCTGGCAGATGCTTGCGCTCAATGTACTGATTTTGAGAGATTGGCAAACTAAAGGTAAACTGCGAACCAATACCTAGTTTTGAAGATACCTGTATTTCGCCGCCGTGCAGTTCGACCAACTGCTTTGTAACTGCCAAACCTAACCCTGTTCCTCCATATTCTCTAGCAGTGGAACCGTCTGCTTGTTCAAAAGATTTAAAAATTCGTTCTAATTTATCTTCAGCAATGCCAATACCACTATCGAATACCGTAATTTGCAGTTTTGACCTAACAATTAAAGATTGAAGCTGGCTGGTTACTGAACTTTCTTTGTCTGTCAAAGGCGGCGAATCCAAGCCGAGCGCATTCGCGGAAATTTCAACTCGGCCGCTTTCGGTAAATTTAATCGCATTTCCGATTAAGTTATAAAGAATTTGTTGCACCCGATTTTCATCGGCATCCACGAGGGGAATGTCGGGAGTGACTGAATTAATCAACTGCAAGTTTTTTGTACCGATTAGAGGTTGAGAAAGAGTCACCACGATATCGACAATTTCTCGGATGCCGATCGGCTTGATTTGCAGTTCAATATTTTTGTGTCTCAGCTTCGAGAAATCGAGAATGTCGTTGATGAGATTGGACAGTCTTCTGCCGCTAGATGCAATAATTTCCAGATTGGAAATAGTCGATTCTGGCAATTGTCCTGTAGCACCGTCGATCAAAGATTCAGTTAAACCTATAATGCCGTTAAGCGGGGTGCGGAGTTCGTGAGAAGTGTTGGCTAAAAATTCGTCTTTGAGTTTGTCAAGTCGCTGCAATTGGGCATTTTGATCCTCTAATTTTGTGAAAGATACTTCTAATTGACTGGCCATGCTGTTGAAAGCATTAGCTAATTTTCCGAGTTCGTTAGATGCTGCAATATTTACCCGATTTTCAAACATTCCGCTACTCATTTTAGTAGCTGCAGATGTTAGGGATTTCAAAGGATTTGTAATCGATCGAGCAAAAGCCACTCCCAAGCCCACGGCGACGAGGGCGCTGGCGAGGGTAACTGCACCCATGACGTATAGGAGCGATCGCACCGGAGCGTAAGCTTCCGCCGTAGGTAGCTCTACAACCACCATCCACTGCACCCTCCGCACGATCGCACCCGTACCCATTACTTCTTCCCCGCGCAAGCCTCGATACACGATCGGAGATTGAATCCCCGAAGCTAAAGCTAATTTGGATAACTCTCGCACAAACGATCGCCCTCTCAAATCTTGCAGTAAATATGGATTAATCTTGCTTCCGGTTTCCGAAATCAGCACCGAGCGATGGTCGAGAACGTAGGTGTAACCAGTTTTTCCCACTTGCGATCTGGCGGCAATTTGAGTTAAAAAATTGAGACTAACTCTGGCAAACAATACTCCAGTAATTTGATTTTTACTGTTGCGAACAGGCACTGCTAAATTAACAACATTAACCGCTGTTTTCAGATCGACATCTACGGGACTAACATAATTTTGAGCCTGCCCAAAAGTCTCCCAAAATATAGGTGCATCTCCTGAAATACCTGCTAAATTCAAGCTATAGAGAGAGAATGGTTCGTAAGGCGACATCGCCTGTAGGATTTGACCTTTACTGTTGAAAATTCCGACCACTTCGTAGGCGCTGTTGCTGTTAACCAATCCTTCGAGAATGCTGCGCTGAGTTTCCGCATTAAATTCTGTTAAACCCCGCAATTCTGACAAATAATTGAGTTGGCGCTGCAAGTTATCTAGATAAGCGCTAATTTGGACAGCAGCAGCTTGCGATCGTTCGTACTGAAGCTGTTTTGTCTGTTCTATTTGTCCCCGAAAGCTGAGGTAAGCTAAGGTACTTCCCGCCATCAATACGCTTGCCACAACAATCGAGACAAAACCATAACGCAATTGATTGGCAATTGATGACATTTGATTCTGCCAGTTAACAGTTTTAACTCACTTTATAGGATACACTAAATTGCACATTTTTCATAGTTGCGGAATTGCAACCGTTGATTTATCGTTACCTTTACCTAAGTTCTGGTTTTATAAATCTAATTTTTGTTTCCAGATAACATCTTCAATCCAAATGCGATCGGGAAGCAGCCCCAACCGAAAGAAAATTTCAGCAATCCGCTGCTGTTCTTCAACTGCCCTGTCCTGAATTGGCAGCAAATCGTAGCGGCGGCTTTTCGTTAACATGATAGCTGTGGTTATTTTCATTCCCCTTCGATTGCTGATAAAATCCGCTGCTTGCTGGGGATTTTTAGTGATCCAAGTAGCCATCTGTCGCGTTTCTCCCATCACTATTTTAACAATATCCGGAAAGTCGCTAGCAAACGAGCGACTTGCCAAATAAAAGTTTCTGTCATTCATCAGCCCGTCGCTGTTAGTCAAGAAATGAACAGGCATAGTTTCCTGTAACTGAGCTAGAAACGGCTGCCAAATCGCCCAAGCATCAACCTCGCCTCTCACAAATGCTTCCTGAGCTTTTGGCGGCGGCAAATCGACGAATTGGACATCTTTTAACTCCAAACGACCTTGAGTTAACGCCCGAATTAACAAATAGTAACCTGCTGTTTTTCGAGTTGCAGCTATTTTCTTGCCTTTGAGATCCGCTAGAGTCCGAATTGGAGAATCTTGAGGAACTATGATGCCAATGCTTCCAGGTAAAGCTGAATCATTAGCAATATAAACAAAAGGTACGCCGTCTGATTGGGCAAAAATTGGCGGCGCAACTCCTGCATAACCCAGATCGATTTTTCCTTTTCCTATTGCTTCTAAAATTGGCGGCCCTGCAGCAAATTCCGTCCATTCTACAGACCACCCAATTTCTGCTAAACGGGTTTCCAAAGAGCCTTTAGCTTTGAGATAAAACAGCGCTCCGAAACGCTGATGCCCGATTCTTACAACTCTTGTTAAGTTTGAGGGTGCATTTTTGGTTTTTGCTGTAGAGTTATTTATTAGTTGTGATTTGCAACTTGCCACAGCTAAACTCAAGCAAAAAACGAGCGTGAATAGCAGCGTATATCCCCAAGCAACACGCCGTTTAATAGTATTTTGACTAAAAAACGATAATTGGCATCTAGTCTTGATGTGGCTCATAAAATATCGGACAAGTAGGTTTTGCAGTCAGAAAATCTTCCAGATGTTTTTTACAGGATTTATATTATGTCCGCTTACTTCCTGCGGTTAAAAAAGCTCGAATTAAAAATAAAATTTTAGCTGGCTGTCCCTGAAATTAGCTGCAAAATTCAGCTATATTATAGCAGATTTCAGGAAAGTGAGATTTGCTATGGCTGACTCTATTGCTCGTCGCTTGGAACAATACACGGTAAAACGATCGCACGAAGTTTTAATCGTCAAGGCCCAAATTGACGGCGAATTCGATGAAATTGCTATTTTTAAAGGCTTTTCTAGCTCCCTGACGCGATCGACTGCTTTCGATCCAGAGGTTCCTGTGTTGCCGGAGGAAGCAAAAATTGTCAGTGTCGATCGCCTGGAGAGCCCCTACAATCCAAATAACCCCCGCTATCTTCAGCAGGGGTTATCTTGGGAAACAATGCAATCTCTATTGTCCGAGGTGGGAGTTTAGCAAAACATTAGGGACACAACGCGAGAAAAACAGCAGGGACACAACATTGTTGTGTCCCTGCTACAAAAGCACTATGTCCTTAACCTGAGAGCTAGAGCGTGCCGCCGGCAGCTTGGAAACGAGCTCTCGCGCGTTTGATTGCTTGCTTAGCTTGAATTTGCTCTTGCAAAGTGCCGGTAGTAGCCTTTTGCAAACGAGCTTCTGCTTCGGTGTAAGCAGTACGAGCAGCTTCTTTATCAATGGTTTCGCCTTTTTCAGCGCCGTTGACAAGAATAGTAACTTTGTTTTCTTGGATTTCTGCAAAGCCACCCATCAGAGCAATAGACACCCATTCCTTGCCGGGACGGACGCGCATCACTCCGGTATCCAAAGCTGTCAACATGGGAGCGTGACCACTCAAGATACCCAGTTGGCCTGTGGTGCTCGGCAGAATTACTTCTTCAGCATTAGAATCCCAAACAGTTTTGTCTGGGGCCACTACGCGCACAGTTAATGTCATAAATTGTCCTTAGTCATTAGTCATTAGTCAGCAGTCAGCAGTCAGCAGTCAGCAGTCATTAGTAATTAGTCATTAGTCAGCAGTCAGCAGTCAGCAGTCACTTAGTTGTTAACAGTTAAAAGTTAACAGTTAACAACTAATGACCAATGACTAATGACCAATGACTAATGACTAATGACTAAAATTACTTGGCGTCAGCTTTCATTTTTTCAGCTTTGGCGATCGCCTCGTTGATATCGCCCACCAAATAGAACGCTTGTTCCGGTAATTCATCAAGTTCGCCAGCCAAAATCATCTGGAAGCCCTTAATGGTGTCTGCCAGCTTGACGTACTTGCCAGGGGAACCAGTGAACACTTCAGCCACAAAGAATGGTTGAGACAAGAACCGTTCAATTTTGCGAGCGCGAGAAACGGTCAAGCGGTCATCTTCCGACAGCTCGTCCAAGCCCAGAATTGCAATAATATCTTGCAATTCCTTATAGCGTTGCAGAGTTGACTGCACCTGACGAGCAACACCATAGTGCTCTTCACCGACAACGCTAACTTGCAACATCGTAGACGTAGAATCCAGCGGGTCAACCGCAGGATAAATCCCCTTCGCAGCCAAACCGCGAGACAACACAGTTGTAGCGTCCAAGTGAGCAAAAGTCGTAGCCGGTGCGGGGTCAGTCAAGTCATCCGCAGGTACGTACACAGCTTGAACCGAAGTAATAGAACCTTCGGTAGTCGAAGTAATCCGTTCTTGCAAGTCGCCCATGTCTGTACCGAGAGTCGGCTGGTATCCCACAGCCGAAGGCATCCGACCCAACAGAGCCGATACCTCAGAGCCCGCTTGCACGAACCGGAAGATATTGTCAATGAACAGCAGCACGTCTTGCTTGCTGACATCACGGAAGTATTCGGCCATCGCCAGAGCCGACAAGCCCACGCGCATCCGAGCACCAGGTGGCTCGTTCATTTGACCGTAAACCAGAGCAATTTTTGATTTGCTGCGGTCTTCTTCGTTAATAACCCCCGACTCGATCATTTCCTTGTAGAGGTCATTACCTTCGCGGGTGCGCTCGCCCACACCACCGAACACGGACACGCCGCCGTGAGCCTTGGCGATGTTGTTCACGAGTTCCATCATAATCACGGTTTTGCCGACGCCTGCGCCGCCGAACAAACCGATTTTGCCGCCGCGACGGTAGGGCGCGAGCAGGTCAATCACCTTGATCCCAGTTTCAAACACCGAAGGCTTGGTTTCCAGTTCGGTGAAAGCCGGCGGGTTGCGGTGGATGGGCATACTTTCGGAAGTATTGACCGGGCCGAGGTTGTCTACGGGTTGACCGATGACGTTAAAAATCCGGCCCAGAGTTGGGATTCCCACGGGAACTTGGATCGATTCCCCGGTATCTACTACTTCCATGCCGCGCACCAAGCCGTCGGTGGTACTCATGGAAACGGCGCGTACTTGGCTGTCTCCGAGCAGTTGCTGAACTTCGCAGGTAACGGCAATGTCTTGACCTGCTTCGTTTTTGCCGGAAATCGTGAGAGCGTTATAGATTTGGGGCAGTTTGCCGCCTGGGAATTTTACGTCTACAACCGGCCCAATGATTTGGGTGATGTAGCCTACGTTCGTTTTTGTTGCGGTGGATACCATGAATAGTGCCTTTGTTAGGATGCTATTTTTCCCGTTATGGAAAAAGTCTTAACATTTAGAAATGCTATTCCTCAGATTACCACTGAACAGACGCACTATTTAGATTTGTATGGGGCTGGTTAAGAGTCATTTTTATGGTTCCTGCCCTTGCTTTTTTTTCCTGCGAGTCGCAGCCAAAGCCCCGATCCCCAGCATAGTCCCGAATACTGTGACTGGTTCGGGGACTGGTTCGGGGGCTGGTTCGGGGGCTGGTTCGGGGGGTAACTGAGCCGACACGGTGAAGTTTCGGAAGGCAAGGCCGTTGACTGGTTTGGGGGCTAACTCAGCCGACAGGGTGAAGTCTTGGAAGTCCGCGTCGTTTCCTCCTCCGGCATCGTCGAAGGAGATTTTTGTACCCTGAGCCAGTTGGGCCATTGTGAGCAATGAATATTGCTCTGGGCCTTTACCGCCGTTGACGCTTGTAAATAAGTCGCCGGAGTTGTAGTCGAGATTAAAGTCGCCAAACACGGCTTGCTGACAGCCCGCCACCAGACAGTCATCTCTCCGGAACTGGGTGTTGGCGGCAAACCATTCGGGGCTGTTCATGAAGGTGCTGCTGGAGGCGTACTGCTCCAATGGTTTGCCGCTGCCGCTGTCGCTCCACAGCAGCAGGGCATAAGTTTGATCCTGCAAAAATTTGAAGGTTTGGGTGATGGAGCCGTTTTCCGAGGTGACTGCGTTGCCGAAGCTTCCCTGCCAGTCATTTGCGCTGCCGTTATCTGAGGGTTTAGTCTCGTAGAACAGTCTGGCGATGTTGGTGTAGCCAGTGTTTCCTGACTGAGCTTGGGCTACCCACAAGCTGGACTGGTAAGCGCCGTGAGATTGGTCGAATGTAAAGTTTATACTTGTATCTTGATCGAACTGGATGCCGCTGGTGCCAAACATGAAAGCTCGGACGGGCGGGCAGATGCTGAGCAACATTGTGGTTGCCAAGCTGGCGACTGTAAAAGATGTTTTTTTGACTAGCGTTAAGGTAGTCATAACCCTGATTCCTCCAGTATTGTTAGGTAGTAAGGCGGAAAATGCCCTAAATGCCATGTTGCCGTGACGCGAATCGACGATCGCGAGCCTGCGATATTTAGGACGATCGTCAAACCTAAAGAAGAGGCTCCACACCAGTGAATCTACATACAGATCTCACTTAAGGGTGTTTTGGAGTAAATGAGTGCTTCTTCTAAGAGTTTTCACTGACACTAGAGTGCCACACTTTAATCTGTAACAGCAAGATTTTCATCCTGCGTAGACTTCCAACCTACTACATTTACTTCGTTTCGGTAACGGTCTAAAGTTGAGTGCAAGACTTGCAAATATTGGCTTTCATCAAAAATACATAAAAATTTTACTCGACCTTTATAAAGTTTTGGTAAAGTTCCTCCATAAAATATAAAGTTTTCGAGAGAACGTCGGCTGTTCAGTCAGTTGTTCATGAAAGCGCGCTGCAAGCTGCTCGACCGATGCAGAAAGCAGCGGCGGCGACCGCGAGTAGGATTGTATCGAGTTTTTGCCACTCTAAGCAAGCTGTATAACAAGCGAGCGTTACTTACGTAGTTTTGACTAAATTTTCGAGTTTTTTAAACCCCTAACCCTCGCATTCCGCGCCATATTTTCACCAATAGTCCCGGCCGCATTAACCCGGTTTTTTAAGGTAATTGGGTCAGGGAAGCATAGAAAGTCAAAAAAAGAAACTAAGTTTCATTTCCCGCGCCTGACTTCTAGTAAAAAAACTGTTTTTACGTAAATCATAGTAATTAAAAACATACATTTCATTTTTTAGTCCTAATTATTCTATCACCCAAAATAGGCTGCTCCTATTGACATGAGAAATTTTTAGGGGTAAAAATAGTAGAAATAAATACGATCGCACTTTAAGCACAATATTTAAACACAATGACAGCCAACAAATTACATTTACTCGGATGGTTATTCATTGTTAGCTGGCTGAGTGCAGCGGCGGGTTCTGCCAAGGCGCAACCCATCGCCCCGGCAGCGGACGGCACTAACACAGTTGTTACTCCCAACGGCAACCGCTACGACATTTCCGGGGGATCTTTCAGCGGAGATGGGGCTAATCTTTTTCACAGTTTTACTCTGTTTGGCCTCAGCGAGGCTCAAACGGCTAACTTTCTGACCAATCCCAATATTCAAAATATTTTGGGAAGGATTACTGGGGGTAATCCTTCTTTAATAAATGGCTTAATTCAAGTTACGGGTGGCAATTCCAATTTATTTTTGATGAATCCTGCTGGCATAATTTTCGGGCCGAATGCCAGTCTCAACGTGCCTGGATCTTTTAATGCTACTACGGCGACAGGGATTGGTTTTGGGAACAATCAGTGGTTTAGTGCGATCGGCAATAACAATTGGGCAACTTTAATTGGGATGCCGAATAGTTTTGCGTTTACAAATTTGCCAGGGGGCAGCATTGTTAATGCAGGCAATTTGACGGTGACACCAGGTCAAAGTTTAAGTTTGATCGGCGGTACGGTTGTCAATACGGGTCAGGTAACTGCGCCTAGTGGCAATATTCTGATTAGCGCCGTACCGGGTAACAATTTGGTGCGAATTAGTCAAGCTGGAAATTTATTGAGTTTGGATATTCAGCCGACAGCAAATCAAAGTTCGCTGCCAAACAATTGGACGCAGCCAGTGTTATCTTTGCCGGAGTTGCTGACTGGACAAGGTGTGGCACAGGCGACGGGTTTGACAGTAAATTCCAATGGCGAAGTTGTGTTGACAGGGAATGTTTCTGTGCCGGTAACTGCGGGAACTACGATCGCATCCGGCAGTCTCAATGTCTCTGGCAACACTGGCGGTACTGTAAATATTTTAGGCGATCGAGTAGGTGTTATTGCGGGCAATATCGATGCTTCTGGGATTAACGGTGGCGGCAATGTACTGATTGGCGGAGATTATCAGGGTTTGGGGACTGTTCCCAATGCTGCGCGGACTTTTGTTAGCAGCGACTCGACGATTAATGCTGATGCTATTAGTAATGGGAATGCAGGACGAGTCATAGTTTGGGCTGATGAAACTACTCGCTTTAACGGCAATATTACGGCCAGAGGTGGCTTGTTTTCTGGGAATGGCGGCTTTGTGGAAGTGTCGGGAAAGCAATCGCTGGATTTTCAAGGATTAGTTGATTTGCGATCGACCTTTGGGATTGCGGGAACCTTACTTTTAGATCCTACTGATATTACTATTAGCGCAGGTGCGGATGCAGGCGGCACTTTAGCAGGGGGAGCATTTACGCCCTCGGCGGGTACTTCTACAATTAATAATGGGACGCTGCAAACACAGCTAGGTTTGGGAAATGTGACTATTTCCACTGCGTCGGCTTCTCCGAACCAAGGCGATATTACAGTCAGCGCTCCGGTTTCATGGGCTAATAGTAATTCCCTAACTCTGAATGCTAATAACAGCATACTTGTTAACAAAAATATCACGGCTAACGGCGGCAGTATCACCCTGAATGCAGATGTAGATGGCAGTGGTGCAGGGGCGATCGCCATTACCAATGCTATCATCAACTCCAACGGCGGCAACATCATTTTAGGAGGCGGCACCAACCCGTCAAATTCCCCAGCATTAGGGACAGCGGCAAATCCCAGCGGAGTTTCTCTCACAGGTTCCACGCTCAATGCCGGCACTGGAAATATTTCTATTAGAGGTCAAGGAGTCGCTGGAGTCAGCAACAATCTCGGCATTTCTGTTTCTACCAGCAAAATCACGACGGCTGGGACTGGAAGTATTACTCTCAATGCTACTGGCGGTAATGGAACTGGAAGCGACAACAAGGGGATTAACATTATTACCAGTACAGTGGAATCGATCGGGACAGGGAGTATTACTCTCAACGGTACTGGCGGGAACGGGATAGATAATAATCAAGGGATATCTATTGACAGCAGTACAGTGCGGGCTGGGGGAAATATAAACCTGGCTGGTAACGGTGCTGGAACTTTAACCCAAAACACCGGCGTTAGAATCATCAACTCTACAGTCGAGTCAACGCCCGGGAACGGGACTGTCACCATCACCGGGACGGGAGGAAATGGGACTGACAGCAATCAAGGGATAACTATTGATAATCCCAGCACCGTAAAATCGCAGAATGGAGATATCACCCTAACTGGAACAGGTAAGGGGAGCGCGGGCAACAACAGGGGCATTTCGAGTTCAGGGGTGGTGGAGTCCACAGGCACCGGGAATCTGACTCTAAGCGGTGTTGGCGGCAATGGGACTGATAGCAATCAAGGGATACAACTTCAAGGCGGCACAGTGAAAGCGCTCTCTGGAAATGTCAGTCTGACTGGTACAGGTGATGGGGCTGGGTCTACAAACGAAGGCATATATGTAGATAGTGGTGCTACAATCCAAACCGCAGGCTTGGGAAAGGTGACGTTGACGGGTACGGCCAGTGCAGGGACGGGCACTAATTCCGGGATCTGGCTCAACAACGGCACGGTACGATCGGAGAATGGAGATATTGTTTTAACCGGTACCGCTGTAGGGACAGCATTTAGCAGCTACGGCATTAACTTAAACACCAGCATACCGCCGGTAACGGTGCAAGCTACGGGAACGGGTAATATTAGCCTCACGGGAAGTGCTAACAACAATTCCATTCCAATTAACCTCGCGGCCGGTGTGATTGATGCGGCTTTGGGCGGCAATGTCACTTTGACGGGCGATGAAATTCAACTGTTAGGGACGACTCAAGTCAATGGCAAGGGTACTATTACTTTACAGCCGCTGACGCCGAGTTTAGGTGTTCTGATAGGCGGTACTCAGAATAACCCTGACGTTCCTCCTTTGAATCTGATTCAGGCGGAGCTCGACACGTTAAAAGGGTTTTCGCAAATGGTTATCGGACGGACGGATGGCACGGGGGCGATCGCCCTTGACCCCGCTGGCGTTACTTTTAATAACCCCGTCACAATTCAAGATTCCACAATTGCAGTCAATGGAAACATTACAGGTAAAAACAACGCTTCAATTACTTTTAATGCTGCAACCACTAACTTAAATGCAAATATTGTCACCAACGAACAGAATATTACCTTTGGCGGCAAAGTCTCTCTGGCTACGGGTTCTAATGTCACCCTAGATACTGGGTTAATGAATGCAGGCGACATTACTTTTGGGGGAACGGTTGACGGCGATGGCAACCTAGTTTTGACTACGGGAACAGGCGTTATTAATGTCAACGGGCCCATTGGGGAGACTACAGGTTTGCGTTCCCTGAAAACAATCAATGCTTTCGATGTGAAGAGTCCGATCGACTTTTCAATTGAAACTACAGGTAATATTACCGTTGGTAGTATGAGAAATCCCGGACGGGCGATCGCCCTTACCAGCACTAATGGCGATATTGATACGACGGCAGGGGCAATTGATACCACATCCAGTACCGGAAATGGTGGGCCAATTACACTAAGTGCCAACAATATTAATGCTAGTAATCTTAACTCCAGTTCCACTGCTGGCAATGGCGGAAACATCACACTCACGGGCAAAACAGGCAACATTTTTGCATACTCAGGAGTAGTTAATTCTAGTTCTAGTTCCGGTGCCGGTGGAGATATCGCGATCGCAACTCCCAATGAAGTTGGGATAAATAGCGTTGATGCTAATGGATTGCCCGGTACTGGAAATATTAGCATTAGCGGCAATGAGATTGGCTTTTCGGGAGCAGGTTCCGCCCAGAGTAAAGGCACTTTTTCAATTGTGCCGTTTTCGCCGAATGTCGGAATTCGCTTCCAGGCTGGACTTCCTTTCGATCCGCAGGCGATCGATATAGGAGCACCTTTTTTATCCTCATTGCGTAATGGCTTTAGTGCCATTATTTTCGGAGGGAAAACTACTACAGGCAATATCACTGTAGAGAATTTGCCAGTATCTTTTGCCGATCCTGTGACTTTCAATACTCAAGGCACTATTTTTGTCAATCCCAATCAATCGATTTCGGGAACTGATAATGCTTCCATTACTCTCAACGCTACAACTAATAACTTAAATGGCAATATTACCACCCAATCTCAAGATATCACAATTAACGGCAATACCTTAGTTGGAGATAGTGTCTTAGTGAGCAATGGCAATTCAGCAGGTGGCAATATTCTGTTTAACAATAACATTGATGGCAGCGGCAATCTCACTTTAGAAACAGGTACAGTTAACTTTTCAGTTAAATCGGCGATCGGCAATACTACACCATTAGGAAATATCACCGTCAATAGTGCTGGTACAGCTACATTTAATGCTGTCACGGCTACCAGTTTCACGACCAATTCTGGCGGCACAACTACACTTAATGGCAATGTCACTACCACCGGCAGTCAAACCTACGGAGATGCTGTCACTCTTGCCAATAATCCCATTCTCACAGGTAGCGACATTACTTTCAATAATACTGTGGACGGTACCAGCGATTTGACTGCGAAGGCGGTGAGCGGTAATGTTACATTCAATGGTGCAGTTGGGAATACTACAGCATTAGGAAATATTACCGCTAACTCTACAGGAACAACTGCATTTAATCAAACAGTCAATGCCGCAAGTTTAACCACAGATGCTGGCGGCACAACTACACTCAATGGCGATGTCAAGACAACCGGCAGTCAAATCTACGGAGATGCTGTGACAATTGCCAACAATCCGACTCTCACAGGGAACGGTATTACTTTCAACAATACTGTTAACTCCAATAACATCGGTAGCGATTTGACTGTGGATGGGACGACTGGTGATGTTACATTCAATGGTGCAGTTGGGAGCTCAAAGGCGATCGGCAATTTAACAGCTAACTCTACAGGAACAACCGCATTTAATCAAACAGTTAATGCCGCAAGTTTGACGACAGATGCTGGCGGCACAACTCAAGTCAAGGCAAATGTGACAACCACTGGCGCTCAAACTTATGCAGATGCAGTGACAATTGCCAACAATCCGATTCTTTCAGGTGACAGCATTACTTTAGAAAATACTGTAGATGGCACCAGCGATTTGACGGCGAAGGCGAGTAGCGGCAATGTGACATTCAACGGTGCAGTTGGGAATTTAAGTGCGATCGGCAATTTAACAGCTAACTCTACAGGAACAACCGCATTTAATCAAACAGTCAATGCCGCGAGTGTGACGACTAATATTGGTGGCACAACTCAAGTCAATGGCAATGTGACTACAACCGGCAGTCAAACTTATGCAGATGCTGTGACTGTTGCCAATAATCCAATTCTCTCCGGCAGCGGCATTAGTTTCAACGATACTGTTAACGGCAGCAGCGATTTAACTCTGAATGGGGGTACTGGTAATGTTACATTCAATGGTGCAGTTGGGAGTTTAAGTGCGATCGGCAATTTAACAGCTAACTCTACAGGCACAACCACATTTAATCAAGCAGTCAATGCCGCGAGTTTGACTACAGATGCTGGCGGCACAACTCAACTCAAGGGAAATGTGACTACAACTGGCAGTCAAACCTACGGAGATGCAGTTACAATTGCCAATAATCCGATTTTTTCAGGTGACAGCATTACTTTCAATAATACTGTTGATGGTATCAGTGATTTGACTGTGAAGGCCGCTAGCGGTAATCTTACCTTCAATGGTGCAGTTGGTGCTGCAAGTGCGATCGGCAATTTAACAGCTAACTCTACAGGCACAACCACATTTAATCAAGCAGTCAATGCCGCGAGTTTGACTACAGATGCTGGCGGCACAACTCAACTCAAGGGAAATGTGACTACAACTGGCAGTCAAACCTACGGAGATGCAGTTACAATTGCCAATAATCCGATTTTTTCAGGTGACAGCATTACTTTCAATAATACTGTTGATGGTATCAGTGATTTGACTGTGAAGGCCGCTAGCGGTAATCTTACCTTCAAAAGTGCGATCGGCGAAACAACTCCTCTCACAAGTTTAACTGCCAACAGCAAAATATCTTTAGGCGGCAATGTCACTACAACCGGCAGTCAAACTTATGCAGATGCTGTCACTGTTGCCCCAAACTCGATTCTTTCAGGCAGCGACATTACTTTCAACAAGACAGTTGACGTAGCTGGCAATCTGGGTATTGCGGCTGATAATGTTAATCTCAAAGGAAGTGTAACAACCACCAATGATGGCACGCTCACACTTACCAATAAGGTAAATCTCAATATTGAGAATAACTTGAATTTAGACGGTGAATTTATTCAAAATGGCGGCGGAAATGTTGCGGTTAGCGGAAATATCACCACAACTAATGATAACATTAGTTTTAGCGACCCGGTGACATTAAAAGCTCCTGTAACTTTTACACTGGGAGATGCAACTATTGCTTTCGATTCGAGTTTATCGGCAGGTAGTAACCCGCTGAGTTTAACGGCAGGTGAAATTGATTTTTCGGGGAATGTTTCTGGTACTGGCGCACTAACGCTGCAACCCGCAACAGCCGGACAAAATATTGCGGTTGGCGGAACTGATAACAATACTAGCGCTTTAGATTTGACTGCATCGGAAATTAATGTAATTCAAAATGGATTTAGCTCGATCGCGATCGGGCGATCGGATAGCAGTGCAAATGTTAGTATTTCCTCTAATCTTACATTTTTAGATCCGGTAAATATTCAAACGGGAACTGGTGCGATCGCACTTGATGGCACTCTGACGGGCAATGACAACAGCAGTATCGCCCTCAACGCTTCCACAATTAATTTAAATTCTGGCATCAATACCAATAAAAACCCGATCGCTCTCAACGGCACTGTCACACTCGGCAACGATATTAATCTCAGTACCAGCGGCGGAGATATTAAGATAACTGGTGCGATAGACGGTAATCATTTATTGAACTTAGATGCGGCTACAGGCAATGTGTTGATGCAAGGAAATATCGGAGACACAACGCCCTTATCTGTTTTGAATGTTACTGCCTCAAATGCAGAATTTATTGGAAACGTTAACAGTAATTCTGGTGTTAATCTTACGGGTTTAAATACTAAAGTAGGCGGTAATGTTACGACTAATAACGGCAATATTAATATTAGCAATGCTTTAGTTTTGACAAAGGATGCGGTATTTAGTACCGCCGGGGGAAATATGGCTTTTGGTGCGATCGACAGTGACAGCATTAATGCCCGCAACTTAACTCTAGCCTCCGGTAGCGGCAGCATCACTTTCAACGGTTCGGTGGGGGCCACCAGCAAGTTAGGAAATCTTGCGATCGACAATGCTGGCAATGTGACAGGAAACTCGACAATTAACGCGCAACAATTGACAGCACTAAACACGGAAAAAGTCAACTTATCGGGAGATGTCACCGCCGCCAAAGTCGATATTACTGCCCAGGGCGATATAACCGTTAAAAATATTACTACTAATGGCGGAGAAATTCTATTTACAAGCGGTAACAACTTCACCGCAGGCAATTTGAATACATCGGCAAACAGTGGCGGTAACATAACTGTTAAGGCGATAACTTCAATTACAACCGGACAAATTAACTCTAGCGCTATAGTCGGAAATGCCGGCAATGTGTTCTTAGATCCGATCGGCGATATTCAAGTAGAGTTTATCAATGCCCAAGGCGGTACTGGCGGCACTGGCGGCGATGTCACAGCAATAACAGGCAATTTTTTCCGCGCTACGGGTGCTTTTTCAACCCCACTTTCGCCGACGGGATTTGCTAGCATTTCTACTGCTGGCGGCACAGGTGGCGGAAATATCGCAATTACACACGCTGGGGGAGATGGAGGGACGCCGATTCAACCGTTTGTGGTGGGGGATGCTGCTAGCAACGGTACGGCGGGTGCAATTACAACGGGACAATCTAGCATTACATCGCAGTCGTTTCCGCGTTCTAGTAGTGTTGGTAATATTGTGTTTTCGACTGATGACGCGATCGACCCGCCGCCAACACCAACTCCAACTCCGGTAGTAACTCCGACTCCGACTCCAGTTGTCACTCCCACTCCGGTAATAACTCCAACTCCGACTCCAGTTGTCACTCCCACTCCGGTAATAACTCCAACTCCGACTCCAGTTGTCACTCCCACTCCGGTAATAACTCCAACTCCGACTCCAGTTGTCACTCCCACTCCGGTAAT